>MGTI01000076.1:0-11790 GCA_001799365.1 Desulfobacterales bacterium GWB2_56_26 | reverse complement strand
TCATGAACGAGCGCGGCCTCAAGATGATCTGGTTTTCGGCAGTCAGTCATCGGGAAGACCCGCGGGTCAGCCTTGACGGCGTGCCGGCTCCCTGTCACGAGGTGGACAGCCTGTTCGAGACCGTACTCCTGATCAAGCCGGTGGGCGACGCCATGAAACTGGAAATAGTGAAATGCGATTCCTGCAAGCTCGATCCGGGCACCATCCTGATGCTTGATCCGAGCACGATGCTGATCAAGAAAGGTTGATCTTGCCGGAGCCGGTTACGGCAGAGGTGAGAGGGTTGTGAATTTGAAGCGGGGTGCTTGCATGAGCATCCCGCTTCTTTTGTTTAAAGTGTCATTTCGAAAGTATAAAAACAAATGAAATTCAGACCGTGCATCGATCTCCATGACGGGGTGGTGAAGCAGATTGTCGGTTCGACCCTGAACGACAGCGAGCCGCAGGCCGTCACCACCAATTTTGTCGCGGAAAAGCCGCCCTCCTGGTTTGCCGAACTCTACCGCGCCGATAATCTCACGGGCGGCCACATCATCAAGCTGGGGCCGGGCAACGATCATGCCGCCGAAGAGGCCCTTGCCGCCTGGCCGGGCGGGATGCAGCTTGGCGGCGGCATTACAGCCGAGAATGCCGCAGGGTGGCTCGATCTCGGCGCCTCCCATGTCATCGTCACCTCCTACGTCTTCCGCGACGGGATGATCGATTCGGTCAGGCTGAACAAACTGGTCAAGGCGGTCGGCCGGAAGCGCCTCGTGCTCGATCTCAGCTGTCGCCGGCGAGGGGAGCACTACTTTATTGTCACCGACCGCTGGCAGAAATTCACCAGCGTCATCATCTCACCCGACGTCTTGGCCGACCTTGCCCGCCATTGTGACGAATTTCTGATCCATGCCGCCGATGTCGAAGGCAAGTGTGCCGGAATCGAGGCGGAGCTGGTCGAAAAAGTCTCGCAATGGACGCCGATCGCCACCACCTATGCCGGCGGCATCAGGGATCTTGCCGACCTGCAGCTGATAAACGAAGCCGGCCGCGGTCTTCTCGACTGCACCGTCGGCAGCGCTCTCGACATCTTTGGGGGCAAGACGCTCAACTATCGGGAAGCCGTCCTCTTCTGCCGTTCGACCGAAAACAAATCGCCATGAAACGTGGCACCACTGCAGGAAGGCAACGGCCAATCCATAACTTCAAACTCACGCCTGACGAGCCTTGACCGGAGGAAATTCTTCCTATACAATACCTGTGCAGGAGAAAGGCCCTGGGGCGGTTGTTTAACCATTTGAATATTCACGATATGCATGGCAACACAGAAGGATAGGCAGAGAAGAGATATCGAGAGATTTATCGAGAAAATGCCAAGCCTGTCGACGACCGTCGGCAAGGTTATGGAAATCTGCAGTCGTACCGATGCCTCTCCCAATGAACTCAATAAGGTGATCTCGCTTGATCCGGTATTGACCGGACAGGTTTTGAAGCTCATCAATTCGGCGTACTATTCCCTCGTCAATACGGTGACCTCGCTCACCCGGGCAATCACCATGCTGGGGATGAATACCGTCAAAAATATGGCGCTCAGTACTGCCATTATCCGGACCGTGTCCGGGGTAAAGAAGTCCAAAGCCCTGCCCACCGCCAAATTCTGGGCACATTCCATCGGGGCGGGGGTGAGCGCCAAGCTGCTCGGCGAAGCGAAGGGTCTGTCGGTCATGGAACGGGAAGAATTGTTCCTGGGCGGCCTGCTCCACGATCTCGGCAAGGTTCCGTTCGGCGACGAGTATATCGAGGCCCTGAATATTGCCAAATACGAACAGCTGCCGCTCAAGGATGTGGAAGTCGACGTGCTGGGCATAGGTCATCAGGAGGTCGGCCTGATGATCGCCGACAAATGGAAGCTCAACAAGGTGATTACCCGGTGCATCGGTTTTCATCACGAGACGAACGACATTATCAAAGGGGAATCCAGCCAGCAACTGGCCCTGGTCGCCCTGGGGAACATCTACACCAATATCCTTGACCACGGCAATGGCGGCGATCCGTTTCCTGCTGTCGACGATATCGATCTTCTCCTGAAATCCGTTGGTTTAACCTGGAAGGAGTATGGCGGTATCGGCCAACGGGTTACCGAGGAAATTCAAAAAGCGGAAATCTTCCTGAAAATCTGATCGCTCGGGAGAGGGTATGAAAATTCGTTTCTGGGGGGTGCGCGGCTCGATCCCCAGTCCCGGGCCGAAAACCCAGAAGTACGGCGGCAACACGGCCTGTACCGAGTTGCGGGTGGGCCCTGCCAATCGCATCATCATCATCGATGCCGGCTCGGGCATCAGGACGCTCGGCAATTACCTCATGGCCAACGATCTGCCGAAAGGCCCGATCAGGGCGGATATTTTCCTCTCGCATACCCACTGGGATCACATCATGGGGTATCCGTTTTTTACGCCCATCTACATTCCCGGCACGAAACTGAAGGTCCACGGACCGGTGTCCTTCGAGGAAGATCCCCTGGAAGAGGTGGTCGGCGGGCAGATGAAATACCGGTACTTTCCGGTCAACATGGGCGAACTGGCCTCCGAGATCGACTACATCCGACTGAAGGAAGACCCGCATATCGACCTCGGTGAGGGTCTTGTCCTCCGTACCAAACTGCTCAACCATCCCATCACCGCCCTCGGCTATCGGTTCGAGTACGGCAAGAAGGCAGTTTGTACCTGCTACGACACCGAACCGTTCCGCAACCTGTTCATCACCGATCCCTCGCATCCGGCCTATGATGAAGCGATGGCCATCGAGGGCGAGGAGGTGGCGATCGAACAGAATAAGGCCGTCGAACAGTTTTTCGCCGGCGCGGATCTTCTCATCTACGACGCTCAGTACACCGCCGCCGAATACGGCGCGCGGCTCAACTGGGGCCACACAGCTATTGAATATGCCATCGAGGCCGCCAACCGGGCAGGAGTGAAGAGGCTCGCGCTGTTTCATCACGATCCGGACCGGACCGACGCCACCCTCGACGACCTGGCGGAAATCTACTGTCAGCCGGGGAAATACGGTCCAACCGAGATATTTTTCGCCCGGGAAGGCATGGAGATCGATTTCTGAGGTAGGGGGCGAAAATATTTTCGTCCCCTGTGCGATGCCGGATTTACCCGACAATCAGGAGTGCCAGCTGCCCAGCGACCGTTTGATCCGTGCGACACAGTCGTAATCGGCCTGGTAAGGGTTGGCCGGTGGCTCGGGGTAGGGCAGGAGGAGGTTTTCGCTAAAGGGGGTGGCTGAAATGTTGCGGTTATAGGCCTCGACCATCAGTCTTTCCAGATTCACCGTGTCTTCGACATTGTAGGCAACAAGCGTCTCCAGTGCCTGACTGTCGTTATGGGTACAGTAGCGATTCCAGAGCAGTACGGCAAAGTAGCCGTCCACCCCGTCGAGCGTGCCGCGATGCATGCCGAGCTGCTTCTCGCAGCCCTTCAACCCGCCCTTGAAACCAAGGCGCGCCAGGACATGACGCAGATCGATCTGGGCGTGATCCAGCCGGATCCGGAAATATCTCTCTAAGAAAGGAATATCGAAGCTTTTGCCGTTGTAGGTGACGATCACCTGATACCGGAGGATGTCGTCGACAAAATCTTCCAGATTGATGCCGTTGACGTAGGTAAAAATCTCCCGGCCGTCGTACAGGGCGATGGCGGTCACCTCGGCGCCGTCATCAAGCCCGGTAGTTTCGATATCGAGGTAGACGGTTTTCTCCCGGAAATGGGAAAAGATCCGCCAGGGTTCGGTGCTGGCAAGATTGCCGGTAAAAAAAGCGGGATCGCCGGTGAGCGCCACCTGCGATTTCGCGATGATCCTTGCCGCATCGGTCCGGATGATGGCGGAAAGTCGAACGGGGCTTGGATCCCGCCACTCATCCCAGGTGGTGATACCCGCCTCCCACAGCTTCTGTTCCGTCTTCAGTCCGATACCGGGAATATGGCAGAAGGTGTGGCACAGCATGGTTTGCCTCAGACGGCCGGACCGTTGTGAGCAGCCTTTTTTCGGCTCTTACCGATTGGAGACTCCGTTGGTTTGCCGCTGCGTTTGGGCGGTTTGGTTCCCTGCTTTGACTCTCGGGACGAATATCCGGCGTTGTCGCCCGGTTCAACCATGCGTTGCAACTTGAGCGTTTTGTTGCCGACCCGACTCTTGTGGAGCAACCGCAGGGTCTCCTCCGGCATGCCGAAGGGCAGGTCCACCGTGCTGTAGGTATCGAAGATGGCGATGCGGCCGATAAACCGGCTGTTGATGTCGGCTTCATTGGCAATGGCTCCAACGATGTTGCCGGGTTTAATGCCGTGCTCGTTGCCCAGTTCGATGCGGTAGCGTTCCATGCCTTCTTCCGGCGGCACCTGGATGGTGGTCGGCCGCTGAGGTCTGCCCTGAATCTTTTTTGCACTCGGGCGTCGCTCGGCGGTGGTTGTCGCCGTCTCTCTCTTTTCTTCCGGCAGCAGCAGCGTCCGGTTGCCTTGGGCCAGCAGTGCGAGTGCCGCGGCGAGCTGCTCGGGTGCGACTTCGTTTTCCGCCAGGTACTCGGCAACGAGCGTCTGGTAAAACGATGTATCTTTCAGAAGGGCGGCGGTGATCTTCGCCTTAAAGCCGGCAATGCGCCGTCTGTTGACGGCGGAGGTGGAAGGCAGCTCCATCATCGTGATCTTTTGCCGGCTGGTCTGCTCGATCGCCCGCAGCATCGACCGCTCCCGGCCGTTGAGAAAAAGGATGGCCTCGCCGCTCCTGCCCGCCCGGCCGGTCCGGCCGATCCGGTGGATATAGGCCTCGGCGTCGAAGGGGACGTCGAAGTTGATGACGTGGCTGATCCGCTCGACGTCCAGACCCCGTGCGGCCACATCGGTAGCCACCAGGATGTCGATCTTTTTGGCTTTCAGCTGCTCTACTGTGCGCAGTCGCTGGCTCTGCTGGATATCGCCGTTGAGGGGCGCGACCGAGTGGCCGAGGGCCGCCAGCTGTTCGGCGATCTCGACGGTCTGCAGCTTGGTTCGGACAAAGATGAGCACGCCGTCGAATTCCTCGGCCTCGAGGATCCTCGCCAGGGCATTCATCTTGCCGGCCATGCCGCTGGTGATGAGGTAACGCTGGTTGACCGTCTGGGCGGAAACCGTCTTGGTCTTGATGGTAATCTCTACAGGCTTGGTCAGATATTTGTGGGCGATTTCCCGGATCGTCTTTGGCATGGTGGCGGAAAAAAGCGCGGTCTGCCGCCGGTTAGGCAGCTGGTCGAGGATCCATTTGACGTCGTCCAGAAATCCCATCTTCAGCATCTCGTCGGCCTCGTCCAGCACCAGGCTGTGAATGGTCTCAGGTTTCAGGCTGCCGCGGCGGATATGGTCCATAACCCGGCCCGGCGTGCCGACGATCACCTGGACTCCGAAGTGGAGCTGCTTGAGCTGAACATTGTAGTCCTGACCGCCGAAGATCGGCAGAACCCGCAGGTTTTTGATATGTTTCCCGTAGGCTTCAAAGGATTCGGCCACCTGGATGGCCAGCTCCCGGGTGGGCGCCAAAACAAGTATCTGCGGCACGCGGGCCTTATCGTCGGCAAGCAAAGTCAGGAGCGGCAACGCGAAGGCGGCGGTCTTGCCGGTGCCGGTCTGGGCCTGGCCTACGACATCCTGGCCGGCCAGGACGTGAGGGATCATTTCCTGCTGGATAGGTGTCGGACTTTCGTAGCCGGAGTCGTTAATGGCCTGGAGGATGGGGCCGGTAAAGCCCAGTTCGGCAAAGGTAAGCGGAGCTGTATCATATTCTGAAGACATGGTGATTCCTTAAAGAGTGTTGATTCCAAAAGAAGAACTTATTGTGCAAAGCCTGCCCAGGAAAGAGAAAATCGGCTCCTTGAAAGAATCCCCAAATGATTCTTATCGGCCGATTTGTACGTGTCTGTCCAGTTTTGCGCAATTCACTCGAAATCCCATGTTCTGGCCTGACACTGACGGAAAGAAGCGGACTTAATACCAGGGCTGCCACAAAGATGCAAGTTATTTGTGGCAGCGTTCAGCTGTCAGCCCTCAGCCACACCAGCTGAAAGCTGACCGCTGATTGCTGACAGCTCAGTCTGTAGTATAGCAGGCGACGATCTCGCCGAAATAGAGGGTGTGGTAATCCTTCTTGGGGTACAGCCGTTCGAGATCCGCGTCGAGAAAGGCGGGATTCATGGCCGACTGGTAGACGATGCGGCACTCATAGTGGACGCCGGGGATGCCGATGATCGGCGATTGAACCTGTTGGGCGGGTTGAGTCTCCAGGCCGCATTCTTTGAACTTGTCGATCGCGCGGCCCGACTTTGTGCCGCACACCATGAGCGCTTCATGAAAGCTGTCGTCCGCGGGGATGCTGACCGTAAAATTGTCAGCTTCCTCCAGCAGGTTGAAGGTATGCCGCGAGTCCCGCACGGCGACCATCAAAACCTGCCGCTGCCAGATGAAGCCGATGGTCGCCCAGCCGATGGTCATGGTGTTGACGGCGCCGTTTGCCGCGACGGTGAGGAAGGCGCCCTTCTGGATTTTCTGCATGAGCTGGTCGGCGTTTTCCAGGTATGGTCGTTGTTGCATGCTTTCTCCTTCTGCTCGGGATTATTCTTGTTTTCCCTGCGATTCATCGCAGGGACTACTCGCCCTCTATCTTCTTGCGCAGGGCTTTTATCCGGCTGCGCTGGGTTTTATGCTCTACCCGTCTTTGATGGGAGGCAAGGCTCGGTCGGGTCGGGGTTCGTTTCTTTTTGACCGCGGTGAAGGTCCTGATCAGCCAGGCGAGGCGATCCAGGGCGTCCTCCCGGTTTTTTTCCTGGGTTCGAAACTGCTGGGCTTTTAGCACTATCACGCCCTCGGCGGTAATCCGCTGGTCGTTCTGGGTGAGCAACCGTTCCTTATAGACCTCCGGCAGGGATGAGTTGCGGATGTCGAAACGCAGATGGATGGCGCTCGAGACCTTGTTGACGTTCTGGCCTCCGGCCCCCTGCGCCCGGATAGGCACCAGGACGATTTCATTGTCGGGAATCGAGACGTTATTATTGATAATGAGTGGCATGATGGCTGAAATTGTCGTAATGAAAAAGTTCTACTGGAAAACC
Source organism: Desulfobacterales bacterium GWB2_56_26 (assembly GCA_001799365.1). Taxonomy (GTDB): domain Bacteria; phylum Desulfobacterota; class Desulfobulbia; order Desulfobulbales; family Desulfocapsaceae; genus Desulforhopalus_A. Next base: position 4,676 of record MGTI01000076.1, on the reverse strand, counting down.
ATATAATTGAATAAAATGCAACGTGCTGCTATCATAAACACGAGCGCCGGAGAAGTCGAGTCCTCATACCTTCAATCATGGGAAGAACGATGCAGTGTCCGAAATGCAATCATGTTCAGCACAATACCGTCGAGTGCGAAGCCTGCGGAGTAATTTTCGCTAAACTCCAGAAGATTCAGGAAAGGCTGAAGGAGGCCGAGGTGATAAAGGCGGAGAAAACTGCCGGCGGCAACAGTTCAACGCTGAAGATCCTGCAGGTCCTGCTGCTGGTGGTGGTCGTTGCCGGCACCACCTATTACTTCACCGGATACCGCAATCAGCCGGTTCCGCCGGTTGCGACCGTGACGCCGAAGACGCCTCCGGCCCCGGCCAAACCACAGGTGGCCCAGGTTTCCGAACAGGTGTCCGCACCGCTGCCGCAGAAAGCAATGGCGGAGCCAGTTGTATCTGCTCCCCGCGGAAATTCCATCGAGCGGGCGAAGAATGCCACGGTTTCCATCGAAGCCCCCTGGGGTACCGGGTCCGGCTTTTTCGTCAATAAAAATTACATCGTCACCAACCGCCATGTGGTCAGTTTCGATGAGAAAAAGCTTGCCGAAATGCGCGAACAGGTGGAGACCGGCCGCAAGCTCATCAATCTTGAAATACAAAAGATCGAGCAGATGAAGGACGATTATCAGCGTCTGCCGAAAGGCCCATCGCGGAGCCAGCTGGCCATCCTCATCGAAAAGTACGAAGAAAACCTGCAGAAGATCCTGCCGAAGCAGGACGCAATCGAGCAGCGACTGGCAAAGCTTGACCGCAGGATGCAGCCTTCGGATATCAAGATCATTCTAGCCGACGGCAGTCAGCATGCCGCCAACTATCTTCTGGTGAGCGACACGTCCGATCTGGCGCTCATGTCTCTTTTCTCGGGCGACCGGCCCTTTATCGAAAAAGCCCCGGCGAGGATGCGGCAGGGCGACAAGGTCTTTGCCATCGGCAGCCCGGTCGGCTTGCGGCATACCGTTACCGCCGGGATCTTTTCCGGCATGCGGATGCAGGAAGACCGGGTTTATCTGCAGACGGACGCGGCCATCAATCCCGGCAACAGCGGCGGTCCGCTTATCGACGAAATGGGCTATGTGCACGGTGTGACAACCATGATCCTTCGCGATACCGAAGGCATCGGCTTTGCCATCCCGATAGATAAAGTCTTCGAGGAGTTTCGCTCGACTCTGTATTGACCCCCCTCGGGTGAAAAATCTTTCGCCCCTACACCGACGAGCCGGCTACCCAGCCGGTGGAGAAGGCGGCCTGGAGATTGTAACCACCGGTGTCCGCCTGCAGGTCGAGTAGTTCGCCCACGATAAACAGTCCATCGACCAGTTTCGAGGCCATGGTGCGGGGATCGATTTCCTTGAGACTGACGCCGCCGGCGGTGATGATGGCCTCATTGAAGGAGCGGTAGCCGCCGATGACTATGCGATAATCCTTCAGCCACTGCACCAGACGCTTTCGGGACTTACCGGGGAAGCGGGAGGTGTCGAGGTCCGCCGGCAGCTCGCAGGCGGCGAGGCAGACCGGCACCATCTCCTTCGGCATCAGGCCGCGGAGGATGCTGTCGATGGACTCGCCGCCCCGCTTGGCCAGATCGCGGAGCAGCCGGTCGTCCAGCTTGGCATGGTCGAGGGCTGGTTTGAGGTCAAGAGACAGAGTCACCGTCGACCCCTGATCGAGGGCATCGACGGCCATGCCGCTGAGGCTGAGGACCACAGGGCCGGAGAGGCCAAAGCCGGTGAAGGCCAGCTCGCCGAACTCCTGGGCCTTTCGCTTGCCGTCGATGAAGAGGCGGACCTGGACGTTGCGCAGTTCAAGGCCGTTCATCCGGTGGACCAGCGGATCGGGGCTGATCAGCGGGACCAGCGCCGGCCGCAGCGTTGTGACGGTGTGGCCGAGACTTGCCGCCAGGCGGTAGCCGTCGCCGGTCGAGCCGGTCCGGGGATAGGATTTGCCGCCGGTGGCAAGGATGACGTTGTCGCAGGCCATCTCGCCGCCCGGCCATTTCACCCCTCGCACCCGGCCGTCGTGGACCACGATGGCGGTTGCCGCCGCCCCGGTCTGCACGGTCACCCCTGCCGCCTTCACCCAATTGGCCAGGACCCGCACCACATCGAGCGCCCGGCCACTGGCGGGGAAGATCCGGCCGCCCCGTTCCGTTACCAGCGGCAGGTTGCGGGCCTCGAAAAAGGACATCATCTCAGGCGTGAAAAACTGCTGAAAGCACTGACGTAAAAAATTGCCGGTCTTGCCGAAATGGCCGAGAAACTCGGGTAGCGGCGCGGTGTTGCCGAGATTGCACCGGCCCTTGCCGGAAATGCCGATCTTGCGCCCGGTTCGCTCCATCTTCTCCAGGAGGATCACCTCCGCTCCCCGCTCCGCGACCCGGCCGGCTGCCATAAGACCGGCGGCGCCGCCGCCGATGACGATGGTTTTGCCTGGTTTCATAAAAGATTCGTCTTGCTGAGAGGGAGGGGAGGATGTGTTTTTCATGAACGACCTATTGTAGTTGGGAGATCAGCTCTCCGGTACGCCTTTCAGGGATTTTCCGGTTGAATATTTCCCCGGGGATGTTAATAGTAGCGGTGTCCGGGGCTCCGGACCAGCAATTTTCCGGAAAACCTTATATCCGACATAATCCGGCAAAACTCAATCTTCTTTTTCCAGCCGGACGGTCAGAGTGAGAAGAACGTAAAGAATAGACAGAAGCCGTTTGGCTTGAAGGAGCGATATGACACAGGCTAGAAAAGGCGATAATGTGAAAGTGCATTATACCGGCAGACTGGATGACGGAACGGTTTTCGACAGCTCCGAGGGCCGCGAACCGCTTGGTTTTGCGGTCGGCAGCGGTCAGGTGATCGCGGGCTTTGATGAGGCCGTGATGGGCATGACGGTTGGCGAGTCGAAGGTTGTCCATATCCCGGTCGAGAAGGCGTATGGGGCGCGAAAGGAAGAGTTGGTGATGATAGTTCCTGTCGAGCAGGTGCCGCCTGACCTGGATCCGGAAGTGGGTATGCGTCTGGAGGTGGGCGGCGCCAATGGTGAGATCATGCGCGTGGTGGTGACGGAGATCACCGACTCCCATATTACCCTCGACGCCAATCCACCTCTTGCCGGCAAAGATCTTACCTTCACCCTCGAACTGATTGAATGCTCAGCCCCCTGAGACAATTGAGCTGGGACAGATCCCATGAGCCTGCGGAAATCCGACAGGCTCAATCTCCGGAAAAAGACACTGGTCCAACGGTGTTCTTGAGGATTCAGCTAATCTTTCCTCAACAAGAGTCCAGTCAAACTGCAAAAACGTTCGACTGTGAGATATAAAAGGATCTCTGCTTTTCATAAGTTCCTTCTTCTTTCTATACAAAGAGTAATTGATTTCCTTATCCCGTGCCAGTGAGTGGTAGGACAGCTCCCGGTCAACTTCTGTGGCAACGATCTTTTTAAATCTGGTAAAATATCGGATGGTATTACCGATTCTCCGCTGCAATTTTATGAAATACAAATCTTCGTAACCATAATTGCCACTGAACTCCTCATCATAGCCGAGGGTCTGAAAGAATGCCGATTTGGACATGTAGAAGATGTTCAACGCCTTGTCGATCGCAACACCCTGCTGATTGACCCTTTTGAACTTGTACAAAGTCTTTTGGGGAATGCGGCTGTAAACAATAGCTCTCAATAATTTTTCCGGAAAATAGTGATCCGAGTCGCTCAACAATATCCTCGGGCTCTTCGCATATAAGACACCGAGGTTTCTCGCTCCGCATTGATTCCATCTGATGTCGGTCGTAATCCGATAGAGGGAGATATTCAGGTTGATTTCCGGTGGTATCTCAATAGGCAGCGGAGAGCCATCATCGACGATGACAAACTGAATATGCGAGATGACCTCTCTTGCATATGCATTGTAACGCAGCAGCAAATCGATAAGGGTGTGCGCATTCCGCTGGTTGAAATAGACAGGCACCACATAGCTCAATTGTATTTCGGAAGTAGACATAAAGCTCATTTCACCAGATGCTCCGGAAGCTTTGCCAACACCACAGCCAGAGCCTTGCGGATATGACTCTCGGAAAACCACTCATTGTAACTATTTCTCGCCTGGACCCCCAGCTTCGGGAGTTGGCGGGGATCGGCGAGCAAGGCTCGGACCGCGGCCGCCAAGGCCCCGGGATTTTCCGGCGGCACAAAAGAAATACCGCAATCGAGGCTGTGTTGCAGCATTTCCGGATATGCCGGCGATTGTCTGGTGACAAGGGGGCGGCCACAGGCGAGCGCTTGATAGACCTTATTGGGGATAACCCTGCCGGCCTTTGGCGATGAACCAAAAATGCCGAGAAGGATATCTGCTTTACCGATACGCTCAGGGAGCTTTTCGTAGGGCAGCGGGTCTTCAAATCGGATATGGCCGTGGCCTTTGCTTTTCTGTTCGCAAATATTTCGTTCGGGCCCGTTGCCAAGCAGAACCCAACATGCCTCAGGGACCTGAATGGCTGCCTCAATAATTGTTTCAGAGCCTTGCAGGCTTATAAAACTGCCATAAAAAAAGATTTCCGGAGGGCGGGCAGGTGCATGAGAGGCCTGGCGTGTAAACAGCCCTTCCTCAGCGCCCACTGGAATAACATGAGTCCTTG
>MGTI01000075.1:4598-7740 GCA_001799365.1 Desulfobacterales bacterium GWB2_56_26 | reverse complement strand
GGATCTTCACCCGTCCCTTGATATCGGGCGGCAGGAGGGTGATCCGCCGGTCGAACCGCCCCGGCCGGCTCAGAGCGGGATCGAGAATATCGGGACGATTGGTGGCTGCAAGGACAATGATATTGTCGGTCGATCCGAAGCCATCCATTTCAACAAGCAGGGCATTCAAGGTCTGGCCCCGTTCGTCCTGCCCGTCTGTGGATGCCGCGCCGCCCCGAAGGCTGCCAACCGCATCGATTTCATCGATGAAGACAATACAGGGAGTGTGTTTTTTCGCTTCGTTGAACAGATCCCTGACCCGGGAGGCGCCGACGCCGACAAACATCTCGACGAAGTCGGAGCCGCTGAAACTGTAGAAAGGGACGCCGGCCTCCCCGGCGATCGCCCGCGCCAATAGGGTTTTGCCTGTTCCGGGAGGACCCTGGAGCAACAATCCTTTAGGCATGATCGCACCAAGATTGTTGAATTGCAGGGGATTCTTCAAGAATGACACCACCTCCTGCAATTCTTCCTTCGCCTCAGGCACGCCGGCGACATCGTCAAAGGTCACTGGCTCCCGGCTGCTGGTTGTGGCGATGAGCCTGTCGCTCGCAAATCTGGCGTTCCGATCTATATTTCGCGCCGCCGTAAGGGAAATCCAGATGACGAAGGCCAGGGCCACCCCGAAGGCAAAGAGTCCGCCCTGAAAGTAGTAGGTGGTATAATCCTCATGAAAATTTATACGGGCGGGCGAAGAAGGCATATCGGCGACCAGCCTTGCCGCACCCGGAACCCTGGTCGAATATCTGAAACCGGAAGCCAAAGTCACTTTTGCCAGATTGCCAGTAAAGTCGATTTCGGCAATCTCCTTCTCCCGCAGGTTCTGAAGGAACTCACTGTAGTCTCTTTCCGGCAGTCTTGTCTCAATGATCATAAAAATGCCGATCAAAGACACGCAGGACAAGACAATGAAAAAGATAAAGAGATTCCTGGCAAGAATGGCCATAAATATGTCCGGTTATGAGAGCACTGAGGGAATAGCCTTTTTCTTTTTATACAGTACTTTCGGCATTAATTGAAGGTTCTTCTCACTATCCGACAAGGCCTTGCTCCGGTCCTTTGTCGGGTTGCCGGTCACAACGCCAAAAGGGCCAGGATTTTCATCCTGGCCCTGCATACAACATTTTTTCTTTCTTTGGTTTCAGGTTTTACATGCCGCTGACCGCCTTGAACCAGGCCCCGGCAAATTCCAGAGGACCGCCGCTGGCGATGAGTCCGCCAACAATACAAGCAAGACTCCACACGCCGACTGCAACCCCCAATATAGCCACAAAGGTGATGCTTACTTTGGAAACCTCTGCCGATACATTGCCTTTTTCGAAAACTGCCGTACCGGTCTTTTGCCCAATTTTTGTATTGTTAGCCATTTGCCTGCCTCTTTGTTTGGAATAATTGAAATCTAACCCAAAATCGCTTTCAACCAATCGGCAATGAGAGCAAGCGGGCCGCCGCTGGCAGCCATGCCTCCCAAGAGACTTATCAACGCCCAGATGCCGATGACACATGAAGAGATGCCGATGGTCGCGAAACCGACTCTCAGAATCTGCTCATCGACTTTGCCTGCCGTGCGCACTGAACTTCCGGTCTTTGCTGCTGCGGTCTGCGTTTTCATCTGTCTCCTCCCCTGCCGTTATTCTATCGTTTTAGCGGATCGCGGTTGTGCATGTATTTGTGCAAATCCGCATTCCGGCTCCTTATCGTGACCTGTTGCAACTTTTAATGCATGTTGCATGCCAGGAAAGTTTTTGAACCGTTTTTCACTCAATACCCTCTGGTATTGCTACAATTTTCCATGATCCGCCTAACGCAACACCTTGTGTCGCATAAATGTTGCAAAAGAAGCCAAATTTCTTCATGCAACTATATTGCAACAATTATGCAACGATTTTGCAACATCGAGAACTGGGGAGAAAACAAGAGGGAGGTATGTACTGGCCTGTCTAAGCGAGGAAAACTTAAAATCTATACCGCTGCATTTTGCGGTAGAGGGTACTGCGGTCGACACCCAGCAGCTTGGCGGCTTTCGCTTTATTGCCGCCGGTTGCCTGCAAGGCCTGGATGATTTGCTGCTGCTCACTGAGGTACGGCCCGTGCTGTTGAATTCTGAAACCCGGTTCGGCAGCAGCGCGTCCGGTTGCGGCGGTACTCTCTTGAACAGCATCCGGCTGCGGAGCGTAAAGCAGCTCATCGGCCAGGTGCTCTCTCAGCAGGGTCGCGCCTTTGCACAGGACACAGGCTCTTTCGATAACATGACGCAACTCGCGGACGTTGCCCGGCCAGGCATACGCCGTCAAGGCCTCCATGGCCTGATCGGAAATGTTAATAATGTTTTTTTCCAGTTCATTGCGAAAGATAGCCAGAAAATGACGGACCAGAAGAGGAATACACTCTTTTCTCTCCCGAAGCGGCGGCAGCAGGACTTCGACAACCTTGAGCCGGTAATAAAGATCTTCCCGGAAGGCTCCCGACTTTACCTTCTTCTTCAGATCGACATTGGTTGCGGCAATGATCCTGACATCAACCTTGACGAAGGTATCCTGGCCGACCGGATTAAAGGTTTTCTCCTGCAGAAAACGAAGCAGCCGCAATTGCATCCTCGGTGAAATGTCGCCGATCTCATCGAGAAAAAGTGACCCCTTGTCGGCCTGCAGCAGCCTGCCCGGCCGGTCTCGATCGGCACCGGTGAACGCTCCTTTTTTATGACCGAACAATTCGCTCTCGAGAAGATCCTCAGGCATTGCGGCGCAATCGACCTTGACCAGAGGCCAGTCCTTCCGTCTGCTTTCGGCATGCAAGGCTTCTGCGGCAAGTTCTTTACCGGTTCCGGACTCCCCGGCAATAAGCACCGCCGTGTCCACCCGGCCGACATTTTCAATCAGCCGATAAACATCCTGCATCACCCTGCTCACCCCGATGAAACGATGGAACCGGGTCCGTTCACCCTGCAACTCCTCCGGCAATATCGGTGTGATGTCGCGGGCGACAATCACCGCCCCATTAAACTCGTACACGGCGTCTTTGATCGGCGACGCGTTGAGGCTGATCATCCGGGTCGAGCCATCGGCTTTCCGGTATTCAACCTGATGCTCCCGGACAGCTTTCT
>MGTI01000075.1:0-4582 GCA_001799365.1 Desulfobacterales bacterium GWB2_56_26 | reverse complement strand
CCTGAATCAATTCCCTCCAGCCAAGTTCTGGCCGTATCGTTCAGCTTGGTGATTTCCATCTTTTCATTGACGGTGATGATGGCATCGCTGACCGAACTGAAAATCACCTCAAGGTAACGGCGAAACTTTTCATTTTCCCGCTGCAGGGCGTGTTTCTCCTTCTGCAGCTGCCAGTGTTTCAGGGCCTGGCGGACAAACCGCAGCAGCGTCTCCTTGTTGACGGGCTTGGAAATATAATCGAAGGCCCCATGGCGTACGGCTTCGGTCGCAGATTCCAGGTTGGGGAAGCCGGTGATCATCACCACCGGACACTGGATTCCCGTTTGCCGCACGTGGCGCAGAAGATCCGTGCCCGACGCCCCTTCCAGGACGATGTCGCTGATAATCAGATCGAATCGCTCTTCATTGATGACGAAAAGGGCTTCTTCGAAAGTCGCGGCGGTGATGATTTTGCCGTATCCTTCGCGCTTGAGAAACATCTCGAAGGTGATGCGAATGGACTCCTCATCGTCGACAATGAGGATATGGATATCATGCAGGGACTCGTCCATTATTTCTCCGAGGCGGGGATTTCGATAATCATATCCGTGTATTTTTTGAGGATGGAATCGACTCTCAGTATGCCCTGGTGATTCTTGACAATGCCGTAACTGATGCTGAGCCCCAGTCCCGAACCCTGACCTGCCGGTTTGCTGGTAAAGAAGGGGTCAAACAGCTTCTCCAGAATGCCCTGGGGAATACCGGTCCCGTAATCGCGCACGACCAGCCGGAAATAGTTCCTGCCGTCGATGACCACCGGTATGCTGCTAAAGTGGATGGCCTTCTCCGGGGAAGCCGTTTTCCCCCATCTTTCGTTCAGGGCGAAACGGCTGTTACTGACCATATTGAGCACTACCTGCATGAGCTGCAGATGATTGCCGATAATGAGGCAGGAGGGTTGAAAGAGATCGGTGGCTATCCTGATGCCGTCATTGTTCAGTTGATGCTCGACCAGCGAAATACTGTCCATGACCACTTCGTTCAGATCGACGAGGGTCTGTTCGTTCTCGTTTTCCCTGGCAAACGACAGCAAATTATAGGTGATCGAAGCAATACGTTCGCCTTCCTTCACAATCCGCTTCAAAAGCATCGCCTGCTCGCTGTCTTTCGGACAGTCGTCCAGAAGCAGTTGGGCAAAATTGATGATGCCGTTGATCGGATTGTTCACCTCGTGGGCTACGCCGGCGGCAAGTTCGCCGATGGCGGCAAGCTGGGCGGTGCGAATGGAATCGACCTTGCGCACTTCGTCCTGGGTGAGCTTTCTTGCAGTGAGGAGAATGAGTTCCTGGTCCTTCGGCCCGCCCTCCACCGGCACGATGCTCAAGCTGTATTCCCCGCTTAAGCCGGGCAGCCGGGTATCCTCGACCTTGTAGGCGCGGGTCAGCAGAAACTCCTCAAGAGGACACTTGATATGCGGCCAGCGGCCGCCATGGATTATCTCGCACACCCCTTTGCCGATCACCTCGGCGAAACTCTTTCCGGCGGCCTTCAAGAGCGCGGTGTTCACCTGCACGATCTTGCCCTGCGGGGTAACCACCAGCATGGGATCCCGATGGGAATGGAAAAGCTCGGCGCCCACCCCTCTGTACAGGGTACGCGGACGGATAAGACACTCGGGTTTAATGGAAGAACCGAGATGTGACGGACAGTCGTTGTGCATGACGGGCTCCGGGCAGGCTATCCATAACCTGCCGCTGACGGTTCATTGCGCCCTTTCCTTCTCCTGTCCGCCCCATGCGCCAGGAAATGTGTCCTATTTTCCCGTTTTTTTGGTGAAAGATCAATGGAGAATATAATCCTTTCATAATCTACCACCTTGACCCTCTGCTGGGCATGGTCTTCCGGGATACTCTGTGGCACTTGCTGCGGTCGATATTTAAGCCTATAATGAAACAGGTAAATTAAACACGAAATCAAAGAGAATTATAGAGCACAGGGGAGCGCGTGATATCGCCAACCGTACCGGAGTCGGAGCATCTTGCCAGCGGATTTGTCACCGTCGATCGGGACTGGATTGTTACAGCCTGCAATCAAAAGGCAGCGCTTATCCTGGGCATTGACGAGAAGCACATCGTCGGCAGGCACTGCCGGGAAATTTTTTACAATGACCCGCGCTTCGCCTCGATCTGTGCTCACCTGGCACCCCTCACGAAGGGAAAGGGCAGCCAGAACATCGAGTTGACCCTTGGCAACCCGGTGACCGGGGAAAGAAACGCGGTCCGGCTGCGCATCGTCACCATTCCCGGCAAGTCCGGGGCCATCGTCGGGGCCATAATCGGTTTTGCCGATCTCACGGAACCGCTGGCCGCCAGCCGCCTGGCCTTGAACAGTATCACCGAAGGTGTCTTTACCGTCGACAAGGACTTCCAGATCACCAGTTTCAATATGGCAGCGGAAAAGATTTCCGGCTGGCAGGAAAAAGAAGTTCTCGGGCAGTGCTGCCGTAAGATCTTCAAAGCCAGCATCTGCCGCTCCACCTGTGCGATCCTCGACTGTATCCGGAGCAAATCCTCGATCTCCAACCGTATCGCCTACATCGAAGGCCGGGACGGCCGCTCCATTCCGATCAAGATCAATGCGGCGCCCCTCTTCGACATGTATCAGAATGTTATCGGCGGAGTGGAAACCTTTGTCGACATTACCAGCACCCTGCAGAACGAGTTGATCCTCGCCGCCGTGGCTGACGGCGTCTTCACCGTCGATCCGGAGGGGAGAATAACCTCCTTCAACCGGGCCGCGGAGGAGATCACCGGCTATCAGGAATCCGAAGTTTCCGGCAAAATCTGCAGTCAGCTGCTCTTCTCCAGCAACAGTGCCCAGGGTTGTCCTGTTACCGCCTGTATGAATGAAAAGCAGTCTGTTGTCGACCGGGAATTGTTCATCATTCACAAGAACGGCTACTCCGTCCCCGTGAGCGTCAGTGCTGCACCGCTCCTCGGCCACAACCAGCAGGTTCTCGGCGGGGTGCAGTCCTTTCGCAACAACACCGTCCATCTGCAGAAGGAACTGATCCTCGATTCGGTTGCCGACGGGGTATTCACGGTCGATCGCGACTGGCGCATCACCTCGTTCAATCTTTCCGCCGAGCTCATCACCGGCTGGCGCCGCGAAGAGGCGATCGGCTCCTACTGCAGCGATGTCTTCTGCTCCTCCATCTGCGGCAAAAACTGCGCAGTGGCCGAAAGTCTTTACACCGGCCAGCCGGTAACCAACCGGTCGATCACCATCAAGAACAAGGGCGGCAAGGATGTTTCGATCGGCATCAGCGCCGCCCCCCTGGTGGATCACGACGGCAATGTCCTGGGCGGCGTCGAGACCTTTCGGGATCTCAGTGTGGAAAAGATTCTCCGCCTGCAACTCACCCAGAAGTACACCTTCGAGCAATTGATCAGCAAGAGTCCGGCTATGCAACGAATTTTCCAGATCATGCCCGACATTGCCAAAAGCGAAAGTAATGTCCTGATCCTGGGGGAAAGCGGCACCGGTAAGGAGCTGGTGGCCAGCGCCCTGTTCCATGCCTCCTTCCGGAACAGTCGGCCTTTCGTCGTGGTGAACTGCGGGGCGCTGCCGGACACCCTGCTCGAATCGGAACTGTTCGGCTATAAGGCCGGCGCCTTCACTGATGCCAAGAAGGATAAAATCGGGCGCTTTGCAGCCGCCGAGGGAGGAACGATCTTCCTCGACGAGATCGGCGACATCCCCCAATCCCTGCAGGTCAAGCTGCTCCGGGTCCTCCAGCACAAGGTCTACGAACCGCTCGGCTCGAACACTCCGGTCAAGGCCGATGTCCGAATCATTGCCGCCACCAACAAGGATCTTCTGGAATTGGTGAGGCAGGGCACGTTTCGGGACGATCTCTATTACCGGCTGAATGTGGTCAACATCCTGCTGCCGCCGCTCCGGGAGCGGCTGGAGGATATTCCGCTGCTGGTCGAACACTTCGTCGAAAAGTTCCGGGCGGAAAAACAAAAAGACATCGTTGGCGTCAGCGACGAGGTCATTGCCCTGTTCATGCGCTATCATTTTCCGGGCAATATCCGGGAACTGGAAAACATCATCGAATACGGGTTTATTCTCTGTCCCGGCGGCTACATCCAGCCCCAGCACCTGCCCGATACCTTTGTCGAAACCGAGGTAGGCGACAGCCACATAATGCCGACTGCGGCAGGACATACCCTGGAAGAGATGGAAAAATTGGCCATCGAGCAGGCTCTCAGGCGAAACGGCTGGAAAAAGATGAAAACCTGCAGGGAACTGGGGATCTCCAAGGACACCCTGCGCCGCAAGATCAGCCAGTACTGCATCATCCCGCCCCCGGGCGTACAGATCTGAGCTAAATCCAAAAAGGCCGGGAATCTCGCCCTTCATTCAGGAGGGCGATCCCCGAGATCACCCCCACGGGGAACCGATATACTGCGCGTCAGCGCACTTTTCGGTCGTCCGTGTCCTTTTTTTTCTTTTTTTCATCGTTCTGCTGGCGGGCGGCGATGTCGCGCTCCTTGGCCTTCCTTTCGGCTTCCGGATCCCCGGCGAGGTGAAGACT
>MGTI01000074.1:39968-52458 GCA_001799365.1 Desulfobacterales bacterium GWB2_56_26 | reverse complement strand
TCTTCTCAAAGCCTGCAGATTCTGATAAATAATAGTCTCTTCGACCTTTCGATCAGATATAGATACTTTAAGGAGAAAATCCATGACTCAAGATGTCTCGAAGGTGACGAAACCCTCCACCGAAGACAAGGGGAAGACTCCGGTGAAAGAGTTTTGGATCATTGAAATATTCAAAAAACTCCTGGAATTCAATTACATGAAGTCAGGAATCAAGAAGAAATTCTAGCCGTTCCCGTCAACCTCCGGAAAGTGCCGGAAAGACCTCTATTTCATCGCCGTCGGCAACCAGATCATCGCCCTGCAGGAGCCTGCCGCGGCGAACCGCCAGAATGGTGCCCAGCTCGATAGCAGACCGGGCGGCACATCGCTGCACCAGCGTCTCCCATTTTTCCGGATCGTTGAGCGAAATCACAACCCTGCCGATTTCGCTCAACCTGAAGTTGACGATTACCATTGCCGGGCCAGCAGGCTCTCCTCGTCGGTGATATCCATCTTTTCCCCGGTTTCCGGCTGCACCTCTTCATAGAAGGTTTCGGCGAAGCGATAGTCGTGATGGCTGATGCCGGCATCGGTGTTGAACTGATGCTCGATCCGCAGGGTTTCCTTGACGATATCGTCGAATTCCACCTCGCTGATCTCCGCCCCGTAATGGGCCTTGATCAGATCCAGCAGCGGGGTCATATTGTTCTGCACCGAGTAGCGAACGAAATTGCACATGCCCATGGCGTCCATGCGTGAGCCGATCACCTGGAACTTCTTCGACAATTCCACCTTGCCCTCCTTGCTGGTCGGGACCGCTTCATCCCGCAGGGTGAAGCCGAAGGTATGGTCTGCTCCCATCGGCGACGACAGATAGGTCATTGCCATGCCTTTGGTGCCGCGCGGCTCATAGGCGGGAATCGCCTGGCCGAGGACATGGGGGGCGTGCCGTACGCCGAGCACCTTGGCGGCGATCTTGCACCCTGAAGCTAAGATCCGGCCGAGCGGCGTAAGGTGGCGAACCTCTTCCATCAGTCGGACCGCCGCTTTGGTATCGCCGAATTCAGCCAACCCCGCCTCCATTGCCACTCCGATGGCCGCACCCACATCAAGGGTATCGACCCCGGCATCGTTGGCGATTCGGTTCATCTCGGCAATAGCGTCGAGATCCTTCAGGCACAGGTTGGAGCCCATCAGCGCCATGGTCTCGTACTCGATAGGCGAACAGAGCAGCTTGCCGTCCTTGTCCGGATAGACGTTGGAACACTGGATGGCACAGGGATGCATGCAGGCGTGCTGGGTTTTGCCCTCCCCGCCGCGGGCCTTGATGGTGTCGTACATGGTCTGGGCATTGATCTTTTCCGCACCCTCCATGACCCCGTGGCGAAAATTCTGCGTCGGCAGTACCTTCAGCGCCTGGCAGATATCGACCATAGCCGCGGTGCCGTATTTGGTGAAGAGCGACGAAACAGGATTGGCCTTGAGCAGGTTGACGACTTTTTTCGAGCCTTCCTTGAAGTTTTCCTGATCGAGAAACTGAGGCTCGACCTCGCCGTCGTCAAGGATCACCATGGCGATGACCTTCTTCGAGGCCATGACCGCGCCCAATCCGCCCCGTCCGGCGTATCTTGAGCAGACGCCGTGCGGATCGGAACAGGCGATGCCGGTGGCGAGCAGCAGCTTTTCGGCGGTGGGCCCGATGGTAATGCAGCCGGCCTTTTTGCCGAAACGCTCGGCCAGGAGGTCGGACTTGTCATAGACGCCTTTGCCGGCCAGAAAACTGCCGTCGAGAAACTCGATCTTATCGCGGCCGATGACAATGATCTTCCATCCGGCATCGTCCTGCGGCGCGTCTTCAAGCGCGATGCAGCGCAACCCCTGCCGGGCCATGCGCGTGCCGACGATACCGCCGGCGTTGCTCTCCTTGATGCCGCCGGTGAGCGGGCTTTTGCCACCGATGCTCAAGCGGTCGGAGCTCGACACGGTCGTGCCGGCGAGCACCCCGGTGCAGAAAAAGAGCTTGTTATGCCTGCCGAGAGGATCGCAGGTGGCTGGCACTTCGCGGCTGACCAGACGGGAGGAAAGGGTACGTCCCCCAAGCAGGTATTCGGTGGAGGCGAAGGCCTCTTTCTTGACGGCGCCGGTTGCGGTGTTGATACGGAGTATGGAAAACATGGGATCCTCCCGAGGATGAACAGCTGTTATGTTGTATACAATAAATGAGTACATTTTTTGTACGACAAAAACAGGCTGTCGTCAAGTTTTTTCCCGTACCGGAAATAACTCAAACGAACAACAACCTCTTGCTGTAGCCCTGAAAAACTCTTCGGCTATTCCTCCGGCCGATAGAACCTCAGGCGCAGAGCGTTGCCGACCACGGTCACCGAACTGAGCGCCATGGCCGCACCGGCCAGCATCGGGTTGAGGGTCGGGCCGCCGAAGATGACCAGGACCCCCGCCGCAACAGGAATGCCGATGATGTTGAAGGCAAAGGCCCAGAAGAGATTCTGCTTGATATTGCGCAAGGTCGCCCGGCTGAGTCCGATAGCCCGGCCGACCCCGGAGAGATGGCCGGACATCAGCACGATATCAGCCGATTCGACCGCCACATCGATGCCGGTCCCCATGGCAATGCCCACATCCGCCCGGGCCAGGGCGGGAGCATCGTTGATGCCGTCGCCGATCATGGCAACCACCCGTCCTTCCTGCTGTAGCCGAACGATTTCCTCTTCCTTTTTATCCGGCAGGACGCCTGCGACCACCCTCTCGATGCCCGCCTGACGGGCGATGGCCCGGGCCGTCTGGGGGTTGTCGCCGGTCAGCATGACCACGTCGAGCCCCATCCCCTGCAGCTGCCTGACGGTATCCCTCGCTTCACTCTTCAGAGGATCGGCGATGGTGAGAAGCGCGGCAAGCTTTCCGCCTGCGGCTAAGTAAAGAACGGTCTTGCCCTGGTCGGACAGCTCAGCCGCCCGCTCATCCGTTGCTCCCGTCAAGCCGCTTACCCCCCTTTCCTGCAGCAACTCACGGTTGCCGAACAGCACATCGCGCGTCCCGCCCGCAACTAAAAGCTGCGCCTCAATACCCCGGCCGGGGATCGCCATAAAGGCTTGCGGTTCCGGCACAGCCAGGCCGCGTGTCTCGGCCGCCTTGATGACCGCCTCGGCCAGGGGATGCTCGGAGCGGCTTTCCGCCCCGGCGGCAAGAGTGAGGATAAGGTTTTCATCCCCGGCAAAGTCGTCCTCGGGCAAAATATCGATCACCTGGGGCTTGCCGAGGGTCAGCGTGCCGGTTTTATCGAAGACCACCGTCTGGACCTTCTGGGCCAGTTCCAGCACCTCGCCAGTTTTGACCAGGACACCCAGCTGCGCCCCGCGGCCGGTGCCGACCATGATCGAGGTAGGCGTGGCCAGCCCCATGGCGCAGGGACAGGCGATCACCAGCACGGCGATAAAGATCCGCAAGGCATAGCTGAACCCCGCGTCGCCAAGGAGATACCAGCCGATGCCGGCGAAAGCAGCGAGTACAATAACCGTCGGCACAAAATAGAAACTGATCCGATCGGCGAGGCTGGCAATCGGGGCTTTGGTTCCCTGGGCATCGCGAACCAGGCGGATGATCCGGGCCAGCATGGTGTCCCGGCCGACATGGGCGGCCGTCATCACCAGTGCTCCGTTTTTATTGAGGGTTCCGCCATAGATGGTATCGCCTACCTTTTTCCGGACCGGCATGCTCTCGCCGGTCAGCATCGATTCGTCGACGGCGGATTCCCCGTCGACAATCGTCCCGTCCACCGCGACCCGTTCGCCGGGACGGATCAGGATGCGGTCGCCGACCCGGATGTCGCGCACCGCCACCTGGCGCTGGGCGCCGCCTTCGATCAGGGTGGCGGTCTCGGGCGCCAGCTGGATGAGATGCCGAATGGCGTCGGTGGTTCTGGCCTTCGATCTCGCCTCGAAGTACTTGCCGAGCGAGATCATGGCAATCAGCATGGCCGCCGATTCGAAGTAGAGATCGTGGGCATGGGCCACGACGTTATGACCGAGGCCGATTTCCACCATATTCCAGGTCGAATAGATAAAAGCCGCGCCGGTGCCGATGGCGATCAGGGAATCCATGTTGGGCCCGCCCCGCAGCAGGGCCGGGATGCCGATCAGATAAAAATTCCGGCCGAGATAGAGCACGGGAAGGGTCAGCAGGAATTGGATGACGGCGTAGGTCAAGGGCGAGGCATCTGGCCGGACACCATCCGGCAGAACGATTCCGACCATATGCGCCATCGAAAAGCTCGTAACCAGGATCGCCAGAACAAACACCGGCAACAGCCTCCGCTTCATCGCCAGCAACTGCCTGGCGGATTGTTCGAACTGGTCCTCGGCGTCGGATTCCGGGGAGGCTGCTCTCGCGGTAAAGCCAAGACCGGCAATGGCCTCCTCGATTGCCTGCACGCTTATCCGATCGGCATCAAAGCGTATCCTCGCCTGTTCGGTGGAAAGATTGACCGCGCATTGCGCAACCCCTTCCATATTGCCGACCACTCTCTCAATGCGGCTCGAACATGCCGCACAGTGCATTCCGCCTATATCTGCTATATATTGTTCCGTCATGACAATCCGCTGAAATTCAACAACCTGAAATCTTCATTCCCCCGGCAACTGGCGCAGCTCGATCACCGGAATTATGTTGAAGGAAAAATCGCACGAAAACCTCTTTCGGGTATAATAAAACCACTCGGACAAGGTGGCAACTTCGCGCGTCAACTTCGCAGCTCGTACCGGAGTTTTCCATGATTTTTCAAAAGGCTTAACCAGGAGTTTTTATGACGGACAGATGCAACCTGAAAATGGGCGGCTGAGCACCGAAAGGCACTACTGGCGGGAACCAGTTGCAGAATATTCCGGCGATACAACCGAAGAACCAACTCGATCCTTCAGCCTTCAGCGAGGATGAAAAAGAGCGAATCCGCTCGGCAATTAGAAATAAATACGCTGCGGTCTCTTCTTCGGCCGCAGGATATTTCTCCTATACGGTCGGCAAGGAAGGCGCCATACTGCTTGGCTATACGCACGATATCCTTGACGAAACGCCCGACGACCTGCTGAATTCCTTTTGCGGCGTTGGCAACCCATTCTCCGTGGCTCCGCTCAAGGAAGGTAGTGTTATTCTGGATATCGGCTGCGGCGCGGGATTCGACCTTGCCTGCGCCTCCCGAGGGACCGGGGCCGCGGGCCGGCTTTACGGCGTCGATCTTTCTCCGGAAATGGTCAAAAGAGCTACGGCCAACCTCGCCGCAATGGGGATTACAAACGCCGAAGTTATGCTCATTTCCTCGGAACTGCTGCCATTTCCGGACGACACCTACGATGCGGTCATCTCCAATGGCGCGATCAATCTTTCTCCGGACAAGCCGCGGCTTTTCCAGGAAATTCATCGGGTCCTGAAACAGGGTGGCCGGCTGCAGTTTGCCGACATCATCCTGGAGAAGGAACTGCCCCCTCATCTCCTCGCGGGCGTCGAATCGTGGTCGCAGTGAATAGGCGGCGCGATCTCCGGCGGAGATCAGCTTCTCCTGATGCGGCAGGCCGGTTTCAAGGATGTCCGCCACCATGGCAACACCTCGGTAAAAACCTCGGAGTACACAATCGGCGCGGTTTTCTCCGGAACAAAATGATGACGGAACAATCAGGAATGCTTAACGTCGTGCTTCGTGAATAAACAACTACCTATCAACCACGGAGAAGGGAATGGAAAAATTACAAATTAGAGGAATGAGCTGCCAGCATTGTGTCGCTTCGGTAAAAAAAGCGCTGGAGAATGTGCCCGGCCTGTCACAGGTGCAAGTGAATCTCGAAGCTGGCGAGGCAACCTTTGTCAATTCGGGTGCCGATCGCGGGAAGATTCGCGAAGCGATCAGCAAAATCGGTTTTGAGCCGGGCGAATAAACAACTGTGAGGACTGAGCGATGAGGACTGAGAAAAGGCTAAAAATCGTCCTCAGTCCTCATCGCTTAGTCCTCAGTCCAACCGTCACCCTACCCCTGGGACATTCTTTCTTTTAATTCCTTCACATACTCGGCGGCAGTCGGATGGCCTTTCTCCTCTGCGAGCCGCCACCAATAGAGTGCTTTCTGATAATCCTTTTTCACCCCCAGCCCTTTCGCATACATAAGGCCGATGTTGATGTGGGCATCGGTATATCCCTGCTCGGCGGCATGTTGAAAACACTGGACTGCCGTCGTATAACTCTGTTCGCCGCCTTTGCCGCTGTTATAAAGGATACCCAGAACGAGATTGGCGTGGGCAATAATTTTCGCATCGGCTCCCGGTTGCTCGATGACCCTCTGGTACCAGTATCGCGCCTTGCTAAAATCCTGGCCCACTCCCTTGCCTGCGAGATATACATGACCGAGATAGCTCTGGGCATTGCAGTCGCCTTTTTCCGCTCTCTCGACAAGATCCTGGGAAAGCTCAGCAAAACATTGGGTAATTGATAAAAATAATACCGCAACAATCACTCCCGCAATTTTCAAGAACCGCACAGGCATCTCCCTTTTTAGTACCTTAGAAATTCATTTCTTGCTTTTTTAAGAATGAATTTCGTGAAGGTACTTATCCCCCTTGTGGGGGGTTCGGTGCATTTTAAAAATTTTTTTAGGTGAGCACACCGATAACGGTCCGCCACCTAAGCAGAATTTTTATACTCTATCGGTCAAAACATACAAGACTTAAATTTAATCATAATTTAATAATAATTCCTATTTTCATGATCTTGGGCGACATGTGTGTTCCAACTGTTAATCGACTTATTTGACGTTGCCTGCAGTGTTATGAGAGAATTTCTTAGTCGATACTCCTAAAGGTCCGTCGCCGAAGGGGCTTAACCAGGTCTTGCCAATAAGCTTAAGGTGTTTACCTATTAACTTCAGGCACCTGCTCTTCCGGCATAGACCCGACAAAAGGACCTATGATCATATGGTTCTTTTGTACGCCGGTCAATGCGACAAAAGTTTGTCGTCCGGCTCAGTCATTCAAGGAGGAGAAGCTGCTGCTACTTTTTACGGCTGTAAATATATCTTTCTAACAGGTGGGGAGAATAATATGAAATGGCGCAAAGTACTCGGTACCACAATAATCGGAGGCGCATTAACATTAACCTTCAGCAGCTCTCAGGCAGAAACCCTCAGGGAGGCAATCAATGAAATGCTTCAGACGCATCCTGAAGTGAGAAGCAATGCCTACAATACCCTTGGCAGGCAAGAAGAAGTCAAACAGGCCAGATCCGGTTACCTGCCGACCCTTGATTTTTCTGCCGGATATGGCGTAAAGGAGGTCCAGGAACCCATTGACGACACCCTGAATCCGCAATTACTCACCCTCAGTCTTCGGCAGAATGTCTTTGCCGGTCTGTCGACCATGAATGAAGTCGATCGTCAGAAAGCCCGGGTCAGATCGGCCGCGTACAATCTCCAAGGCACTTCGGAAAATACCGCGCTCCGAACCACCCAGGTTTATCTGAGCGTGCTGCGCCAGGAGGAGCTGGTGCGTCTGGCCGAAGAGAATAGAGACACCCACCTGCGCATAGCCGACCAGATCAAAATGCGCAGCGATTCCGGCGTGGCAAGCAAGGCGGACAGCGATCAAGTTTCCGGACGTGTTTCGCTCGCCGAAGCAAACGTCGTTGTCACCAGAACCAATCTGGTCGATACGCACAGCAACTACCTCGCCGTCGTCGGCCGTATGCCGGCCGGCCTGCAGAGACCCGAACCGCCCAACGCCATGATGCCCGCTTCGATCGAGCAGGCGATAGATGAAGCCGTCAAGCTGCATCCGACCTTGAAATCGGCCAATGCCGACCTCGAGGCAAGACAGGAACAGCGCGAGGTAGCGGCTGCCCCGTACCTGCCTATCGTCGATATCGAGGTAGACCAGAACTGGAACGAAGACTTTGACGAAGAAGGCAAGGAACATGATCTGGTGGCCCTGGTACGGCTGCGGTACAATCTCTTCCGCGGCTTCAGGGATCATGCCCGCAGAGCCGAAACCGCGTATCTGATCAGCGAAGCACGGGAAATTCGCAACAACACCCAGCGGCAGGTGGTCGAATCCATGCGCCTCTCCTGGATGGCTTATCAGGCGGTGCAGGACAGGATCAAATATCTGGAACAGAGGGTTGCCTCCACTACGGAAACCGCCTCATCCTACACCAAGCAGTTCAACCTCGGCAAACGGACCCTGCTGGACGTGCTCGATACCGAAGCGGAAGTCATCGACGCCAAACGGTCCCTGGTCGAGGCGAAATACGACGGCCTCTACGCCCAGTACCGCATACTCAACGGCCTTGGACTGTTGGTAAAAGCCTTTGACCTGCAGTGGCCGAAAGAGAGCCAGGTGGATGAAAAAGACACCAGAAAAGCAAGCGACGAAAAGGATTCAAAAGTCAAGATCAGCTCTGGAATCAAGACTTACGACAACATAAAAAGCTACAATCAGGCCGGTTAATTGAAGTTTTCCGGAATCGGGCCGGACGGTGGAGTCCAGCCCGATTCCACTATTATTTCCGGAATTTCGGCGCCAAACATGACCAAGCCTTTCGACGCGCCTTCTGCATCTTTCGACCTCCCGGTTTCTTTTGCTCGTTACATCTCTTCCGTTTTCAACCGCTTTCCCTGTTTTTTCCTCGGGGGCATTGTCGTCTCCACTCTCCTTCTGCTGCTTGCTATCCTTGTCACTGCGAAAGGCAATTTTACCCTCGATGCCGCCGTTCTCGATGCCGCCGAAAAAAAGTACGGGGGCGAGGCCCGCGTCAATCTTCTCGCCTGGCAGCAATTCATCCGCGACGACGACAGCACGGGAGATCGGCAACGGCTGGAAAGGGTCAATGCCTTTTTCAATAGACTGACCTTTGTCAGCGACGTTATCCACTGGTCGCAAAAGGACTATTGGGCCACACCCATCGAGTTTCTCGCCAGCGACGGCGGCGACTGCGAGGATTTCGCCCTGGCCAAATACTTTACCTTGAAACTTCTTGGCGTAGACGAGGAAAAGCTGCATCTGACCTACGTCAAGGCTTTGACCCTCAATCAGTCGCACATGGTCCTCACCTATTACGAAAAACCGGGGGCGGTGCCGCTGATTCTCGATAATCTGATAGGCGTCATCGAACCTGCCACCAAAAGAACAGATCTCCTGCCGGTCTACACCTTCAACGGTTCCGGACTGTGGCTGGCAAAGGAGCGGGGCAAGGGCAATCTGGTCGGCAAGAGCGACCGGCTGAAACTCTGGAACGACCTGCTGGACAGAATGCCGGCCGGCTTGAAATGAGAGGATGAGCATATGACACTGTACAGACAACTGCTGATATTGACCTTTGTGTTGTTTTTCACGCTGTTCGCCTCCACCTGGCTGGTCAAGCTCCAGACCACCCGGACTTTTCTCGAAGACCAGCTTGAATCGCATGCCCAGGACACCGCGACCTCCCTCGGCCTGTCGATCTCGCCGCACCTGGCTGAAAACGATCTCGCCACGGTCGAGACCATGATCAATGCGGTCTTCGATCGCGGCTATTACTACTCGATCCTGCTCACCGACCTGGATGGAAAGACTGTGCTGGAAAAGTCCCTGGAAGTTGCAATCACCGATATCCCGGCCTGGTTCATCCGTCTCATCCCCCTCAAAACGCCGCGAACCAGCACCCTGATAACCACGGGCTGGAACCAGACGGGCAATTTGTATGTGGAAAGCCATCCAGGCTATGCCTACAAGACCCTCTGGGAAGCGACCGTCAAGATGACCCGGATTTTCGCGATTACCGCAGTCGTCGTCCTCGGTCTTGGAGCTATGGGGCTGCGCCTGCTGCTCATTCCATTGCGCCAGGTCGAACAGCAGGCGGAAGATCTCTGCAGAAAGCAGTACACCTTGCAGGAAAAATTGCCCAGGACCCGGGAACTGCGCCGGGTGGTGGTGGCGATGAACAGCATGACCGGCAAGGTCAAACAGATGTTCGACGAGCAATCGCAGGTGGCGGAAAAACTGCGAAAAAACGCCTTCAACGACGCCTTGACCGGGCTTGGCAACAGGCGCTATCTGGAGGGTCAGGTGGCAGCCGGCATGGCCGGCGACGGCACCGCCGTGAAAGGATCATTCCTCCTCGTGCAGGTGAACAATCTGCAGGAAATCAATCAGGAAAAGGGCTACGAATTCACCGATCGGCTGCTGCAGCGGGTTGCCGAATCGGTACGGGAAGCGACCAGCGATCTCAAAAATTCTGCAACCGCCCGCATCTCGGGCGGCAGTTTCGCCGTCTTTCTGCCCGAGGCGACGGAAGATGATGCCAGCCGGACGGCCGGGAACATCGCCGCCGATTTCACCCGGCTCGCCGCCGAAAACGTCGGCTTCCCGGAAAATGTCGGAAACGTCGGCGGCGTCCACTATCACCAGGCCGCCTCGCTCGGCCAACTCCTTTCTCTTGCCGACCGGACCGTGATTGGGGCTGCAAGCCAGGGTCCCAACAGCTGGGCGATAGCCCCGCTCTCGTCGGAACCGCAGGGCCTGCCCCAGGGTGAGCAGGAATGGCGGCAGATTCTCGACCGGGTGCTCGACAGCAAGGAAATCGACATCTTCAGCCAACCGGCGGTGGAGAGCGGCAATCTCAAGCAAAACATGCACCTGGAGATCTTCGCCAGGATTACCCTCGCGCCGGGCCGGATGCTCAGTGCCGGGCTCTTCATCCCGCTGGCCGAGCGATTACGCAGAGTCTCGGCAATCGACAGGATCGTTCTGGAAAAGGCACTGCAACTTGGCGGCGCCAACTTCCCGGCCGACGAACTGGCGGTCAACATCTCGTCTAGTTCCTTAACCGACGAGTCGTTTGTCGCGTGGCTGTTCGCAGCTCTCAAGGACCGGCCGAAGGCGGCGCCGAGAATCGTCTTCGAATTCGCCGAATTCAATGCAATCCAGGAGCTCGGGAAGATCAAGGATTTTGCCAAGGAGGTGAAAGCACTGGGGCATGCCGTAGGCCTTGACCACGTCGGTCAGAGCTTTGCCAATTTCGGTTATTTGAAGTCGTTGCAGCCCAAGTATATAAAGATAGACCGGGCCTTCACCAACGAATTGAAGGGCGGCGACAGCGACAGCCATTTCTTTATCGGCGCCCTGGCCGGTGTCGCCCACAGCCTCGATATCCTGGTGATCGCCGAGGGCGTGGAAGAGACCGGTCAATACCGGACCCTCTGCGACCTCAACATCGACGGGATTCAAGGGTACTACGTCGAGAAGCCGATGCCGGTGTGAACGACCGTCATGCCGTGGTTAGAGGATATCCTCATCGCTGATGATAAGTGAGCCGCCCGCTATCTGTTCCCTCATATGCTGGCGGCTGCGGAGTTTCTTTTGTGCCTGGACCGGCAGTTCGGAAAACATTATCAGGTTTTTACTGACCAGCAAATCGATGAGATCCTCGAGGACCCGGATAATGCCTAAATCCGTCGCATCGAGCAGGCGAAAAATCGAATCTTCGGCAGAATTTTTGCAGAGAAAGTCTAAAATTTCTTCATCGAGCGCCTGTTTTGCCTCGAAATCCGGCGTATTGCCATCCTCCCGTCGCACCGAGACAATCTCGCCCTGTTCGTTCCGTTCCACGTACAGCATGTTTTCGCTCCTTTCAGCGCTCATCAAACTTCCCCGGAATCTCCCGCCTGCTACGACCTTTTCATCCATACTTCTCTCTTGGTCACTCAACAACAAATACTATTATTAATGCCATCTTTCGCGCAAGCGAATCTCCCGAATAAGGAAAAAAATTATCCGAGCTACACTTAAGTACATTATAAATTTTCACCCGTCAGGACTATTTTCATAGTGTACATCGAGTGGATGCACACAAAACTTGAGGTGGGAGGTAGTTATGGCGACGGTAAATGTGACCCCGGAAAGCAGTGTGAACAATCAGCCAATCGGCACAACCCTGGTTGTTCTTGGCCCAGTCCAGGCCCAGTCCGCAGACTACGGCACCGTCTGCTCCAAGCCGGCAGCCCGGTATTTCTGAACGACAGGATCATAACCGGCGAAAGCGGAATGATCTCTATTCTGTTCGGATGCGGCTCGCACCCAGCTCGATCTGGGCAGAATGTCGGATGTGGTGCTCGATGAAGATGTTTTCCAGGGCAGCCCGGAGGATTTCGGCGAAGCCACCGCCGAAGTCGAACAGATCCAGGAGGCATTGCTGACCGGCACTTTCGACCCGACCACGGATCTCGAACCGACCGCCGCAGGACCGGCGGCCGCAGGACCGGCAAGCGACGGCGGCGGCAGTTCCTATGTCGAGTTCAGTTTGACGGGAAACGCGGTTGCCCCCACTTCCGGTGCGGAAATGACCGTTGGTCTCGATTTCCTCGATCCGCCGCTGGTTGAACTTGAAGAGCCGATCGAAGCTACGCCCGAGCCGGAAGCTGTCTTTACGGTAGATGTTCCGACTCCGGCACCGACGCCGACTCCCGCACCGACGCCGACTCCCA
>MGTI01000074.1:39307-39930 GCA_001799365.1 Desulfobacterales bacterium GWB2_56_26 | reverse complement strand
CCGCCGATATCGCCCCCCATCGACCCACCACCCATCGACCCGCCGCCCATCGACCCGCCGCCCATCGACCCGCCGCCTTCGAATTTCTTTCCTTCGGCCGGCGAATATGCCAGCTTCGTCGAGGAAGGGGATTGCCCGACGGCACCGATGGCCAGGATTTCACCCTCACCACAACGAATGGCACCTTGGCCGATCTAGGTATTGATTTTGGCGGGGACGGCGCAGGATTGATCACCTTTAGCCATGGCAGCACCACAGTAACTGTCGCTCTCGACGGCAACCCGTCCACCACCACTACACTAAGCGGCACCTACGGTACGCTCACTTTTTTTGGCGATGGTACCTGGCAATACGAGATCACCGACAATACTATCGATCATCAAGATAATACTACTGCCGACGGAGACGGTACGACCGGAGCAGACGATTGAGTACCTGACAACTTCACCTTCACCGTGTTCGATTCGAATGGCGATTCCGCGAACGGCGCCCTCACCATCAATATTTATGACGAGGCCCCGAGATCGGTTCGCCTCAGGACAGCATTCTGACCCTGGAGGTAGGCAATCACCTCACCGCCGACCTTGATATTACAGCTGGGGCCGACCAACCGGCTTCACTGT
>MGTI01000074.1:0-39274 GCA_001799365.1 Desulfobacterales bacterium GWB2_56_26 | reverse complement strand
CCACCTCCGGGTTTCAGATGACCAACGATGGTAACTCGCTCTTCTGGCACGAGAACGAGGACGGCAGCTGGTCGGCGGTCACCAAAGACAAATCTGGCGAACTCGATCCCCAGGCCAAGTCCTTTACCGTCAGCGCCGATCTCGCCACTGGGACTTATACTGTAGTCCAGGACGGCCAGATTGACGGGGCGACGAAGACAATAGAATTTCAGAATGAAGACGCACTCCATGGCGGTAATAAATATGAGGCGGTCTTCGGCAACGGCGGATCATCGTCCATAAACGGGAACACCTCCACCTATACCGCCGGCATCTTCATATGGGCAAGAGGCTCCGAAAATCTCGATGATCCTTTCGGCTGGGACGGCAGCGACAAATGGCTGAATGATACCACCACTGTGAACTGGGCCGGCCAGGGTATCGGCGTCGATACCGACGCCAAGATCAGCGGCTCCGGCGGCGACGATGGATCGGCCAGAAATTCCCAGGCCCTCTCGCTCAAATTCTTCTCCACCATCGCCGTCGACGAGAGCGGCAATGGTCAAGATGCGGTCAGGGTGGATGAGAATGACTCGACACCGCTCAATTTCACCGGGGTGACCCTGGTTCTCGTTCACCTTGGGAGTACAGAATCCGCTTATTACACCTTGTGGCGTGACGGGGAACAGGTCAGTGGCCAGTTCGAGGTTAACAATCCCGCCGGAACGCCCAACGGGAATTCTGACGACGACTTTACGCTGGTAATCAACAGCAGTACGGTGTTCGATGAGGTCCGCCTAGAAAGCAGTGGATTTGCCCAAAACGGTGGCGAATACCGCGTCCAATCCGCCCAGGTGAGCATCCTCCAAGAAGCATATGACCAGACCGTCGTCATCCCCTTCGAAGTGACGGATAAGGACGGAGATACCGCCAGCGACGACTTCAGCATCACCTTCGACGCCGACGGAATTATCGATGCCGCATCCGCGGATGCCCTCGACGGGGATGTTTCGACCAACGGCATGGTCATTTCCGGCAGTAGTCTCGCGGATGATATTACCGGCACCGATTACAACGATACCATCCTTGGTGGCGGTGGAAACGATTCCATAGACGGCGGATCGGGAGACGATAGCATTGACGGCGGAGCAGGCAAGGATATCATCTACGGCGGCGGCAACGATACCATTCAGGGCGGGGTCGGAACGATTTCATTGACGGTGAATCCGGAGACGACAGCATCGACGGCGAGGCCGGAAACGATCTGCTGGTCGGCGGCCCCGGCACCGACATCCTCACAGGGGGCCAGGGCGCTGACGTTTTGGTTGGCGACGATGTTCAGTTCGTCGGCGATCCGGCTGATCCGGTTATCGTCGAGGATGGCGCTCTCGATATCATCATCGGTGGTCCCGGCGACGATACCGCGGGCGATCAGCATCCACCAGGCTCTCCGACCGACGTGATCTTGACTGAAAGTACCCAAAACGATATCGACACCCTCATTCCTCCGCCGGACGATGTAGTCTGACCTTTCTCCCCCGCTGATCGACCAGCGGGGGCTGCGAATGCTCTTCCGGCCACCCGCAAAGGTGTTGCCGCAATACAATCCAATCTACCAGAAAGCCGGCTGGGTTTTCCCATCGGCTTTTTTGCGCCCGCCTGAGGTTATTTTTCCCCGAACGAAATAAAATTAAGAACCACACACTGCATAATCAAGAATAATTACTAATAACATCTCGTAATGCTTAATATTCTTTGCCTAGCACCTTTTTCCTAAATAATCAATATGTTGTCCTAAAGTACAATACCCATCCTTCCTATCAGTGTTAAAAGTACAGTAAAGACTAAGTACCACACTGTGACATTAATTAGGGAGGAAACCATGAACGCTATAAATACTACTCCGGACAATAATACAACCAGCCAACCCATCGGCACTATCTCAGTTGTAAACGGTACAGTCCAAGCCCAGGCGGCAGCAAACGGCGTGCGGACTCTTCAAGTCGGCAGTCCGGTCTTTCTCAACGATCGGATCATGACTGGCGACAACGGCATGATCTCCATCGTCTTCGGGGACGCCGCCCGGACCCAGCTCGATCTCGGCAGGATGTCGGATGTCGTGCTCAATGAAGATACTCTTCAGTACGCCTTGCCCGAGGAGTTCAGCGATGCCGTCGCCGAAGTCGATCAGATTCAGGAGGCACTGCTGACCGGCACCTTCGATCCGACCACGGACCTCGAGCCGACTGCGGCAGGACCGGCGGCGGCCGCGGGACCAGCGAGCGACGGCGGCGGCAGTTCCTATGTAGAATTCAGCCTGACCGGCGAAGCGGTTACCCCGACTTCCGGCGCGGAAACCACCGGGGTTGGTCTCGATTTCCTCGATCCGCCGATATCGGCGCTGGAAGAGCCGATCGAACCAGTACCGGAGCAACCTGAACCTGTGACTGTCGCGGCAGCGCCCGCACCCACGCCAACCCCGACTCCGACGGATACGCCTATCATCCCGCCGCCTCCGCCGCCCCCGGATTTCTCCCCGTCAGCCGGCGAATTTTCAAGTATCGTGGAGGAACGTGGGCTGTCCGACGGTACAGACGGCCCTGATTCCTTGCTTACTACAACGAACGGCACCTTTGCCGATCTTGGTATTGATTTCGGCGGGAACGGCGCAGGCTCCGTCAACTTCAGCAACGGCAGTACCACTGTGACCGTCGTGCTCGACGGCAATCATGCTACCACCACATCCCTAACCGGCACCTACGGCACGCTCACCATCTTCGGCGACAGCACCTGGCAGTATGAGATTACCGACAATACCATCGATCACTCAGACAATACCACCGCCGACGGCGATGGTACCACCGGTGCGGCTGATACTGTTCCTGATATCTTCACCTTCACCGTATTCGATGCGGATGGGGATTCGGCATCCGGCACCCTCACCATCGATATATACGACGACGGGCCTGTTGCAACCGGCGCTCTGCTCGACCGGGTGGTCGAAGAAGAGGAACTGGATAATTTCAGCGAGGGCAGTTCACCGATCGAAGGCTCGGACGGCAATCCGGACGATACCGACGGCCCCGAAGACGCCACCCAGCCCGATGCCACCGTCATCACCGGCAGTCTCAGCAGCCTGGTCGACATGGGCGCGGACAATCCCGGTACCTTCGGCATAACCCTGCCGCCTGGACTGCCGGCACTTTCGTCCCAGGGCGGGACCATTACCTACGAGCTGAACGGCACCACACTCGAGGCTTGGGTTCGCGACAGCGGCTCCTCTGAAGAGCCGCCGCCGGACACCGACGAGCCTATTTCCGAGGAACCGATAATCCAGGACCGGCTCATTTTCACATTCGATGTGCAGCCTGATGGCACCTACACCTTCACCCTGCTCGACCAACTCGACCATGTCTCAGGAGACGGTGAAAACACTTCTTTGACGCTGGTTGGCGGCGGCTCGATTGCCGCTCTGTCTTTCGGTAATACGATCATCGCCACCGACGCGGACGGAGACCCTACCACGTTTGCCCCTGAAGCCCTGCAGATCACCATCGTCGATGACGTCCCGATCCTTATTCCATTTGGAGAGACGCAAGGAGAATTCGATGGCCCCAGCGGCCTGGCTTTCCTGGGTGTCCAGGAAGACGCCTTGGGCAATGCCACCTTGAATTCGGACAACTACAACGATGACGACGACTCCTCGACCGGTAATTTGGATCATAATTGGCAAACCGATCACAGCTCCTTCGAGCTCTCCAGCCTGGTGAAGGTAGGGGCGGACGAAAACCTTACCTGGAGCCTTACGCCGCCCGAAGGCGAAGGTGAAGGCGAAGAGGAAAGCCTTGATTACGCCTCCTCGCTCACCTCCAAGGGAGAAACCGTCTACTACCATGTCGACGGCAACACCCTTACCGGCTATACCGGCACTCTCGCGGAGATGAACATCATTTTCACCTTCACAGTCGATCCGACAACCGGCCATGCCGATTTCAACCTGAACGATCAACTCGACCATTCGCTGGGAGTTTCTGGCAGTGACGATGAAACGCTGCAGATTACCGATCTGGGCGACTTCGTCAATGCCACCGATTTTGACGGCGACTCGGTCAACCTGGCAGGGAGGATTTGGGTTTCAGTCGAAAACGACCTGCCGACCATCGGCTTCAACCAGAACCTGGCCTACGGCGCGGTCCAGGAAGACGCTCTCGGCAACGAGCTGGTCGATGACGCCGCGGACGATATCGACTCGTCGACCGGCAACCTCGATACCGTCGATGACACCGACACCGCCACCCTCAACCTGGCCGAGCTGCTGGCGACCACGCCCGGCGCGGACAACCCGGCCAGTATCGACTACAGCATCAAGCTCGACAACCCGGTCCAGTCGAACTACACCTCGAACGGCCAGGAAGTCTGGTACTACGAGGAGGACGGCAAACTGGTCGCCCGCTCCGGCGACGGCGGCAACGCCATGGGCACCGTGGTCTTCACCTTCGCGGTCGACGCCTCCACCGGTGTGGCCACCTTCGACCTCGACGACCAGCTCGATCATTCCGGCAATGAGAATGACGACGAGCTGCTGGCCATCGACGATCTCGGCTCCTATGTCGAGGCGAACATCACCGACGCCGACAACGACACGGTCAGTCTCAACTTCGCCGGCAAGATCACGGTGAACGTCGAGAACGACCTGCCGACCATCGGCTTCAACCAGAACCTGGCCTACGGTGCGGTTCAGGAAGACGCCCTCGGCAACGAGCCCGAGGATCCGGCCGCCAGCGACAGCGATTCGTCGACCGGCAACCTTGACGATTCCGGCGTCGATACCGACACCGCAACCCTCAACCTGGCCGAGCTGCTCGACACCACGCCCGGCGCGGACAACCCGGCCAGTATCGACTACAGCATCAAGCTCGATAACCCGGTCCAGTCGAACTACACCTCGAACGGCCAGGAAGTCTGGTACTACGAGCAGGACGGCAAACTGGTCGCCCGCTCCGGCGACGGCGGCAACGCCATGGGCACTGTGGTCTTCACCTTCGCGGTGGACGCGGGCACTGGTGTGGCCACCTTCGACCTCGACGATCAGCTCGATCATTCCGGCAACGAGGATGACGACGAGCTGCTGGCCATCGACGATCTCGGCTCCTATGTCGAGGCGAACATCACTGACGCCGACGGCGACACGCTCAGTCTCAACTTCGAGGGCAAGATCACGGTGAACGTCGAGAACGATATTCCGCAGGCAGTTGCACAACCTGCTGCAATCGTCGGAACGGTGCTGGAAGACGGTCTCAGCGAGCCCGAAGATGGTTCCGAAGGAATCCGTGAAAGCGGAGAAACCATCGCCGACGACGAAGACAGCGGTTCTTCCAACCCGGCCGACGCCTCCAACCTGGCGAACCTGTTCGACAGCGGTGCCGACGAATCCCTCATTTTCGGCATCTCTACCGATCCGGCCGTGCTGAATCAGCTCGACACCTTGTACTCGCAGGGTGATCAACTCTACTATCTGTCAGATGGGACGACCCTTGAGGCGAATACCGAAGCAGACGGCTCCGGCCGATTCGTGTTCTCCCTTGAGGTGAACAGCGACGGGTCGTGGAACTTCGATCTCAAAGATCAACTCGACCATGTCGACGACAACACCAACTCGGAAAACTGGGCACTGGAGGGCAGTACCGCCACCGCCGGCTCCATCGACTTCTCGTCCGTCATTACGGCGACGGATGCCGATGGCGACACAACCACCGGCGCAGCCCCGAACTCATTCCGGGTCGAGGTCCAGGACGATATTCCCGAGGCTGCCAGTACGTCTCAAGTACCGGGCAACATGAACCTGGTCCTTATTCTTGATAACTCGGGGAGCATGTACAGCAACAACATCTCGTTCGGCGGCGGCACGGTAACCCGAGCCGAAGCCCTGCAGGCCTCCGTAGTTGCCATGCTCACCAGTCTTGCGACGGACGGCGATGCCGGCTCGATCTACAAGGTCCATATTGTCGAATACAACACCGACTCCGCCCCCCTCGGTACATTTACCATCACCGGCGGCGATGCGGGATCGGCGGCTGCCGCAATCGCGGCCATCGAGGGCATGAACGAACCCAATTTCGGCGATGTATACACCAACTATGAGGCCGGCTACCAGCAGGCCCTCCAGTGGGTGAACAGCGGCGATCCGCTGACCGACGCCGATGTGGACGGCACCCTCGTCAATCAGGTCCTGTTCATCTCGGACGGCGACCCGAACCGATGGAACGACCCGGATATGGGTCAACCGGGAGGGCCGGATGTGGATGGTTCCGGCGGCAGTTTCAACTCTACCGCCCTGAACGAAGTGACCGGCTCCGACGGCTCCAACGAGATCACCGAACTGGGTGCATGGGCAGACAGTGTCCGGGCGATCGGCCTTGCCGTAAGCGATGACGGCATCGACAACAACAATGACCAGGATGACCGTCTCGATACACTCGACCTGACTGGCAATGCCCTGAACATCACCTCCGGCGACCAACTCCTGGCGGCCTTGCCCGAACTGCTCAAGGTGACGGCACCTATCATCTCGGCAAATGTCGAGGAAGACGATATGACCGTCGACGGCGATGCGCCGACCGATCCGGACGGCAGCACGGGTATCAACGAGGACGGCTCAAGCAATGCGGACGAAGCCTCGGGCTCGACCGTATCGACCGATGCCACCAACCTCGCCAACCTGTTCATCACCGATGCGGACGAAGAACTGACATACTCCATTTCCTCGAACCTCGGCAGTCTGCCGACGCTCTACTCGGGCGGCACAGCCCTGACGTACGGGG
The DNA here is from genome assembly GCA_001799365.1 of Desulfobacterales bacterium GWB2_56_26. Lineage (GTDB taxonomy): Bacteria > Desulfobacterota > Desulfobulbia > Desulfobulbales > Desulfocapsaceae > Desulforhopalus_A. Next base: position 32,474 of record MGTI01000074.1, on the reverse strand, counting down.
TGACGGGCAATACGCTGACCGCCTCGGCGGGAGCCGAGACCATCTTCACCTTCACCGTCGATCCGGACGGCTCCTGGACTTTCGACCTTGATGGCCAGCTCGATCATGTGGCTGGAAACGGCGAGAACTTCGAACTGCGGACCGGAGATGGCTCGGAGGAGACCAGCAGCATCGATCTCAGTTCGATCATTGTCGCAACCGATGCCGATGGCGACGAGGTGACGGCCAACACTGGGGCCTTCGTGGTTAATGTTCAGGATGACGTACCTGTTATCAATCAGGTCGCCAATGCCTTTATTGCCAATGAACCAGGCCTCTTACTCACAGGCCTGTTAGATGTCGACGATGGTGCGGATGAATCAGTCAGTGCCGACTTGTCAATAAATATCCCAGGATGGGATGGAACAACTGTCAAGTCGGTCGATTCGGGTTTAACTTCGCAAGGTCAGACTGTCTACTACTACGTAGATCCAGCGGATATCAGCATTCTTCTCGCAATAACGGATCTCAACGACCCCGAAGGTTCAAAAGTATTCTCACTCACTGTTGAGCCTCAGTCTGATGAATATGAAATTGAAACTTTTGGCAAACTCGATGCCATCAAAGAATACGACTTCGATGCTGGCCAAGCTGGTTTCCCCAACGGACCAAAACCGATGCTCATAATCACCCAGGATCCGAATGGTCACCAGGAGGCTTACACCCCCGAAACACTGCCCAACGACCCCGATCTCCAAACCCTCTTCACCTTGACCGCCTACAATGGCAACGTTGCACTGAATGTAAACGGCAGCACCGACGGCATGGGCATAGGTCATAATAACGTGGTTAATGAAGATGAGGGAAAAATTGTTATTGACTTCGGCTCGAGCGGCCTGGACGGTACCGTCGCGATCGATGATATCACATTCTCTCTGAAGCATATACCCGACAGCAAAGCCACAGCCATCCAATACACGGCGTATAATGAGGATGGTGACCCCGTCGACCTGAACGGCGATGTCATTGGGGCTGGTCAATTTACCGGTGAGGTCACTGTTCCAAAATATGAATCAAGCTTCACCATCAATGAAGACGGATCCATCGGCACGATCAGTAAAGTCGAGTTGGAGGCAGTGGACGAAAACTTCAAGTTGACGGGTGTCGAATTTGTGTCATCTTCCGAAGAATTTGACATCCACGAGCAGTTTGAGGTGGCAATTGTCGACAGTGATGGAGATGCTGTCACGACAACCATCGATGTCGAGTTCGACAACAACAACGAGATGACCGGTACCGACGATGCGGAAGTGTTCGTTGGCGGTCCCGAAGATGAAACCATCTCGGGTGAAGGAGGCGACGACATAATCGCTGGTGGAGCTGGTAACGACACCATCGAAGGCGGAGCCGGCGACGATGTCATCTACGGCGACGAAGGCAACGACGAGCTTTCAGGCGGGGCCGGTGAAGATCAGCTGGTCGGCGGCGAAGGCGAGGATAGTCTCGAAGGCGGCGAGGACGATGATACCCTGGTCGGCGACGATGTCGAGTTCATCGGCGATCCCGCCGATCCTGTGATCGTCGAGGATGAGGCGCCGGATATCATCGACGGCGGCGCTGGTAACGATACCGCAGGCGATCAGACGGCCGGTGCTCCGGCCAACGACGACACGATCACCACGGTCGAAATAAACACGACAGACATCGACACCCTCGTTCCACCGCCGGACGACGAGGTCTAATTCCTTCAGGTCCCCCGGTTTCTGTCGGGGGACCTGAAGCAGATCCACATCAAATAATCCTTTTTCTCGCATGGGCGATCCGGGTGATCGCCCATGTTGCATATTGGTGCATATAATGAATCGCGGATCGCCTCTAACGTTTGAACTGAAACCCCGGGGTAGAATGCCCGGTGGTTATGGTTTTCACTCAACCCTTCTTCATCAACAGCGCCAGACTCAATCTCCCTTTCGTCTGCGTCTTGGCATAGATGGAGCTGAGATGGGCCTTGACGGTCCGTTCGGTGATATCCAGCTGCGCCGCAATCTCGCCATTCGGCAGCCCTTCGGCAATGAGTTTGGCGATTTGCAGCTCGCGGTTGGACAGTCCGGCCAGCAAAGGGTTGTCCGGCGGGTCCGCAGACTCGGTCTCAGGCGCGGCACCGGCCGTCAGTCCCTTGATCAGGTAATTCATCAGCGAGCTGCCCACCCAGATCAGGCCAGATTCGACCGCCTCGACAGCAGCCCGCAGGCGCAACGGAGCGATATAGGTATTGGCGTAGCCGACACACCCCAGACGCAGGCAGAGCACCCCCTCGTTGTCGCTCGGCCGGTCGGAGAGTACAAAAACTTTGCAGTTGCCATGCCGGCCGCAGACTTCCCGAAGCTCGCTCTCCTCGATCGAGCCGCGATGCAGCAGGATAGTCTTGATCGGATGATTTCTCAGCAAAACAAAGAGTTCCCTGGCGGATGACGCTTCATGAACCTGCCATTGTCCTTTCAGGGTGGTCAGCCATTTGTTGCGTATCGTCTCGTTTCTGCTGCAAAGCATTATTGCCATATTTTTACCTCTGCCGATGCGAGGACTCGTAGTCAGTGGCTGCCTTTTATCCCTGTGCCCTTATCTTTCCCGCAGGGCCATTTCCCTGGCCCGCAGAACAGGCTTGAGCAAGTACGACAGGATGGTCTTTTTCCCCGTGATGATATCGACCGTCGCCACCATGCCGGGAATGATCGGCAGATGACCGTTCCTGCTCTCCAGATAGTTCTTTCTGGTACGGACCCGCACCAGATAATAGCTATCGCCTTTTTCATCGGTCATGGAATCGGCGCTGATCAGTTCCAGTTCCGCTTCCAGCCCGCCGTAGATGGTGAAATCGTAGGCGGTAAACTTGACGATGGCGTGCTGCATGGGTCGCAGGAAGGCAATGTCGGATGGCTTGATCTGCGTCTCCACCAGCAGGGAATCCTCCAGCGGCACGATGGCGATCAAATCCATGCCGGGTTGGACGACCCCGCCGACAGTATTGACCAGGATCTGCTTGACCGTGCCGTGCACCGGCGAACGTACCGAGGTCCGGTCGAGACGGTCGGCGAGTGCGGTTGCCGAAGCCGATAGTCCTTCCAACTCGACCTGTACCTCGTTGAGTTCCTTCTTGGCCGTATTGGCGAAGGTCATCCTCTCCTCGTCGATGACCTTGCGCGCTTCGGTAATCTTCGATTTCGTTCGGGGGATCGACTGCCTGATACCCGACATCTCGCCCTGCATGGCGGAAGCCTCGCGATCGAGCCGCAGGATCTCCACCTCGGAAACGGCACCTTGAGCGACCAGCGGTTTGGTCATGTCTATTTCTTTTTTCAAGAGCTTGTAGGTCCGGTCTAATTCCCGCAGCTTATCTTCCAGTTCGGCCAGTTCCTGCTTGCGCTGAATCTCCTGCTCTTCCAGGATGGCGATGGTCGTGATCAACTTGTTCTTTCGCGCGACAAACAGCTGCTGCTCGCGGGCGGCGATCTCAGGACGTTCTTTAACGACTTCATCCGGCACCTGCATCGCGCCCCCTTCGGTTTCCGCCCGAAGCCGGGCCGCCTTCGCCAGCAGCGACAGGTATTTCAGCCGCGATTCCTGATACGGTGCGGAAAAACGCGTCTCGTCGAGCCGCATCAACAGCTGCCCCTTGGTGACGATTTCCCCCTCGCGAACAAGAGTTTCGGCGAGGATGCCCCCCTCCAGGTTCTGCACCACCTGCAACTGGCTGGAAGGGATCACCTTGCCGGTGCCACGGGTAATTTCTTCGATTTGCGAGACATACATCCAGTATATCAGCAAAAACGTGAGCACCAGGGTCATCCAGACAATCAGCTGTCCGCCCCGCGGCGACTGCACCAGGATTGTCGTCCGGATATCGGCCACCTGATCCAGCTCCGCCTTATAGCGGGAATTGTGCAGCTGGGTCAGATGACGGTCTGCGCTCCCTGCTGCAACCGGTTTGTCGGTTTCGTTGTTCGGCACGTTCATCCCTCAGACGCGTAATTCCACCTTACATTCAAGATGATATTTGTTTTTCGTAGGGTGCGCCGTGCGCACCAAGGAACACCAGATGGTGCGCACGGCGCACCCTACCTGGAAGACGTCATTTTAAAAGTCAAATATTGATCTGACCGTTCTTCAGCGCTTCCAGGATCTCCTTCTTAGGCCCGTCCGCCCGGACGCTGCCCCGATCGAGGACGATGATCCTGTCGACCATGGCGAGCAGCGACGCCCGGTGGGTGATGATCACCAGGGTTTTACCCTGCATGATATGGCTTAAGTTGCTGCGCAGATTCGATTCGGTCTTGCCGTCCATGGAACTGCTCGGTTCGTCGAGAATCATCACCGGCGGATCGAGCAGCAGGGCTCTTGCCATCGCCACGACCTGCCGCTGGCCGCCGGACATCAGCCGGCCCTGTTCGCCCACCGGCATGTCGAAGCCCAGTGGATGATGCTTGATGATATTCATCAGGCCGCTCATCTCGGCCGCCCGCAGGATATCGGCGTCCCGCGCCACATCGCAGCCGAGCACGATATTGTCCCGGACGCTGCCCCGAAAGAGCGTCACATCCTGCGGTACGCAACCGATGAAGCGCCGCAGCTCAGACGGGTCGATCTGCCGGATATCGGTGCCGTCGATGGCCACCATGCCGCTGTCGGGCTCATACAGCCCCAGCATCATTTTGCCGAAGGTCGTCTTGCCGGAGCCGATCGCCCCGATGATGCCCACCTTCTCACCCGGAGCGATCTTCAGCGAAATGTCCTTCAAGGCCATGAAACTCTGGTCAGGGTACGTAAAGCACATATCCTTGAATTCGATCTCCCCTTTCAGCCCCACCCGGTGCAGAAAGGTCTTGTTGGCAGGCCGCTCGACCGGCATGGCCATAACCTGGTTCAGGGTCTCCATCGCCGTGCGGGCCTGATGATAGCGGGTAGCGAGACCCACCACCTGGGCCATGGGGGCGATGACCTGCCGGGTGAGCATGACGATGGCGATCAGGCCGCCCTGGGACATCTCACCCTTGGAGATGACGTAGACCCCGGCAATAATGACGGCCACCACGGTAATCGATTGGACAAAATTGGCGAGGTGGTTGACCGAAGTCGAGAGAAACCGGGACCGTGCGCTCCAGGTGGAAATATGGGCAACCGCCTCTTCCCACGAGCTCTGCACCTTGCTCTCCGCGCCCAGCATCTTCAGGGTTTCCAGGCCATTCAACCCTTCGACCAGGACGGCATTTTTCCTGGCAGAGGCGTGATAGGTCTGTTCCACCGACTTGCGTAGCGGCACCTGGATGAACAGGGAATAGACCAGCAGGATGACAATGGATGAGATATGGATGACCACCGTTGCGCCCGAGAGGTACCAGATGGCAATGAGGCCCAGCACGACAAACGGCAGGTCGACCAGACCCGTGATCGACAGCGAGGTAATAAAATCGCGGATGTTGTCAAACTGCTGAATCTTGTTGGCGAATGAGCCGATGGATTCGGGGCGTGAGGCCATCTTCAACCCCAGCACCTTTTCAAAGATTATCGATGAGACTTCCAGGCTAGCCTTCTTGCCGGCCTCATCGATAAAGTAACCGCGCAGACCGCGCATGATGGTCGAGAAAAGATAGATGACACCAATGCCGATCGCCAGCACCCAGAGGGTCTCGAAGGCACTATTCGGTATTACTCTGTCGTAAACATTCAGTATGAAAAAGGGAGTCGTAAGCCCAAACACATTGATGAGAAACGAAGCCAGCAGGACGTCCCGGTATATCCTCCAGGAAGACAGCAGCGTCGACCAAAACCAGTGGCGCCGCGTTCCGGACATTTCGGCAACGCTCTGCTTTTCCGGCTGGAATTCGGGGGAGGCGAAGAGGGCGTAGCCTACATACCGCGCGGCGAGCTCGTCCAGGGGAACAGTATTCTCTCCGCCGCCCGATTCGGGGCGCAGCATGGTTGCCGTTTTCCCCTTGGCGTCGATGCGAATCAGCACCACCGCCATGTTTTCTTTCAAGAGCAGAATACACGGCAGCTCCAGATTGGTCATTTTTGCCAGCGGCCGCCGGAGAACGCGGGAAGCAAGCCCCGCCCGCTGCGCCGCCCTGGCCGAGACCTTTACCGTCAGCCGGTCGTCGGTTAACGGTAGCCCCGCTCGAAGTGTCGTGCGTGAAACCTGCCGGCCGTACAGTTTGGCCAGGATGACCAGGCAGTCGGACAAGGGATCGTCAATGACATCGCTGTCGTGACTGAGCCGCCAGGTGCTAGGTGTCTTGGGAAGAGCTATCTTGGCTTTCATATCTCCTGGACATGCTTTCGTATTAATGCCTTGAACACCGACTGGCTGCAGTGACAGGCACCCCGCATCCAGAACCTCGTGATTCTTCTGATATTAAGTAAATCATAATACAAAAAAGAAAACCAACTTTTGAGAAAAAATATCATTCTCTCGTTACAAACGAAATAATCTGACTTCATAGGAAATTGCACTGCCTAACCATACTCAATTTAATTAATTCTTCCAAATTATTTCTAACAATTTGATTTTAATTAGTATTATCTCTGTGCTAGTAATGTTACCTAGCTCAATTTGGGTATTTACACCAGTTGACGGTTAGATGGAGTACTGATATGTTAGCCATTAATTATTGCTAGGCATCAATCAACCCTAAGAATTTACGAGTATACAGAGAATACGCCTGACACACTACCAGATGCAATAAAACCTATGACACGCACTCTCAACCAGATACTGACCGCGACGGCCGCCAAAGACGATTTTGAGAACGACGCCAGGTTCTTTCCGAAGCGTCCAGAGACGCTCGAACAGACCGGCCTGCACGAGATCTTCCTTGAAGACCTGATCTGCAAGGTCCTCCTGGCCCACGGCTCGCTGTCCGGCCAGGAGATTGCCAGGAGTATCGGTCTGCCGGTGAAGGTCATCGACAACCTGCTGAAAGTGATGAAACAGCGGCTGATTCTTGCCTATCAAAATACTGCAGGGATCAACGATTTCTACTATGTCCTGACCCAACAGGGCAGACAAAAAGCCCTGCTGGCACGGGAGCAATCGAACTACGTCGGCACCGCCCCCGTGCCATTTGCCGATTACCTGACCAGCATCGAAAAACAATCGATCACCAACGAACATCCCGGCCGGCTGGAATTGGAACATGCCATGGCTGGCCTGACCCTGCCCGACGACTTTTTCGAGCGTCTGGGCCCGGCCGTCAATTCGGCGCGGGGAATCTTCCTCTACGGCTCGCCCGGCAACGGCAAGACCGAGGTGGCAATCCGGGTCAGCAAATGTTTTGCCGAGACGGTCTATATCCCAAAGACCCTGATCGTCGAGGGACAGCTCATTCAGCTCTACGACCCGCAATGCCACACGCCGGCGCCGACCGGCCTCGATCCGCAGGATAACAACAGCGACCGCCGGTGGATCAAGATCGAACGCCCGGCAGTGGTGGTCGCCGGCGAAATGGATCTCGAATCCCTTGAAATCGGCTACAACGCCCAGACCAAAATCTGCGAGGCCTCGCTGCAGCTGAAAGGCAACAGCGGCATCTTCGTCATCGACGACTTCGGCCGCCAGCGCATCGGCCCGGAAAAGCTGCTCAACCGGTGGATCCTGCCGCTGGAAAAACGCATCGACTATTTGACCCTGCCGAGCGGCAATAAGATCCAGGTGCCTTTCAATGCTCTCTTGGTCTTCTGCTCGAACATCGACCCTGCCTGGGTCCTCGACGAGGCGTTTTTGCGGAGGATACCTTACAAGATCCATATGGAAGATCCGAGCGAAGAGCAGTTTGTCAGGATTTTTGTGGGGGCGGCGAAACAGATGGGGGTGCCGTATGACGCCGAGTGCGTCGAGTATTTGCTGGAGAAATACTATCGCGACATCAGACCGATGCGCGGCTGCCACCCCAGGGACATCCTTCAGCAACTGGTGAATATCGCCATTTACGAAAAACGGACATCACGGATGACAAAAGAAGATCTGGACAGATCAGCGCTGCTGTATTTCACGGCGACGGAAAACCAGGCGGGATGTAGCTAGCGATTACAGGCAGCCAGAATTGCCTTATCAAAAGCAACATTCGGTATCGAGCAAAGTGCAGCATCGTCGAATCGCCTTCTCGATTTGACTCGACACCGGTTTTCAAACCCCTAATCGGAATATTTCTGGTTAGGATAAATACAAACACATTCCAAAAAGGAGATACAACATGAAAAGTTTTATGACCAAGATGAGAAATTTTCTGCGGGAAGAAGATGGCGTAACGGCTATTGAGTATGGGCTTATTGCTGCTCTTATTGGTGTAGCTATTGTTGTTGCTGTTACTGCAGTAGGAACCGAACTCAACACTACGTTTAATACGGTAGTTGCCAGGCTTGCTGCTGCTAATTGATGAGTAGAGAGCAATCTGTAATTAAATAATTGGACTAGTGAAATTTAAGTAGATAGCTCGTATTTCGATTGGAAATGCGAGCTATCGCTAGATTTGCAAACGGTTCCTCGCAAAGGGAAAATCGGAAGGCAGATATTGATCGTTTGATATTCTGTCTCTGCCGCTTTTCCATTGGTTCGAAAAATTGTTCCAAGAAATGAAGAACTATTAAATTAAATAATAAAGATCAACTGGTTAAATAACAAATTGATACCATATATTCTTTATAGCTGGCTGATAGCAGTCCTGATCGTTTGTACCATTACCGATCTGCGCCAACGCCGTATCCCAAACCTACTGACTTATCCAACAGCCTTTTTTGCTCTGACAGTGCATTGCTACATCGGTAGCTGGAATGGTTTTTTTTTCAGTCTCGGGGGGCTGACTTTCGGCTTTGCAGTGTTTCTTACACCCTATCTCATAGGCGGCATGGGCGCCGGCGACGTCAAACTGATGAGCGCCGTGGGCGCTGTACTCGGCTTCCAAGAAACTGCCTTTTGCTTTTTGTTTATTGCTGTATGCGGTGGGATCATGGCCTTTGGTTTCATGGTCTATCGTCGAAACATCAAAAACACATTATTAAAGACCTTCCTAGGGATTTTGTATCTTGGAATGCATCGTGATGCATCTCTCCTTAAGGTCGAAAAAAACATAATTATCCAAGAAGGCATACCCTACGGCGCTGCCATAGCTGGTGGAGTCTTCCTGTTTTTTCTCTACTTGATATCGAACAACAAAACATTACCTGCATTTTAGTGTTTTTAAAACGCTTTGGATTTCCAAACCGGGGGAGAAGGGAAATATGAATAAATCTGCTCGTATACTCTATCTGGTTGTGGCCCTTACGGCCGCTGCGCTTATCAGCTATATCGTCTATCAGAAAACATCCATGCAACCCAACACGGCTTCGGCGACGGAAGTGAAGCAGAATCTCACTCAAATCGCTGTGGCAAACCGCGTGCTCGATCGAGGCGCAAAGATCACCGCTCAGGATGTGCGCATGGCCTCCTACTTAAAGGATACTTTGCCCGCCGGACATTTTGCCGACCTCAGTGATGCGGTGGGGCGGATAGTGCTCAAACCGATCCAGTCGACCGAACCGGTACTCGAATCTGCACTTGCCCCCACCGATGTCACCAAGGGCGGCATGGCGGCGATTATCAACCCGCAGAAACGAGCCATGGCCGTCAAAGTGGATGAAGTCATCGGGGTGGCCGGTTTTCTGCAACCGGGCCACCTGGTTGACGTGCTCGTTTCGATTGAAAAGCCTGGCGAGCAGAAGAATCAGATGACGAAGACAGTGCTGGAAAAAATTCCTGTGCTGTCGATCGGCACTCAAGCCGAGGAAACCGCCGAGAAAACACCGAAAAGAGTCACTGTGGTGACGCTGGAGGTCAATCTTGAGGAAGGTGAAAAACTGGCTCTTGCGGTCAACGAAGGAAAGATCCAACTAGCTCTACGAAACTACACCGATAACGACCAGATCCTTACTAAAGGCATCAATGTCGCATCCCTTTTAAAATCCTACTCCACGGCAAGTGAGGAGCCGGTTACCGTCAACAAGGAAAAAACTCCCGTCAAATCGGTGATACCAAAACCGCAGTTTGTCGTTGAAGTCATGAACGGAAACAAAGTCAACAAATTAGCTTTGGATGTCAAATAGAGAGGATAGGGATGGACAATACTAACAGCAGGGCACAAAGATACATACTTGTAGTTATCGGATGTTTCCTTGGCATTGCCATGAGCGTGCTTCCCGCCGGGGCTGCGGAAATGAGGGCGGATGTCGTTATCGATGCAGATCTCGGCAAATCGATCAACCTGACCGTAAACAAACTCGCCAAGCTCAAGTCTTCGCGGATGATCGCCAGGTCTCTCGTAGTCAATCCGGAAATTGCCGAGATTTTCGCCTCCACCACACAGTCGCCGAACTGGGTCTTCATCAGCGGCAAATCGGTCGGTACTACTCAGCTGACCCTTTGGGATAAAAACAACTCAATCATAGGCACATACGAGGTTATCGTCAGTCTCGATCTGACTGAACTGAAAAAAACTCTTCATGAAATCTTCCCGGGAGAAAACATCGAAGTCAGATCTTCCGGCGAACACCTGACTCTGACGGGTACAGTCACCAGCGCCGAAAAACTGCCCAAGATCCTAGAACTTGCCCAAGCTTATGTCCCTACAAAAGACGGCCAGGAGGATAAAAAGGGAAAGATTATAAATCTACTCCAAGTTGGCGGAGTGCAGCAGGTTATGCTGGAAGTGCGCATCGCGGAAATCTCAAAAACTATTAGCGACCAGTTGGGCGTCAACTTTGCTATAGCCGGGTCCGATGCCTTTGGTCTCAGCCTGCTCGACAACCTGACTGCTATCCCGGATGAAGGCTGGCCGGGCAATCCTATCCTGCTTTCCAATTCGATCAACGCTGCGCTCGGCTTTATTTCCGGAGATACGATTCTTTTCGCCGTCGATGCCCTGCAGGAAGACGGTCTCCTGCAGATCCTCGCCAAGCCGACCCTTATTGCCCAAAGTGGACAGAGTGCGAGTTTTCTCGCCGGCGGCGAGTTCCCCTACCCTGTCGCCTCCTCCTTCGATCGGTTTGCTATCGAATGGAAACCTTTCGGTATCGGCTTGAACTTCACCCCCACTGTGCTCGGTAACGATACCATTTCACTCCTCGTCTCGCCGGAGGTGTCGGAGCTTGATTTCACTAATACTGTTTCGTTCGCCGGTTATACAGTACCGTCCATCGATACCCGCCGCATGTCCACAGTAGTGGAACTGAAGGATAACCAGAGCTTTGCCATCGCCGGTTTGCTGAAAGACTATGTGCGGGAGTCCATCAAAAAATTCCCTCTGTTGGGCGATCTCCCAATCCTTGGCGCCCTGTTCAGAAGCACCCGCTATCAGAAAGACGAGACCGAGCTGCTGGTCATTATCACCCCGCATCTGGTGAAGCCGGCTGATGCAGCTACCCTGCCCTTGCCGACCGATTCCTTCGAGGATCCGACTCCCTTTGAAATCCTGATGCTGGGCATGATGGAGAAGTGGCATGATCCCGAGCGGCAGGCCGGAAATCCGTCCGCGCAAACTGGAGCCAGGCCGGCGATGGAAGGTGGCTTCGGCTATATCATTCCGGAGTAAGAGTCGGCCGATTTTTGACAATCCCTGCTGATCTGACATCCGATATGGAGGAACAATGAAAACTCGATCCCGGCTCATTATCCTGACCGCACTTCTGATTTGTCTTGACGCCGGTTGCACCAGGCAACCTAGGAGTGTCGACACCTTTTACGGCACGTCTTACGAACTGGCAAAAGTCAGCCAGATATACAATCCGAATGCCGGCATCCATACCGGCCCGCCGATGGGACTTGAAGGCTCAATCGCCGAAAAAGTGATTCAAAGATATGGAAAGAGCTATGAAAAACCGGCCGCCAAAACCGAAAGCTATTCCATCCTGGTCGATGGTATGACAAAAAAATGAGGCAGCTGATAAAAAGTCATAATTGGAGGACTGCGATGTTTAAATCGGAGAAAGGCGTTTCAGCAGTTGAGTTTGCCCTTATAGCTCCTCTTCTCTTTGTCCTCACCTTTGGCATCGTCGAATTCGGTCTCCTGCTCTTTGACAAAGCTGTGATAACGAATGCCTCAAGGGAGGCTGCGCGCGCCGCTATAGTATACAACGATCCCCCACTAGAGGATGAAGTGATACAAGAAGTGATAGAAGAAGTTATGGGAAATTATACCGACAGGTATCTCATCAGCCTTGGGGGCGGCATACCACCCACAATAGATCCACCCACTTACGTTGACGAACCTTCGGGGAGATACATCACCGTCAACGTACGTTACACCTACAGCTTTCTGGTCTTTCAATCGCTCATCGGGCTGCTCGGAGGCAGTGAATACAGCGCGGGCATTCCGCTTGCGGGAACAACTGTAATGAGGATGGAATTTGATGAATGAGGATAAACAGGGGGTGGTGATGAATATTACCAACAGCTTGGTCAATAACGAGAAGGGGGCGACGGTCGTCTATGTAGCCATCATCCTCGGGGTGCTTGTGATGTTTACCGCACTCGCCATCGATGTTGGCCATTTATACGGGGTCCGCAATGAACTGCAAAACGCCGCCGATGCGGGATCACTTGCCGGGGCGGGCGTTTTGTTTATAGACGAAGATGGTGAAGGCCCTGGTCAGTCATATGTATTGAATCCTAATGCCGATCAAATAGCCGAGCGGGTAGCCGATGCCAACCCAACGGGTGATACGTTCGTTGACATAAGCATTGAAGACGTTGAAATCGGCCACTGGTCCTTTGCCTCGCAAGCATTCAATGTAGTCGAAGGCGAGGGAACAACGGAATGGAATGGAAAAACTTTTGAAGAACTTGACACGGATACTAACTTTATCAACGCCGTCAAAGTGCAGGCAAGACGAGAAGCCCCGAGATTCTTTGCGAGGATTTTTGGAACTGACCCAATAGATGTCAGCGCTGATGCCGTGGCCTATATCGGTTTCCCCGACACAATATTCCCGCAGGAAGTCGACCAACCGATCGCCTTATGCGAAGAGGCCATAACTGTAGGAAGTGGCGAAGAAACCAGCCTGAATTGCGGCACAGGCCGGATGTTTCCTGATCCTAGCGACACAGGTGGATGGACTAATCTACAACAGCCGGGGATATGTTCGGACACAGAAGACAGTTCAGGTGCAAATGAAAATCAGATTCGAGATCTTATATGCAGTGGCAACACAACGAAGCTTGACCCCCAAGATGGTGGTCTACAAATGATAAATGGAGCGGTGGGCGATGCATTCAATAGAATCCATTCCTGCTGGGAGGCTGCATCAGCTAACAGGACAAAACCGGTTCAGTGGAGACTCCCAGTTATTAGGTGTGGTGACAGCGGAATCCACGGCTGCAAAGAATTTCTTTATGTTGTGACTGTAGACGTCATATGGATAAACAGGAACGACAATTCTGCAAACATGAATGATGCACCAACGTATATGGAAAAGCCCCTGGATTCACCAAATATAACTGAAAATTTTGATCAACGCGCCAATTCTGAAGGCACAGACCGCTGGGATAAATTTGTAGAACATTTTCATCTTGAAGAAGGTACTCCATACCGAGGGCAGACTATTTATTTCCTGCCAAGTTGCCGCAAAGATCAGAGGCCCGTAGGGTCCACAGGAGGCCCTCCTTCGTTAATCCGGGCAAAAGTTCCAGTGCTCGTTGAATAACCGACAAAGAATTTCCGTCAACCGGAGAATAGATCATGAATGCAAAGGTAGTTATCTCCAAAAGTCTTAATAAGAGTACGAAAGCTACTCCCTTATCCGTTCAACTCGCAATTAAGACAGCGGAAGTTAGAGACAGTCTATCCAGAATTGTGAAAGGATTGGATGGATTTTTTCTTCAGGAAGATAAAAATGCCGATAGAGTGGACGTCCTTGTCCTTGAGATAGGCAATGCACCAGAGTCTGAATTTCAGACTATATCCACTCTGCTCCAGGAAAACGTGGTTGAAACCCTCTTCCTCACTTCAGCCAAAATGACTCCTGACATTCTCCTGCCGGCATTGCGAGCAGGTGCCAAGGAATTCTTCCAGCAGCCGATAAACAAGGACGAGGTTGCCGAGGCATTCCAGAAGGTGCTCCTGAAAGCCCGACAGAGCGACCAGAGCGATGTAACGACAACCAGGTCAGGCAAGATCTTCAGCGTGCTTGGGGCAAAAGGCGGTGTTGGAACCACGACATTCGCTGTCAATCTGGCAACCAGCATCCAGGCACAGGACAAGGACAAACTTGTTGCCCTGGTGGACATGAATATCCTCCTGGGCGAGGTGCCCTTGTTCCTCGATCTTGAAGCGGAAACCGACTGGGAAGAAATCGGCAAGAACTTCAGCAGGCTGGACGAGGCCTATCTACAGAGCGCCATGGCAAGGCACAGCTCCGGCGTCTATGTTTTACCGGCTCCCAGCAAACTGGAAAAAGAGACTCACCTGCCGGCAGGGTTTCTCTTCCAGCTTTTGCGGTCGATGAGGCGGTTTTTCGATTATATCGTGGTCGACAGCGGCATGATCATCGATGAGTCCTACGCAAAGATATTTGCAGAATCTGAAGCCATTTACCTTGTTTCTATCCTCAGCCTGCCTTGCCTGATTAATGTCCGTAAACTCCAGGAGTCGATAACTGCGACAGGTGTCGGCAAAGAGAAGATCCGGGTTATTGCCAATCGTTTCGAAAAAAGAGCGCAGATAAGCCCCTCGGAGGCGGCCAAGATAATCGGTACCGATATAGGCATGACCATTCCGAACAATTATTCGGTGGCCATGTCGGCGATCAATAACGGCAAGACGATTCCCGATATGTCCGGAAATTCGGACGTATCAAGAGCATACAAGAAACTTGCCGCATCTCTAGTTGACCGGGCGATAGAAAGGCCGGGCGGGGTCTTCCGCTGGTTCAGATAATCGTACAATCACCTAACTTGTTGGAGAAAGACTTTGGATCTTCAAGAACTGCTGAGAAAGCTGGAAAACCCGGCCCATGAAATGGACAGTGCGGACAGATTTTTATCATCTGTTTCCCGAATCGATATTTCTGACGAATACTTCCAGTTAAAGGCCGATATTCATGACAAACTTACTAAAATTATTGATCTTTCCCTGCTTGAGGGCGTAGAAGAGGGTCGTCTTCGGCGTGAGATTAATAAGGCGACAGTGACCGCCCTCGCCGACAAAACCCTGGCGACCATACCGCTCAACACGAGTGAGCATGAACGGCTGCTGAAGGAAATAGAAAACGAAGTTATCGGTCTCGGGCCTCTTGAGGATCTCATCCAGGATCCCACCGTCTCGGATATTCTCGTCAATTCATACAATTCAGTCTATGTCGAGCGGTACGGCAAAATCGAAAAGACGAGAGTGCGTTTCAAGGACGATGCCCATCTGATGCGGATCATCGAAAAGATTGTCTCCGCCGTGGGCCGAAGGATCGATGAGATTTCCCCGATGGTGGACGCCCGCTTGGCTGACGGTTCCCGCGTGAATGTTATCATCCCGCCCCTTGCCCTCGATGGCCCCTGCCTTTCCATCAGAAGATTTGCCGTCGATCCGCTGACATTGAAGGACCTCATCGTGCTGAAGACCATCACCCCGATGCTCGGAGACCTGCTCAAGGCAATCGTCCAGTCTCGTCTCAATGTCCTGATCTCAGGAGGCACCGGGTCGGGAAAAACTACTCTCCTGAATGTGATGTCGCAATTTATTTCCCCCTCCGAACGGGTTGTCACGATCGAAGATTCGGCGGAACTGCAACTCAAACAGGACCATGTTGTCCGGTTGGAAACCCGGCCGCCTAACCTTGAAGGACAAGGTCAGGTGACCCAGCGAAACCTGGTGCGAAACAGTCTGCGCATGCGTCCGGACCGCATAATCATCGGTGAGGTTCGCGGAGCCGAAGCCGTTGATATGCTCCAGGCCATGAATACCGGACATGACGGCTCTCTGACGACAGTCCATGCCAATACTCCAGTCGATGCTTTGCTGCGCATCGAGACCATGGTCAACATGGCCGGGTTCAACCTACCGAGCGATTACATCAAAAAATTCATCAGCTCGGCGATCGATGTAGTTATCCAGGCGGAAAGGCTTGTTGACGGCTCGCGCAAGATCGTTAGCCTCCAGGAGATAACCGGCATGGAAGGCAACGTGATCACCATGCAGGAGATCTATTCCTTCGAGCAGAGCGGGATTGACAAGGATGGCATTATCCTCGGCAGTTTCCACACCCATGGTGTTCGACCCAAATTTTTTGAAAAATTTGCCAAAATGGGTGTGCCGATACCTGAGAAACTCTTCGAGACCAAGTAAAAGCATTCAACACAGGATCAACAATGAAAATCGCTTTTGCCGCAACAATCTTCTTCCTGATCTTTATCGCCTTTGAGCTGGCCTACTCGCTTATCAAAAAGCCCGATAGCCGAGTCGTCAACAAAGCAGTGGCGCGTTACGCCAACGGCTTGCCTAATGAAGAAGAAATCAGCCTCCAGTACCATCGCAAGTTCAGCGACATCCAAGTCTTCAATAGCTTTCTCGCCGCGATTCCCCTGGTCGGCAGACTGGATGAATTTATGCAGCAGGGCGGAGTTAAGATGCTCGCCGGAGTATTCATTCTCCTTTCTTTTACTGTCGGCGCAGTCCTCTTCCTCTGCTGTTCACTGCTGCTACAGCCCCTGCCAATTTCCTTGATGATCGCCGCTGTCGGGCTCTTCATGCCTTATCTTTACCTCTTCCATAAACGTCGGCAGAGGAAGGCTCAGTTTGAGTCGCTCTTTCCGGATGCTCTCGATCTCATGGGCTATTCCCTAAAGGCCGGCCATTCGATAATGGCCAGCTTCAGAATGGTAGCCGAGGAAATGGCCGACCCGATCGGGGAGGAATTCAGACGAGTCGTAGATGAAATCAACTTTGGCCGGGATCTCGCCTCCACCTTGCGGAACTTTTCCCGCCGCATCGACTCAAACGAACTGAAGTTTTTTGCCACCTCGGTGATTATTCAGCGCGAAACTGGCGGGAATCTCGTTGAACTGCTTATGCGGATTTCCGAAGTCATCCGGAGAAAATTTCGTTTCAGGGAAAAGGTGAAGACAGTCACCGGCGAGGCGAAACTCTCGGCAATCATTCTGCTGGCCTTACCCTTCTTCGCAGGAGCAGCGATTCTTATACTCAATCCTCGATATATCCAGGTGCTGTTCAGCGATCCAATCGGACCGTATGCCATGACCATCGCCATAGTCATGATGAGTATCGGGAGCTTTATCATGTATAAACTTGTTCAACTGGATATGTGAAATTATGAAGAATCCAGCCCTACTCTTATCGCTATCTTCTTTTATTGTCGTCATTGTCCTGTTCTGGGCGATCTTTGCCCTTCTCGCCTCTCGAAGAAAAGAACAGAATGTGCTAAAAAGGGCGGTTAAATGGAGTGGATCGACACAACATCCGGGCCTTCAGGCAGCACCAACGCAAGACCTAAAGGAAGGCAGAAAATTCTTTGTGTCACTTTTCCCGAAAACGTCCAAGCAGGACTCTGGCACCAGCTACTATGCCGACACTCCGCTGTTCTACCAACGGGCCGGCATCTATGACCCTAAGCTCGTGCGCTCGTATCAGACCCTGAGGATCGTACTCTTCATCATGCCGATCATTGGTCTGATTGCCTCCCGCCTCCTCTATCACCTCTCTATCGACGGCATTGTTCTTCTCGTTACGCTCCTCATTATCTGCATTGTTTATTACCTGCCAATCCTCTGGCTGCGGGTAGTTGCCCACTATCGCAAGAAAGACCTGTACCGTAATTTTCCCGATGCAATCGACCTGCTGATGGTTTGCGTCGAGGCGGGATTGGGAGTGGATGCCGCGATCCGCCGCGTTTCCAGGGAAATTTCCATCACCAGCCCGGAACTTGCCAAGGAATTTAAGATCCTGTCGCTTGAATTGAAAACCGGCAAATCGCGCAATGCATGTCTCAAAAATCTTGCCCTACGCACCGATTTGGCCGACATCGACAACCTGGTGAGCTTGATGATCCAGGCGGAAAAATATGGCACAGGGGTGGCAAATGCCTTGCGGATTCACTCCGAGGAAATGCGGCAAAGAAGATATGCAACACTTGAGGAACTTGCCTCCAAATTGCCGGTCAAGCTCACTGCACCACTCATTTTTTTCATCTTTCCCGCATTTTTTGTGGTTATCGCTGGACCTGCTGCTATCCAGGTGTTCCGTGTGATACTTGAGAGGTGACAACATGAAAGAACGAACGAAAAAAGGGCACTCGGGTCAGTCAGCCAAAGTCCTTTATCTCCCGCTGTTTTGCCTGCTGGCGAACGGTTGCAGTTACTACGGCGGACAATTCACCTATTTCGACTTCACGGAAGGCGACCAAAAAACCCTTGCCGACAAAAAGGCCGCAGAAAAATTCTGGGCATCGGTGCGGCCGAAATCGAGCCTTTCCGACGCCCAATATCGGCTTGGTTTGCACTACCAGCAAATAGGCGAATACGACAAAGCCATCTCCGAATTCACAAAGGCTCTCCGTTTCGACAGCAGTTATTGCAAGGCCTTCAATGGCATCGCCATGACGTATGATCTCCAGAAACGCTGCGAACCCGCCCATAACTCCTACGAGCAAGCCATTCAATGCGCCCCCGGCGAAGCCTATGTCTACAACAATTATGCCTGCTCAAGCCTCCTCTGCGGCAGCTATGGCAAGGGCATGGAGCTATTGCAGAAAGCCGAAAGCCTGGCTGCGAGTGACATACGCATCAAAAACAATCTCAGGATCGCCCAAACTATCGCCATCCGTGAGAATCTATCGGGCTATCTCGTGAGCGAAAATTTGCCTCAGCCTGTGGCAACGGATGGAGCACCATCTATTGCGGCACAGGACGTGGCTCTGCCGGATCCTGTGCCTACAATACCGGATGAAAACGCTATGATCGTAGTTCCCAGTCAAGATGTAAGCGAAATGGTAGCAGACAATCCGCCCGCACGTGACGAAATTGCCACAGAGTCTTCTGCGCGAGAAATTTTCCCGGCTCTGCCCCAGACTGCGATAACGGACATTCCTTCTGCCGCAAACAAGGAAATAATCGCGGTTGCCACCCCTGCCATTCCTTCACCGGCGCCGATAAAAGTTGCAATTGAGGTTTCCAATGGCAATGGAACTTCCGGCATGGCAAAACGAAGCGCCGACTTTCTCCGAGGCCTCGGTTTCACTGTCCGAAGCGTAACCAATGCCAAGGACTTTCGTTTTGAAGAGAGTGTAATCTATTACAAAGAAGAGCACCTACAGGCGGCCAAGGATCTTGCCTCCGTCATCCCGGGGGCTCAGAACCTTGAAAAGGTAGAGTCCATGGCGAAACCATCCATCGGGGTCAGAGTCCTTCTCGGCAGGGATCTGGCAAGTATATGCTTTCCCGATGATTATTCAGGACTTGCCGATTATCGGCGATCCGAGCAGCTGCAACCTGCTGCCGTTACCGTTTCCAACGATCTGGTGCACTATTAATGAATATAAAACCGCACGTTTTCGAGGCTATACGTTTATTTTCGGGACGCAATATCCTTTTTGTCATCCTTGCTGCATCACTCCTTTTCGGCGGCTGTTCCTCCGTGAACGACAATACCGCCAAAACGCTGGAAAAGCAGATCGAGCTTCAGCAGGTTCGGCATGAACTGACCACCGAGCCGGTAATCTCGGAAAAGAAAACGGTGCCGGAACTCGAACAGATGGGCGACACCTATTTTCGAAAAGGCGACATCAACAGAGCCTACCTCTACTATCTCAAGGGATTGAACGTGGAGCCCAACAGGATCTCTCTCCTCCAGAAACAGGGGCGACTGTTGATCAGAAAGAAAAAGTATGCTGAAGCGGAACTGGTCTATGGCAGGCTTACGCCGCTTGCCGGCGACGATCCGCAGACTCTTGCCGGTCATAGCATGGCCTACTTTGGCCAGGGCAGATTCGAGGAAGCGGAACAAGGCTTTCTGGCCGCGCTCGCAAAAAAAGAAGATGACTGGCAGGCCCATGAATATCTCGGTCTCATCCATAGTCAGAAACAGGAATACGATGAGGCCATCGCCCAGTTCAAGACCGCCCTTGCGTATAAACCCAGGGATCTAAGCATCACCAATAATCTGGCAGTGACCTGCTACCTGAACGGCGATTTCGCCGAGGCGACTCGCCTCTTGGAGAATCTGGCGGCAAGGACCAAGGACCGCAAGATCTACAACAATCTCGCGCTTGCCCACTTCCAGTTGGGCCACTACGATATCGCACTTGAATACTTTAAAAAAGGCTCGGACAACGAGGCGGCCGCCTACAACAACATGGGGCAGGAATATCTTTTTGCCAAAAAATTCGAGAAAGCTATCGAAGCCTTTGATAAGGCCATAGCCCTCAATCCCAAATATTATACCGCAGCGCAGAAAAATATGGATCAGGCAAAACGGCAGTTGGCGAGTGTTCTTGCGAAAGCGGAAGAGTAGTATGCTCTTCTGCCGCATGACTCCCAGTTGGCCGATTGTGCAGTTGCGTTCGAAGCATCCTACACTCACTCCTTCTTCTGGCTTGATTTCGAATGTTCTGCGATACAAGGTATGACCATTGCCCATTTCAAGACCAATCGCTCCAAAAGAGCTTGACTCTTCCATCATTCCATATTAATTACCACATCAATAATATTGCATGGGTCCAGAAGCTGTTACAGCTTCTGGAGGTTTTTCGTTAGCCGGGCCGCTAACTGGAGCTGATGCTTCAGTTAGCGGCTTTTTTTATGCGCACGAAACACAGATTGGTTTATGGGTCCGGAAGCTGTTACAGCTTCTGGAGGGTTTTTCGTTAGCCGGGCCGCTAACTGGAGCTGATGCTCTGGTTGCGGCTTTTTTCATTTTTACCGATTGAGACTGGTTTGGGGGCCAGAGACCACTACAGGTTTCTGGGAGGTTTATCGTTTACCGGGCTGTCAACCGGAGCTGATGCTCAGGTTTCCGGCCTATTCTATGCAAGGGGAGGGTTAACTGGCGGCTGCCGTGCGGCAGATAGCAGGTTAATCGGCCAATAACGACGAGAAGGAGTCGAAAATGCGCATGTTGAATTTTGTTTTTCCCGCCGTGCTCGCCGCTATCTGTGGTGGTGCCGGCACCGCCCTGGCGGCTGTCGCCGGCGGCAGCCATGAAACCCTGGACCTGACGACTCATTGGGTCGGGTATGCCGGCCTTCTGGTCTTCGTCGTGGCGTATGCCTTCGTCATGCTGGAGGAGGTGACGCATATGCGGAAGTCGAAGCCGGTTCTGCTGGCCGCCGGTATCATCTGGGGGCTGATCGGCCTGATCTATGCGAACAACGGCATCGATCATACGGCGGAACAGGCGATTCGTCACAACATCCTCGAATACGCCGAACTGTTCCTCTTCCTGCTGGTCGCCATGACCTACATCAATGCCATGGACGAGCGGCTGGTGTTCGAGGTGCTGCGGGTGAAACTGGTCAACGCCGGTTTCTCGTACAAGAAACTGTTCTGGATCACCGGCCTGCTCGCCTTCTTCATCTCCCCGGTGGCCGACAACCTCACCACCGCCCTGCTCATGTGCGCGGTGGTCATGGCTATCGGCAAGGAGGACACCAAGTTCGTCTGCCTCTCCTGCATCAACATCGTGGTGGGCGCCAACGCCGGCGGCGCCTTCAGTCCGTTCGGCGACATCACCACGTTGATGGTCTGGCAGAAGGGCATTCTTCAGTTCCAGGAATTTTTCGCCCTGTTCATCCCTTCCGTCATCAACTGGGTGGTGCCCGCCGCCATCATGAGTTTTGCGATATCCAATAAAAAACCGGACGCCAACATCGAGCAACTGAAGCTGAAGCGAGGCGCCTTCGTTGTTATAGGGCTTTTCCTCTGGACCATCCTCACCGCCGTCAGTTTTCACAACTTCCTGCATCTGCCGCCCATGGTGGGCATGATGGCCGGTCTGTCGCTCTTGAAACTGTACGGCTTTTACCTGAATAAGTCCCATAAGTTGAGGAGGCGCAACATAGAAAATCGGGAGGAGCTCGGCCAGGTCGAGCCCTTCGATATCTTCAAAAAAGTTGCCCGGGCGGAGTGGGATACCCTGCTGTTCTTCTACGGGGTCATCCTCTGCGTCGGCGGTCTCGGCTTCATCGGCTATCTGGCCATGGTGTCGAAGGTTATGTATCTCGACTGGGGTCCTACCACCGCCAACGTCGTGATCGGTTTGCTCTCCGCCATCGTCGACAACATCCCGGTGATGTTCGCTGTACTCACCATGATGCCGGATATGTCGCACGGCCAGTGGCTGCTGGTGACCCTCACCGCAGGAGTAGGCGGCAGCCTGCTGTCCATCGGTTCAGCCGCAGGCGTTGCCCTTATGGGCCAGGCTCGGGGCAAATATACCTTCTTCGGCCACCTGAAATGGACGCCGGTAATCGCCCTCGGTTACGCCGCCAGTATCTACGTCCATTTCCTCCTCAATGCCGGCACATTTCAATGACGCGATGAGTTGATGACTACCGGGAGGAAGGCTGCTATGATCGCCTTCCTCCTGCCTCGCCCACTTCAATTACGACAACCGAGTCAATAAGACTGCTTCGGCCCTCATAGGAGCCGGATTGTGTATATGCCCCGCAACGACTCCCCTCGCCGTCATCGAAGGTGACTTCCTGCCGTCACTTGCCTGCCTTGCCGTACCGCTTTTGTTTCTGAATTTCGTCCTGCGGGGCAGAGGAGTGGCCAGCCCCGTAAGCATAGAAGAAAACGGCGATATCAGGACGACTCCCTCTGAACAGTCAGGTACCCTTTGAGTACTCATCCCCTTTTTCCGGTGGGGCAACACCGGTAGCCGAACTTTTTTATTTTATTTATGTATTGATTTCAAACAACAATTTTTCATACTAGTAAAAATACCCAGCTCAATTTAGGTGTTTGCACCAATTGACGGTTAGCTGGTGCACTGATATGTTGGACTTAATCATTGCTAGGCATTAATTAAATATAAGGATTTGCGGGTTACAAAAATACGCCTGACACATTACCAGGTAAATAAAACCTAAGACACGAACTCTCAACCAGATACTGACTGCTACCGTCGATAAGGACGATTTCATGAACACCGACAGGTTCTTCCCAAAGCGTTCCGAGACGCTCGAACAGACCGGCCTGCACCGGTTCTTCCTTCCTGCAAGATCCTCCTGGCTCAGTTCGCTGTCCGGCCAGGAGATTGCCAAGATGCTTCATCGCAGGCCAAAGGTCATCGGCTACCTGCTGAAAATGCTGAAACAGCGGCCGATTCTTGCCTATCAAAACAATGGGGAATTCAACGTTTTCTACTATGTCCTGACCGAACAGGGCAGACAAAAAGCTCAGTTGGCCCAGGAGCAAGCAAAGTTCCCTGCTAATCTCAATTCATAAGAGCTATAGAATCTTTATTAGCGTTAGGATGGAGAATTAAATCTGCTGAAGAGTTGTGGTATTCTAGTCAATTAAAGATTGAGTTAATCCCTGACTTAGGAGGTGGTAAGATGATCTATTTTTTAAGGAGGTTTTTGCAAGTAATATATATAAAACAAGAGATACGTGATGTCGAATACTTACGTCGTTTGTTTAAAGTAGCTCAACATTCAATATGTAGAGTATTGTAAGGATTATCTATGGAATTGCATGCAAAGTTCTCCCCCTTCCCAATTGCCACTTGAAGGCGTCGAGAACATCGCTGTCAAACCGGACCATCGTCGATTTTTTCGTTGTGGTTCCAGACGGACGGCCGCGCAGGGCTTTCTTGATCTGAACCACCCAGCTCAATGAGGCTTTCAACTCCTCTGGAACGGGTGGGGAATATTGTGTTGCGAAGATCCTGGAATTTTCAAAAAAGGGCAGGTTTCTTAGCGGAACCTGCCCTTTTACACGAGCAAAAAGAAGAATTGCACCGCCTACTGTCGGCGATGCAGGCAATCTCAATGCAGCATTATTTCTTGGCTACATTTTCCAGCGATTCCGGATCCCCTGACTGAATCCTGGCGAGGGAGTAAATGACGATTAAAATCACTGGACCAACAAGGGCGGCCGTCAGCCCTCCACTGAGATCAAGAGATTTTATAAATGCCATTGCCGCCACCGCGCCGAAGAGGCAGAGAATCATAAAGATGTACTGCATGTCACACTCCTTTTCTTGAATATATCGGGCTACCGCCCATGTCCGCGTTTTCCAGAGTGTGCGACGCCTTACAGCCGTCGGTTCTCCGGAGATGCCTGCTACAGATTATTATCGAATACATGAGCAGAACTGACGATATGGAATTCTAACTGCTCCCGGTCGTCTCGAAGTTCAAACCTGCTCCACTTCCTCCCGCAGTCGCTCATGAAGGTACATATTCATTCTCATAGCCCGGCTTAAAAATCTTTCTCCGGAACATGCAAGTGAACGCTCACTACTTTGTGAGTGATTATTAACTTGCATAGTAGTGAACGCTAACTCACATGTCAATATATTTTTAACCACAATATAATAACGAGTTAGGCTGGACTCGCATAACCTTTTGCCCTGTCACATTTTGTTCCGGTCTCACCTCTGCGGCATCAGAAAACGGATCTTCTCCCATGATACTGTGGGATGTATTGGGGCCTTATTCCCGTGGGATTTGAATGAATTGCTACTTTGGAGAGAGTGTGCCGCAGCCGGAACGGCTGGGAATTCGGAAAAACGGCAGAGATTTATCGTGGGGCGACGGCCTCGCGATAAACCCGCCAGAGAGAGGCGTATTTTTCTGTCAGCTTGAATTTCCCCTCGCTCAGGGACCAAATGTTCACCAGTCCCTGGATAAGGCCAAAGAGCAAGGTCGCAGCGGCCTCCAGATCGATGTCCTCGCGGACTGCACCGTCCCGGACCCCGTCGGAAAGGAGTTCATGCAATCGGGAGATATACTTGTCTATCGTCCGGGAGGCCTGTTTGTTCAGCTTTTTATCGCCAAGACTGATGATTTCGGCAATGACCTGAAAGGAGATGCCTTTACGCACGCCTATCGTGGAAAAGTGAGCCCGAACTATTTTCTCGATGACGTCGAGAGTTACCGGTTCGCCTGCCACCGTTTCCGGCGAGATATCCTTGAGGAGAACCTCTTCGATATGGCTGAGCAAAAAAGTGATGATACTTTTCTTGCTCTTGAAATGACGGTAGATGGCCGCTTCGGAGATACCGACCTCTGCCGCTATTTTTTTGACCGTCAGATGCTCGCTGCCGTACTTAAAGATCAGGATCGCGGCCGCGTCGACAATCTGTTGTTGTCTCACTTCGGTGTGTTCCCTTTTTTGTACCACGACGCTTCTCCGATGAAAGATGCTCCGGGCATCTCCCGGAAGGCAATGAACGACACAGCTGTTTGCAGATAAAAAACGGAATAACTTCAGCGAAATCAACCACCGTTGCCTGGAAACATAGTGGACGGCGATGAATAAATCAAGCGAAACATGATAGTTGGCCATTCATGAGCATGGAGAACCTCTGCAAACAGACTCATATTGACAGTCACCCGAAACCTGATGATAGTAGGGAGGACCGCAGTTTGGCATGTTGGGCGAATCTTGTCTCGCCCGTGGATACATGGAGTAAACGAAAATCGATGGGAGTTGTCCCAGTCCGTTCACACTCAATTTTAGCAAGCACAGCTCACTATTCACCATGCCCCGCACCCCACAAGAAGCCCCTTACACATTTCGGGAAGAACTCGCCCATGGCATCACCCATGGAATAGGTGCCGGCCTGTCCATCGTCGGGTTGGTGGTTCTCCTCGTTTTTGCCGTACATAACGGCAACATCTGGCATATCGTCAGTGCGGCGATCTACGGGAGTTCCCTGATCCTGCTCTATCTGGCCTCCACCCTCTACCATCTTCTGCCCGGCCCCCGCTGCAAGAAGATCTTTCAACGGCTCGACCACTCAATGATCTATATCCTGATCGCCGGCACCTACACCCCGATTACTCTGGTGTCGCTGCGCGGAGGCTGGGGCTGGACCCTGTTTGGCCTGGTGTGGGGGATGGCGATTGTCGGACTGATAACGGAGCTGGTTTTAAAACGCAAAATCAAGTGGATATCCCTTGCCCTCTATCTCAGTATGGGCTGGCTGGCAGTGATTGCTGCAAAGCCCCTGCTGGCTTCTCTTGCGCCGGGAGGCGTCGTCCTCCTCGTGGTCGGCGGCCTGTTGTACTCATTCGGAGTTATCTTCTATGTCTGGGAGAAACTTTCTTACAACCACGCCATCTGGCATCTTTTTGTCATGGCCGGCAGCACAGCCCATTTTTTCACCATCCTGTTCTACGTCATGTCGCCTGGTGCCTGACTTTCACCGGTAAAACAACCCCTTGCTCTGTTGCATTCGACGACGGCGTTCATGCCGTAGGGGCGAATCGTATTAGCCCGGCTGAAACATCGGTGTATGCAACACGGGCGAATACAAGATTCCCCCCTACGGCATCATCAAATGATTTGGGGGGACATGCCTCCAAACGCAAGCAGAGACCAACCTCTCCCGGTGCCTTCAGGGAGAAGAGAAAAGCCGCTTGCTCAAAGACACCTCCTTTTCGTTTGACACACGAATATTAATTTTGTATTACAGAACGAGTGTTACGAATGAAAGTGGCGTGTTACTTAATGAGTTTTTTAAAGCTCCCTGCGCCGGCAGTTTTTGCCGCGCCAGCCCGATCAGGAGAACGACATCATGCATATGGCCGACGCCCTTCTCTCCCCCGCCGTTGGCGGCACCATGTGGACCGCCACCGCCTGCACCATTGCCTGGTGTGCCAGGAAAGTCCAGGCGGACCTCGATGACCGGAAGATCCCGCTGATGGGTGTTCTCGGCGCATTTATCTTTGCGGCCCAGATGATCAATTTTACCATCCCGGCCACCGGCTCGTCCGGTCACCTGGGCGGGGGCATGATCCTGGCAATCCTGCTCGGTCCCTGTGCCGCCTTCCTGACCATTGCTTCGGTTTTGATGGTTCAGGCCCTGTTTTTCGCCGACGGCGGCCTGTTAGCCTTGGGCTGCAATATCTTCAACCTCGGCGTTTTCCCCTGCTTTCTCGCCTATCCCCTCATTTATCGGCCGATCGCAGGTACAAAACCCACTCCTTCACGGATCGGCATCGGCGCAACGCTTGCGGCGATGATCGGTCTCCAACTCGGCGCCCTGGGCGTGGTGTTCGAGACCGTCACCTCGGGGATTGCCGAACTGCCGCTTACGGCCTTCCTGTCGGTGATGCTTCCCATCCATCTCGCCATTGGCCTGGTCGAAGGTTTGGTGACCGCGGCCGTCGTCACCTTTGTCTGGAAGGCGCGGCCGGAGATACTGGAATTCTCCGCGGCCGGCAGACCGCTCGGCCGTCTGTCCATCGGCAAGGTCCTGGCAGGTCTTAGCCTTGCCGCCGTCGTCACCGGCGGTGCCTTATCCTGGTTCGCCTCGTCCTCGCCGGATGGGCTTGAATGGTCGATGCTGCAGGTTTCAGGGCGGGAAGAACCGGCGTCACCAGAACAGGGCATCCATTCGCGCCTCGCGGAAATTCAGGACAAGATCTCGTTTCTCCCCGACTATGGCTTCAAAACAGGCGACACCGCACCGGGGCAGGCAAGCGCCTCGTCCTGGCCCGCAGTGGACGGCGGGACGACTGCTTCGGGTCTCGTGGGCGGGGGGATTACTCTGGTCCTGGCTCTCGGTCTCGGCGTGTTGTTCAGGAGAAAGAATCGGGCGGTTTAGACTTTCCCCGCTCTTGCCATCTCTGTTCTTGCCATCTTCCCGGACCTCGTGAGTGTTTGGTAAAGTGAGGAATTGTCCGCATGGCCAAAATCGAATCCGCTTTTTTTGACCTGAGCTACCTCGAAACCCTGGCCGGCGGCAATACCGTTATCCATCGCCTCGATCCGCGGATCAAGGTGCTGTCCACCGCGCTCTTTGTGCTCTCGGTGGTATCTTTCGACAAGTACGTTATTTCGGCGATGCTGCCCTTTGCCCTCTTCCTCATCCTTCTGGCGGGTCTGGCAGCAGTTCCCGCCGAGTATCTGCTGAAAAAGATATTGCTCGTTGCACCTTTTGCCGTGATGGTCGGCATCTTCAACCCCCTGCTCGACCAGCAGCCCATGCTGCACATCGGGACATTCGTCTTGACCGGCGGCTGGCTGTCGTTTTTCTCCATCCTCCTGCGGGTTTCACTGACCGTCGGGGCGGTGCTGCTCCTCATCGCCACCACCGGCTTCCACGGGGTGTGCATGGCTATGACGAAACTCGGCATGCCGAAGATTTTCGCGGTTCAGCTGCTGATGCTCTACCGCTACATCTTCGTCCTCATCGACGAAAGCTTGCGGATGTACCGGGCGCGGACGCTCCGCACTTTCAACAACCGGGCCATGCGGCTCGCGACCTTCGGCCATCTGGTCGGCCAACTGCTGCTCAGGACCCTCGACCGGGCAGAGCGCATTCACCTGGCCATGCTCTGCCGTGGCTTCGACGGCACCATCCGCATCCGCCAGACCCTGCATATCACCGCCCGGGATGTTTTTTCATTTGCCGGATGCTGCCTGGTCTTTCTTTTTTGCCGTTTCTACGATCTTCCGGCTATCGCCGGGGAACTGCTCACAGGACTACTGCCATGAGTCACCATATCGTCCAGGTTCAGGATCTCAACCACACCTACGCCGACGGCACCAAGGCCGTGAAAGGCATATCCTTTCGCATTCATCACGGCGAGTCGGTGGCGGTGGTCGGCGCCAACGGTGCAGGCAAGTCGACGCTCCTTCTCCACCTCAACGGCTATTTAACTCCGCAAAGCGGTACGGTACGGATCGGCGACTTTCCTTTGACCAAGGATACGGTGCGGGACATCCGCAGAACGGTGGGCATGATCTTTCAGGATGCCGACGACCAGCTGTTCATGCCGACGGTCTACGACGACGTCGCCTTCGGTCCCTTGAATCTCGGCCTGCCCGCCGAGGAGGTGGAGCTGCGGGTCCGGGAGGCTCTCGCCCGGACGGGTGTCGAACATCTCCGAGACCGGCCGCCGTACAAGCTCTCCGGCGGAGAAAAGCGGGCTGTGGCCATCGCCACCGTCCTGGCCATGAGTCCGGATATTCTGGTGATGGACGAACCGAGCGCCAACCTCGACCCCAAGGCCCGCCGTATCTTGATCGAGCTGCTGGCCGGTTTTCAGCACACCAAGATCATCGCCACCCACGACCTCGACCTGGTCCTCGATCTCTGCGAGCGGACCATCGTCCTGAAGGACGGCCAGGTGACGGCCGACGGGCCCACCACAACCATCTTTCAGGATATGGAACTGCTCGCGGCCAGCCACCTGGAAAAGCCTCTGCGGCTGCAGGCCTGTCCGATCTGCAGCGGCAAAGGCTTACCCCAGGCCAAACCAGCGGTCGCCGATCACGACCACTCCCATCCACACCATCACCATTGATGTATTCATCGCCGGCATTGAGCTATCAGCCGTCAGCTTTCTGAACTGCCGAGGGTGGTGGTAATTGATCTCTTGCTGAAAGCTTACCCATCAGTAGCCGATATTCTTCTCGAATTCCCTCAGACGCTTATGGATAGAACGGAGTTCGGTGATGGTCGTCCAGTTGGAGATAAAAATTGAGAAAGACTCCCGTACCTTGCTGAAGGCATTGGACACCTGAACCAGCACGCCCAGGGTGATTACCCCTGTGAAGAGGCCGGGCCCCATGATCAAATAGGGAACGATGATCATCAGCTGTTCAAAGAAATTCACCCAGATATCGAAGTATCCGTAGTGCAGGAACAGGCGGTTGTAGTTGAATTTCAAGCCGGTAAAGAGCTCGACGATGGTTTCGGTCTTGCCGTAATTGATTTTATCGTCCTCGGCGTAGACCAGTTCCTTGCGGAAGGCAGCTTCAACCTTCTGGTTGTTGTATTCAAGCCCCGGCAGTTTGATCCCGACGAACCAGGAAATCAGCAGGCCGCCAATGGATACCAGCAGGGCCACCCAGACCAGGCTGCCAGGTATTTCCTTGATAGTTTCGATATCAACCCCCTTGCTCAACCCCCACAGGATCGGCAGAAAGGCAAAAAGGGTCATAATCGCCCGGATTACCTGCAGGCCGAGGCTCTCGAATATCCTGGCAAACCGGTAAATATCTTCCTGAATACGCTGACTTGCACCCTCAACCTCATGTTCCACCTTCTGCCATTTGGCCACATAGGAAAAAGTCATGGCCTCCCGCCATTTGAAGGCATAGACGCGGGTAAAATACGCGGTCACAGTGGCGATCAGTACATAGGGGAAAGCAATCTTGGCGAACTTCAGCATCTCGGCCCATAATTCCTCTACCTTATGCTCGGTGGCCTTCTGCAGCATATTATAAAAGCCGCCGTACCATTCGTTGATGGCCACGGTCAGCTCAACCTGAACAAACAATGCCATCAGTAAAAAGAGGCCGCCGCCATAGGCCCAAAACAGCCACTTCCGGC
Organism: Desulfobacterales bacterium GWB2_56_26; assembly: GCA_001799365.1. Lineage (GTDB taxonomy): Bacteria > Desulfobacterota > Desulfobulbia > Desulfobulbales > Desulfocapsaceae > Desulforhopalus_A. Next base: position 1,953 of record MGTI01000074.1, on the reverse strand, counting down.
TCTTAAAAAACGATCGAAACATTCTTCTTCCTTTAAACTTCTTTAAATTGACTTAAAAATTTCCCAACGCACTGTAGGGTGCGCCGTGCGCACCGGAAACAATAGGTGCGCACGGCGCATCCTACAAGAAACCAATCCTTTTGGGTGCAACATGGAGACAAGTTGGCCCGAGCCTTGTTTTACTCCTTATTCGTTTCCTCCTTTTTCATTTCACCGATAAGATTCTTGGCCATGATGGCCAAAAGTCCGACGCCCAGCACCAGAACCGTCCACAGCAGCCATTTTTTCCAGGGCCTTGCCGGCGACGGCGGCAGGAGAGCCTCTTCTCCGCCGAGCGTTATTTTTTTCCCGAGTCGGGCCTGCCCGGTTATCCGGTTGCCGGCTTCGTTCTGCATGGTCTGGACGAGCATCTGATTATCGCTGGGCCTGTCCTCCTGAGCCAGCTTGCCACTGCCATAGGCGAGCAGGAAAGGCGGTGCACCTCGGCCTAAGAATATCAGTTCGCTCGGGCGCAGGCCAAGTTGCAGCGCAGGTATCCCGCTACCGCTCCGCAATCCCGCCCCATCCTCCTTGACTACCAGGCGCCACTTCTGGTCCGAGGTCACGGGGAAGGTGCACGGTTCGTTCTGCAGCTGGGTGTTGTCCAGGGCGAGGTTATAAAACACCTGTTCGCAGCGGGTAATCCAGGCCGTTTCGTCGCCTGCACGGGACTGCAGGGCTAACCGGGCAATGGCATTCATTTCCGGAAAATGAAGCTGGGCGCCGGTCACCGGCAGATGATAATTTCCGTGGTACTCGATTACTGTCTGGTTGTCCGCCAGCTGAGCCGTCCCCCTTCCCAGATCGACCCACTCGCGTTGCTGACGCGAGGGGATAGGGTGCGAGTATCCGTTCACCGCCGACAGCTCCAGCGGCTGATCGCTCTCCTGCCAGGTCAGTTTCAGGTATTTCATCGACTGGTACGGCAACTGGACGGTTCGTCGCTCGACCTTTTGACCGGCATACTGCATTTCGGCAAGAGTCGCCCGGCTCACCAGGGTTTGCCAGCGCTCGAGATCGTCACTCTGCTGAATGATGACGACAAACATCGACGATTCCCGGCCTTGCCGCCAGAAAAACTCCAACTCCCGGACAGCCTTTGCGACCTTCTGCATCCCGCTCAGATCGAGAAGATAGCCGGTCACCCGGGGCGCTGTACCATTCGCCGGCGGTGCCGATTCGATATCGACAATGGTCCCCGAAGCATTGCGGGTTACGTGCAGGGCGAGATCCGCGTTTTTGTTCGCTGTGTTGCCGGCATTAATGGGAAAAAACGGCAGGGCTTCCTTCCGACTGAGGGTTTGCGGATCGGCCTCGATCATCCGCAGGCTGTGCGGCACGATATCGCCTGCACCATTGAACACCCGGATATCGCCAAAATCGGCCCGGCGCACGGTGCGATAGACCTCGGACGGCAACGGCAGCACGTACATCGGCCCGGCCCCTTCAACCTGCAGGGAATAGCCGGCAGCAAAATCATCGGTCGTCGGTTCGGCGGCAAAAACTCCTGACGAGGCCAGCAAGACAAGCGAAAGAGCCAGCAGCGTTTTCATACCACATCTTCCTTTCTTTTGGGGGGCAGTGGAGAAAAATAGCCAATTATGAGCATGAGCACGCCCACTACCAGGAAGGAAACGATCCTGGCAATGGTCCCGGTACTCGACAGATCGACCAGAAAGAGCTTGACGACGACCATGGCCAGGAGGACGGCGCCGATGAACCAAACCAGCCGGCTGCCCCGCCGGGTCGCCCAGACGGTGATAGCCAGCGCTCCCACACCCCACATGGCGGCGAGCGCCGCCTGAAAAACCACCGACCGGTACAGGGTTTCGGGCGTATACGGGATCCCGGCAAAGAAATGAACGGACCGGGCAACGGCACTGTTGAGCAACAGGAAGAGCAGGATGCCGGGCG
>MGTI01000073.1 GCA_001799365.1 Desulfobacterales bacterium GWB2_56_26 | reverse complement strand
CACAGCCGCTGTTCCAGGACCCGCCTGAGCTGATAGATGAAGTCTCCCGTGATCCCCGCCGCCATTGTGTCGGCCAGCCGCCTGGCGGCGATTATTTTCGTTTCTTCGGGGACAACCGTCCGGCTGACCAAAGTGTCGAAAAAATCGAAACAGACGACTCGGGTCGGGCAAGGGTCCGCCTCCAGCCTTTCCTGGAGCGCAGCCCTCAGCTGAAGTAACGAAAGAACGGGAAGTTCCACCATGCTCATCGGGGGTGAAGGGAATGGACTTCGCAGGAAGTGATGGGGTTATTGAAGATGCCATGCACTCCCTTGTCCGGAACCAGCGCGGCGATGGAAACGATATTGTGCGCCCAGCAGTGGATCTTGTGGACAAAGGGATCGTTGCCCTCGCCAATGCCCAGGGTCATAGTATAGGTGTCGGGGTACACCTCCGGCCAGACGAAGCGATAGCTGATCAAGGCTGTGCCCCCGGCCACGGAAAAATCATCCGGAAGGGAAGAACAGGTGTTCTCGCCGAAGATGGCGTTGCCGATCCGGTCCTTCACCGTGTAGCCGACTATGAGATTATCAACCTGCCGCGAGGCCTCGACGATAAGCTGAACGACCACCTCGTCGCCTTTGATCACGGTATCCTTGATCATATTATCCGCATCGGTGATCCGGACCTTCAGGATCTTGATCTCCAGGGCTCCGCCCCGATCCTCCTTCGAGACGGCTATCCAACCGTCGACATGATCGGCGACGGTCAACTGCGGCGCCGCTGGATCCGCCACACAGCTACCTCCCTCGTCTGTCGCTTTATTTTCCTGCTGCCACTCATTATGAACCAGTTTCGTATATTGCGAGACCCCGTCGAGCGGCTCGCCGTCAAAGACGATCCTGCCGCTGTCCAGCAATATAACCCGCTGGCAGAGATTGGTGACCGAGTGCATGTCGTGGGTGACGAAGACGATGGTGGCTTTCTTCTGCATCTCCTTCATATGGGCGACGCATTTCTGCTGAAAGAAGATGTCGCCCACGGCCAGGGCTTCGTCGACGATGAGAATCTCCGGCTCGACGCTGATGGCGGTGGCGAAGGCCAGCCGCACATACATACCGCTAGAGTAGAGTTTCACCGGCTGGTCAACATACTCCCCGATATCGGCGAAAGCGAAGATCTTCTCGATATTCCGGTCGACGTATTCTTTCGGCAGCCCCATGATCGTGGCGCTCAGGTAGACATTCTCCCGGCCGGTGAATTCGGGATTGAAGCCCGCGCCCAGCTCGAGCAGGGCGGAGATCCGCCCGGTGGCCTGCACATGTCCCGAGGTCGGCTGCAGAACCCCGCAAAGAATCTGCAGCAGGGTCGATTTACCGCTGCCGTTCTTGCCGATAATGCCGACCGATTCGCCCTTCCTGATCGAAAAAGACACGTCGTTGAGGGCCGTGAAGGGCCGATGATATATCTTCCGAAACGGATGAAAGGTTTCCCGGATTCTATCAGAGTTACGGGCATAGAGCCGGTAGGACTTGGTCACCCGGTTGGCGGCAATGGCTATGTCGGCATAGTTACGGGACATCTGCGACAGCCTTAAAGCACATCCGCAAACTGCGGTTTGAGTTTTGCAAAGACCCAGCCGCCTGTCAGCAGGAATAGAAAAGCCACCGTCCAGAAATAGAGCGTCTCCAGGCCATGTTGCCAGAACGGGACGAAGTAGATGAAGGAGTCCCGGTACCCCTGGACGATGTAACAGAACGGGTTCAGTTTCAGCCAGAACCGGATGCTTTCCGGCATGATGGACAGGTCCCAGAAAATCGGGGTCGCCCAGAAGCCGACCTGGACGATCACCGGCACGAGTTGCGAAACATCCCGGGCATAGACGTTGACCGACGAGATCAGCCAGCCGATGCCGCTCGCCAGCACCAGCAGGCAGAACAGGTAGTACAACGACTGTAAATAATAGACGGAAAAGGGCATTCCGTTGCAAAAGATAAGCACGATGAGCAGCACCACGAAAGCGCCGTGCCCCACCAGATTGGACAGAATCTTGACGACCACCAGGATCTGCGACGGGAAGACGGTCTTTTTGATAAGATGGGCATACTGCAGGATCACGGTGGTCGCGGACGTCACGATAGCCGAAAACACGAACCACGGCGCCATGGCCGCGGTCAGCCAGACCACAAACGGCACGTCGTTCATGGGTTTGGCCTTGAAGCCGACGCTGAAGACGAACCAGAAAACCAGAATCATCACGGCCGGCTGGATAAAGGTCCAGAAAAAGCCCAGAAACGAGCCGACATACATGCTGGCCACTTCCCGCCGGGCCAGGGCCCGCAGCATCTCGTTATACTGGATCAGATCCTTTGCCAGCCGTACAACTCCACCGCCAATCACTCATCCACCTACTTCGAAATAATCTTGGAAAAATAGTCGATGGTCGGCTTGAGGCCCTCTTCCAGGGCCACGGTCGGGTTCCATCCCAGCTTTTCCCGCGCAAGGGAGATATCCGGCTGACGTTGTTTGGGATCATCGTTCGGCAAGGGCTTAAAGATGATCTTCGAGCCGGTGCCGGTCATCTCGATCACCCTTTCCGCCAGCTGCAGAATGGTGAATTCCCTGGGGTTGCCGACATTGACCGGCCCGGTCAAGTCGTCCGGCGAGTCCATCAGCAGGATGAAAACCTCGATCAAATCGTCGACGAAACAAAACGACCGGCTCTGACTGCCGTCGCCGTATATGGTAATGGGCTGGCCGCGCAGAGCCTGGACGATGAAGTTGGACACCACCCGCCCATCGTCGGCCTGCATCCGTGGGCCGTAGGTGTTGAAGATCCGGGCGACCTTGATTCTGAGGTTATGCTGCCGATGGTAATCGAAAAAAAGAGTCTCAGCGCACCTTTTCCCCTCGTCGTAACAGGCGCGGATGCCGTTCGGGTTGACATGGCCCCAGTAAGTTTCAGGCTGCGGATGGATCTGCGGATCGCCGTAGACCTCGCTGGTCGAAGCCTGGAAAATCTTTGCCCTTACCCGCTTGGCCAGCCCCAGCATATTGATCGCGCCATGGACCGAGGTCTTGGTAGTCTGCACCGGATCGTACTGATAATGAACGGGCGAGGCCGGACAGGCCAGGTTGTAGATCTCGTCGACCTCGATATAGAGCGGGAAAGTGACGTCATGGCGCATCAGCTCAAAGAGCGGGTTATCGAGCAGATGCAGGACATTTCGCTTCGACCCGGTAAAAAAATTGTCGATGCAGAGGACTTCATGCCCAAGATCCAGCAACCGCTCGCACAAGTGCGACCCCAGAAAACCTGCGCCACCGGTTACAGCAATTCGTTTTGTCTGCGACATTTTCAGTTGTCTTCCCGGAAATTCTTTATTCTGCTTCGTTGATTGCCATAGTCTCAGAGGAATCTTGCAAAATAAACGAATAACCGGCAAAAGGCAAATCTAACTTGAAACGCCGCCCTCTTGATTTTTTAACCTGTCGGTCGCGCTCAATGCAGTCGTGGTTTTCCAGATCAGCCAGCCCAGGCACACAATACCGGCCACCAGAGTGATAAAGAAAAAAATCATCGGCGAATACTGCGGCACCACCTGCAGCTGATCGAGGGTGAAAACATCCTGCAGATAGCCGGTCCTGAGCCAGGCGCGCAGGAAGGTCATCAGCACCACCAGGGCCACGGCGTGGAGAAAGGTTGCCCAGAACCTTTTCCTGTAGGCGGCGAAAAGAGCTCCGACCGTCAAGATGAGACCGAGAATAAAAGCCACCGTCGCCCCGCTGCTGCCGCCCATAAAGATATGTCGCAACTCCGCGGGTAGAACAAGAAAATACCAGAAGCCGACGAAGACGTTGCCCAGGGTAAAGAAGAAAAACCATTTCAGCCCTATCCGCTCGGCGTAAGCGGCAAGTTCCGGTTCGGTCTTCCCACGGTAGCGGCCGAGCAGGCCAACGAAGAGGCCGCCCATGGCCAGAGCGCCACACACCATATGGAGAAACCTTGGCCAGAACTCGGGATGAGCAGATACCAGCAGCGTGCCGCCGCGATGGGCGAAATACTCGCCGAACCGCTCCGGCAAAACCATCAGCAGCATATTGTTGGCGAGAAAAAATCCGACCAATGCCAGCAGCAGAAAAACCGCCGCCGCAAGCCACGGGCCGGCGGCGCCGAGTTTTTGAAAGCGAAAATCGTAGAGGTAGGCGCCGTAATAGGCGACAATCAGGACAGGAACGATGAGCAACCAGAAGCTGCCCATGAGAATCGAGCTGCTGTAGAAGAACTGGCCGTACAGCACCTGGACGAACAGCAGCGGAGCCACCCCGAGGTTGACGACGAAGGCGATGACCAGCGGCAGGGCGACGGCTACGCGGTGGGCAAGCTGCCGCCGCACCTCGCCACCTCTCAGGTGCTCAACTACTGCCACCGCCAGGCCGCCCAGCATGGCATTCATGGCGAGAAGATGAAGGGGAAGGGTTAAAAGCAGGAGGAACTGGAGCCAACCCCAGCTGACGGGAATAAAGTCCGGTTGCGGAATCAATGGATTCATTTCTGTCCTCCTTGTTCTTCTTTCTGCAGATCTGCAAGAAATCCTGCCAGAACCTGGCCTTCTTCGGCGCTGCCGGCAAAGGGCGTCATCTCCTCGGAAATTTCATTCAGTGTGCCGAGCATCCTGACGATTTCCTCTTGCCCCAGACCCGCGAAGGGGGCCGCAAGGTCCGCGGAAACGTGGCAGGACGAGCAGTTCTCCTCAAACAACACCCTGCCCCGGTCGTCTGCCGCTACATCGGGCTCGCCGATTTCCTTGCCGTGCAGTTCGCCGACCAGATAGGCGGCAAGCGCCCGGCGCTCTGCCTCCGTGCCGGCAAAGGGAGGCATGAAGTAACGGGTTTCGTGGATTTTGGCCAGGTAACCGACCAAGGCCCGATAGCTCATAGTGGCGGTGGCCCGGGCGATATCGTTGTTCCGGCCCTGCACGGTATGGCAGGCGTAACACTGGTGGATGAACAGTTCCCGGCCGGCGGCCATCCGGCCGTCACCCTCCGGCTCCCGCGTCTCCACCCACCGGGCACGCTGCAGATAGCCCTCTTCCCCGAGCCCAGCCACCTCCTTTTTCAGGATGCCGTTCGAATACATCACTTCATTGATGACGTAGGGGCGGCGCGCCGCTTCCCGAGTCCATTCGAAACCGCCCATGACCAGCAGCGCGCCGATCATGGCGAGCCCTGCCACGGGTCTCAAATTAAGCGTCGGCCGCAGGATCCCGAAACCGAGCATGACCAGCAGCAGCACCACCACCCCAACCGCGGCCGCAGGCAAAACGGCGACGATTGTGGGCGACTTTCCCATGACGAGCGAATACGCCTCCCCGGGCAGGACGGCCAGATACCAGATCCCCGCCGGCACCGCGGTCGCAAGACCTCCCAGCGCCCAGCCCGCGGAAAACCGGGTCATCGCCGTCCGAACCTCCCGGTCTTCCGCGAAAGAGGCGGACAGATAGCCGTAGCAGGCGGCAATCATTATGGCGATACAGGTGCGGAACACCAGGGAAGGAAAGAAGCTGGGGTTGAAGAATCCCGCCCAGAAGTTGCGGTCTTCCGCCCAGGAGCCGGGGGTCAGCATCACCCCGATGATGCCGGTGATGAGAAAGAGCGACAGCCAGGCCGCCCAAAAATAGATCCAGCCGACCTTCAGATGGGTGGCGGAATCCATCCGATCGAACATGTAGAAGTAGACGAAGGCGGCGGCGATCTCGACCGTGAAGAATACCCATTCGGCGGCCCAGCCGAAGACGAAATTATGGATCAACAGCGAAGTGGCCGCCGGATTCACCAGGGCAATGACAAACCAGATGCCGACC
>MGTI01000072.1 GCA_001799365.1 Desulfobacterales bacterium GWB2_56_26 | reverse complement strand
AGGGGCCATTTCCGTGACATGGACCTTTCTCCTCTCGGCTTTCAGCAGAGTTTTGCTGTCGTTTTCGACGATGGCGAGGGATTTTGTCTCTTTCATCGAGGGCGATTTTTTCTGATCGATGAAGAGGGTCAGCTGTTGACCGGTCCGAATGGAATATGCACCGTTCAAGTTATTCCAGGAGGCAATCATGTTGATCGGCACATTATATTGAGTGGCAATCTTGGAGATGGTTTCTCCGGGCTTGACTTGATGCATGATGAGGTTCTGCCGATTGTCCGTCCGACTGGCCACGGAACCTTCGGGAAGAAGCTGGTAGCTCACGGTATTGTAAGGAATGCGCAGATTCTGACCATAAGCCAGTTTGGGGCTGCGAAGGTTGTTCACCTTGAGCAGGGTGGTTCTGTTGATGCCGTACTGTTCGCAAATCCTCGCGAGAGTATCGCCTTTGCCGATCTTATGCGATTTAAAGCCGGTATTGACGATAGTATGCAGACGGGAAAGATTTTTCTTGGCAATGGCTGCCTTCGTTTCCGGGATTCTAACCGTGTAACTGGCGACATTGGGAGGAGTTTTATCAAGTCGCAGTTCATGATTCAGTTTCTTGATCGCCGTCGGGCTGCTCTCGCTGATGAGACCGATCGCGTCAAAACTCATCCCAGGGCCAACTCTGACTTTGTCGAAGCGAGGAACGGGGTGATAGTTGATATTGGTGAAACCGAATCGTTCCGGTTGCTTGGCAATAATCAGGGCAGCGATCAGTTTCGGCACATAGCGCTTGGTTTCAAGGGCCAGGTAATTTTCTTTGCTCGCCAGATCCCAGAAATTATCGACGTTGTATTTGTTGAGGCCATTACGGATCTTGCCCGGTCCCCCGTTATACGCCGCAACCGCCAGGTGCCAGTCGCCAAACTCCTTGTAAAGATCGGCCAGGAAGGCCACGGCGGCCTTGGTCGATTTCTCCACATCACGGCGTTCATCGACAAACTTATTGATTTCAAGATCGTATTGGGTGCCGGTGGCCTGCATGAATTGCCAGAGGCCGACTGCCATCGAGCGCGAGCAGGCCAGCGGATTGTAGCCGCTTTCGATCATCGGCAGATAGACCAGGTCATGGGGAAGTCCGTTGGCGGCGAGTTCCGCCTCCATAATCGGCATATAGGTGGTCGATCTTGCGAGCCAGCCGGCGAAAAGATCCCTTTGGCTGTTCTGGAAAAGATGCAGGTACATCTGTACCTGTTTGTTGAGAACTATTGGGAAGTCGTACAGTTTTCGTTGTTCAGGATCGATACTGATCGGTGGGAAAGTTTCATTCCAGATGCCGGTCTGGTCGAGTTCCTGGAGTTCCTGGTCCAGGCACATTTCCGCTTCGGATTTTTCAAGCGACGGGTCTAGTTGATCGTTCCCGATTTCCGCTGTTTCGAGTTGGGAATTATCGGGATAGGTGACGGTATGCAAGTCACCTGCACAACCTGAAAGAAAATATGTAAGAGATATGATAACAAGGGTCTTTACAAGTCGATAAGGTGTATGAATCATTCGTCGTTCCGGTTTATGGCTGGAGCGGCTTAGCCTGGAAGAAAGGCGGTATGTTTCGCAATAAGCCTGTTGTGATATATTGGATAACCTTGTACATTCATATCCGTTTGAATTGAAATCACTAATGGCTAATATTTAAAACAGAAATATCGAGCAATTGCAAGGATTATACTTGTCGAGACGGGATGGATTGTCTTTTTATCCATTTTTTCCGTTTGTCAAGGCCTGAACAATCAAGATCATGTTTAAAAAAATCTTTTTTATTTTCACCATCTTCAGTGCGCTAGCCGGAGCGGCGCTGACGTGGTGGGTGTACCGGTTGGTTGTAGTCGAACCGGGAGATGCCATCCGGCCTGAGAATATCCGCAAGATACTGGGGAAAGAGAGCGAGGTGTATTACAGTGACGGTGTGACCAAGCTGGGGGTGTTTTTCGATACCGCCCATCGTCAGTATGTTACCTTCGAAGAAACTCCGAAAACTTTTGTCAATGCTCTGGTTGCCTCGGAAGACGAAAGGTTTTTCCAGCACGTCGGCTTCGATCCGGTCGGCATAGTCCGGGCGATGGTGCGAAACATCCAGGCGGGCAAGATCGTTCAGGGCGGAAGTACGCTCACGCAGCAGACGGCTAAAAACCTCTTTAAGCGAACCGACAGGTCGCTCGAAGCGAAGGTGAAGGAACTGCTTTTCGCCCTGCGCCTGGAATATCATTACTCCAAGGAACAAATCTTCGAGTTTTATGCCAACCAGTTCTACGTCAGCGGCAATGGCCACGGCTTCGGCGTTGCCGCCAGGTACTACTTTGATAAGACCCCGCAGGAGTTGACCCTTCTCGAAAGCGCCTTTATCGCCGGCAGCGTGAAAAGGCCGAATTATTACAATCCCTTCATAAAAAAATCCACAGAAGCGATCGCAACCGCACGTTCACGCGCGAAAGCACGGACCAGATACGTCCTCGATAAGATGGTTGAACTGGGGATGATCGGCGAAGCCGAACATAAGGAGGCCGTTGCTGCGGAAATCGAATTCAACGAAGGCAAGGTCGGCTATGCCCTCGACCACGCGATGGAACTGGTGCGGGATGCCGTTTCATCCACCGAGGTGCTGAATGCTCTTGAAGCCTATGATATAACCAATATCGCCACCTCAGGCGTCAGAATAATTACAACTGTGGACCGGGAACTGCAGCACAAGGCTCTTGCCAGCCTGCGCGGGGAACTCTCGCGGCTAGATGTGCGTCTGCGCGGCTACAATCGCGACGAGGTCCAGGCGGAACTGAAGGATCTCGGTTACACCGGCGATTCGGAGGTGCGGGAGGGTGATTATGTATTCGGCAACATTGTCGAAATCAAAGGCAAAGGCAAAGAGATAGAAATCACGGTGGAGCTCGAAAAACAGCTTGGACGTGGCGTGATCGACTCGGCAGGGCTGGCGGAAATGGTCAGTTCCCAGGTGAAATGGCAGAACAATCTTTGGAGCGAGCCGGCAGCCGGCGACCAGGAAAAGCTCCTGCAGCAATTGCAGACAGGTGACCGGGTTTGGGTAAGCATCCGGGCGCCCTCGAAGGATCACCCGGTTCTGCTTTCCCTGGAAAAATTTCCTCAGGTTCAAGGCGGTGCCATAGTCCTGAAAGACGGGGCGATCAAGGGCATGGCCGGAGGGGCGGAAAACCGGTTCTTCAATCGGGCGATTCATGCTAAGAGGACCATGGGGTCCGCCTTCAAGACGCTGGTCTATGCCGCCGCTCTGCAACTCGGCTGGAATACCGCAGATGTCTTGAGAAACAGCCGCGATCTCTTTGTTTTTAACGGCCAGCCCTACTTTCCGCGGCCGGATCACAAGAGTCCTTTTGAATGGGTGTCGATGAACTGGGCAGGTGTTCTTTCGGAGAATGTCGCTTCGGTGTGGCTGCTGGCCCATCTGTGCGACCGGCTGTCACCGGCGCAGTTCCGCGAAGTTGCCACCCATGTGGGCCTTGCGCCCCAGACCGCCAGCGGAGAAGAGGAATCGTACCGGTCCTACAGCACCAGGATTCGCGATCGTTACGGCATTATAATGAACAGTGAAATGTTGCGGTCAGCTGCCTATCGCAAAGCGGTGGAAAGCCTGGAAACCGACTTTGTCTTTGACGGGATGCTGGATGAATACTCTATTCTCCAGAACCTGCATTACGGACAAAACTTCGACCGGTTCGCAAGAGACCTGAGCCTTGGCTTGCAGCAAAGAAATGCGACCATGTCCAAACCGGAGGCCGACGAGCTGGAGGTGCGCAAGCAGTTGCTGTCTCGCAGTTACCTGCGGCTGAAGTCGCTGAGGGGCGAACTGGCTGAATTCCGGTCGGCGGTCGAAAGCGGCCTGGAAGGTGTCGAACCCGACCCCTTCGAACAGACCGTTGCCGCAGGGCTCTTCGTGAATCTCGTCTCGGGCGAGTATTCATTCAACCGACTGCTGCAACCTTCGGGATACCTGGCAAGGGTTACCGATCACCTGCTGCGCAGCACCCTTGAGGAACTTGGCCCATCGGGCAGAGTCCTGTTCTGGGAGAAGGTAAAGTTGGATGGCCAACTCACTGCCGGTACCTTCGACAAGGTTGAAGAGCAGATTAATTACGAGCAGCAAAAACTTTCCGAAGAACTGCCGTACAGTTTCGAGGTGCTCTCGCAGGTGGGTGATTTCCGGATAACGGTGGGGCTGCATTACCTTATCCAACTCGCGGGACAATTGGGAATAAAGGGCAATCTCGAGCCGGTCCTCTCCTTTCCTCTCGGCTCGAATGTTGTCACGCTGCTTGAAGCAACGAGAATGTATGAGGGGCTGGTGACCGGGAGCGTCACGACCTTCGGCGAACCACACCAGGAGGACGGCAACGATTCCTTGGCAATATTGAGCCGAATAGAATCGGAAGACGGCAAAGTGCTCTTTGAACCCAAACCGATACGAAAACAGGTGTTCGATCAGAAAACTACCCTGGCGATCGGCGGGATTCTTGAAAATGTCGTAAAGTTCGGGACCGGCAAGAGCGCCGGCGATAAGGTGAAACTCCGTGCCGATGAGCAGGGAGGTGGCGCCGAAATAGCCAAACTCAATCTGCCGGTCCCCCTGCTTGGCAAAACCGGAACGGCCAACAATTACACCAACGCTTCCTTCTTCGGCTATCTACCGGGGGTAATGGCGAGCGGGGACGGGATGGTCCAGCAGGATGGCTTTGCCATCGGCACCTATGTGGGGTTTGACGATAATCAACCCATGCGGCGGAAAGCCAGCCGGATAAGCGGTGCTGCCGGCGCTCTGCCGACCTGGTGTGAGATTGCCAATGTTTTGCTGAAGGAACAAGACTATGTCAGCAAGCTTGACCCGGTTGATATTTCGTTTTATGGTCTCATATTGAAGCGCGAGGATTACGGTCAAATGAATCTGGCCGTGACTTTGGACCAGGGCGGAAAGTTGGTCGAGCCGATGGCGCCGGTAAGTGTGACGGTGCGGTCTCAACCCGCAATTTTGACCTTTGGTAGCCAATCCGACACCGGTCGCTTTGAGATTGAAAGAAATTTCCGGCCATTCTGGAGTCATGCTGAACCAGCATCCCAATAGCTCCGACGGCAGAGCAGCTTTTTCTAAATGAACAGTAACGAATCTTTCACCGATTAGCTTAAAGATACTATGAAAAAATTAGCCTGGAGTGCCTGCATCCTGGCCTGTACCCTGACCTTTGCCGGTTGTGCAGTGCCGAAAAAACCGCTGATCGAGCGCCCCGCTCCGTCGGCCGTAACGAAGCAACCGCCGGTGGCATCGCCCATCGTTCAAGATTTGCCGACGGAAGTACCGCAGTCGGAACCGCTGATCATCGAGGGTCCATTGCCTGGGGAAATAGTGGAGAAAAACATCGAGGAAGAATTCCCCTCCCTGCAGTACATCGATGCCCGGATCGCCGAATACGGACGAAAACTCGAGCGTTGGAAGGCGATAGACGGCAAGGGAGCGGGTCAGCCGGGAAAAGAGCCTGATCCCGCCGAAATGGTGAGCTGTTTCCGCAAGCTGCAGAATGTGATGCAGGGGTATGACGAGATGCGGGGTAGGGTGATGCAGGCATGGCAGATGCCTTCCGCCGGCCGCACGGACGGGTTGTCCATTGTCGAACTGCAGAAAAGCGACATAGAGTTCATGGAAAGCTCATGCGCCCGTCTGCTGACGGACCCGGGCGACCAAAGTGTCGACGACTCGAGTCAAAGAGAAGACGGTGACGACCTGGCGGAGCTTGAGACGCTGATCGATCGGTATTCGGCAAGCAGGGAATATCAGGAAGTGGCCAAGGTGTGGCAGAAGATGCCGCCGACGCAGCTTGGCCGGGTGAATTTCCGCACTAAAATTCACTACGGGAATGCCTTGATACATCTCAATCAGCAAGCAAAAGCTGCAGAAATGTATCAGCAGGTCGTCGATCAGATGTCCGTTTCCGACGATCAGGCCACCGATCTCGTATCTTTGCGAAAAGTGCTCGCCGATCTGTACATGGCCTCCGGAAATACCAAGGCGGCAGCTATTCAATATCACAAGATTTCCGAAGACTACCAGAACATTGGCCGCATTGAGGAATGGTCGAAGCTCCAGTTGTCCGCACTTGACCGGGCCGCGGAAGCGGGTCCCGAAATGAGGGAATATTCAACGCTGCTGCGCAACTATCTGGGTTTTGTCCCGGAAGAGGACGGTTACAAGGTGCTCTGGCAGGCTGAAAAATTTCTTGAGCAATATCCCTATTCGCCGGTTTCATCCAATGTCGAGGCCATCAAGGAAAATGTCAAGACTGCTGCCGATAAATGGTTTGACGGCTTTATGTCCGGCGTCGACAAACTGAGCGATGAAAAGAAGTTCAAGGAAGCCCAGGAAAAACTGGAGACCATCCCGGCAAATATTCTCGGCCCGGATAAGCAGCTTGTGGTTAAAAGCAAGAACGACGAACTGCTGATGGGGGCGGCGGTCGACCAGGAAACCGACCGGATTGCTCAGATTCAGGATCTGCAGAATCAGTGGAACCGAGGCATGCTGCTGGCGGGAGAGGAAAAGTTCGAAGAAGCGATAGCCGTCTTCGCCGGTCTCCTCGATTCGGAGTACTCTGCGAAAGCTCAGGAAAAGATCAAGGAACTCTCGCTTGCCGCGGCCCAGGCTGATCGCAAGAAGGCTGCCAATCTTTTTGTGCGGTTCACGAAAACCACCGATCTTGAGAGCCGAAAGAAACTTCTGCTGGAATCGCGTAAGGTGCTGAAAGATATCCTGGTCAAATATCCCAATGTGGATATAGGCCCGAAAGTGATCAGCAATATCGAACGGGTCGAGCAGGAGATGGTCGCCATTGACCCGGCTATGCTGATCCTGGCGGATCAGGAGGATTCTCAGACAGCCGGCCCCGACGGTGCCGATCGGATTTTTGCCCCGCCGGTCGCAAATGCCGCCGAACAGCAGCCGGAGGAGCTGATCCCGCGCAATCAGTAAGTCGCCTCTCATTATCGCCGGCGTCGTTTTAGCTACAGGGGCCGGCGGATTATCCGGTTTCCAGGTCCTTTGCATGCTTTCCCAGCAGCCGTTCCCCTCACCCAGCTTTATGAGGAGATGAACATGAAAAAAATTCTCGTACCCCTTGCCGAGGGCTTTGAAATGCTAGAAGCCCTCAGCATTGTCGATGTCTTCCGGCGGGCCGGGGCGCAGGTCGATCTGGCCGCCGTGGGCGAGAGCCTGCAGATCACCTCATCGCACCGGGTCAAGGTCACGGCCGATCTTCATCTCTCCGATTGCATCCGCGAACAATATGATCTGATCGCCTTGCCTGGCGGAATCCCCGGCGCCGAGAACCTGCGGAAATCTGAACTTCTCGGGACTATGCTGAAAACTCAAGCCGGCGAAGACCGGCTGTACGGCGCGATCTGTGCCGCGCCGGCTTTGGTCCTTGAGCACCATGGGTTGCTTACGGGCAAGAAGGCCACCTGCCATCCCGGCTTTGCCGACAAACTGCAGTCCCGCGCTCATGTGGCGGAGAAGGTGGTGTGCGACGGGAACTGTGTGACCGGCAAGGGAGCCGGGCTTTCAATCGATTTTGCCCTGAAACTGCTGGAAATCCTGATGGGAGAGGAGAAGAGGAGAGAGGTGGCTAAAGGAATGGCCCTCGAAATGTAGGTACTGCTGGCGGCGCTCGGCCTTTCTAGCTGTGGCCGATATCGATGGAATGGATAAGCAGATCGGCCAGCGATACGAAGTTGAGAACGATTTCATGCGTTGCCGCCAGGTTGACCTTCGGTGCCGCGCCATGCAGAAGCGCCTCTTTCCAGCGCAGGGCACAGAGGCACCAGCGATCGCCCGGCTGCAGCCCCGGAAAACCGGCCAGGGGCAGGGGAGTGGAGAGATCGTTGCCTTTACTCTTGGAGAATTCCAGGAATTCCTGGGTTACCTGAACGCAGACCCCGTGGATGCCGTAATCGTCGTCGGTTACTTTACAGCTGCCTTCCCTGGTGAACCCGGTCATCGGTTCGATGCTGCACATTTCCAGAGGGGTTCCGAGAACATTTCGATGAGGATTCATATACGACTTTCCTTATCTTGCAGGATTTGGGCTGCTGTCGCTGTAATCATCTTAAGCCTGCTGACTCTACTCATTGCTGTCCATGTTGAGGATGGCCCGCAGCAGACGATAGGTAAAGCCCCATAAATAGTAGTCTTTAACAGGATAAGTTGGAAAGAATCGACCGGGAAGCATCTCAACGTTGATATGATGATCGGGGTCGCGAAACCGGGCGGCAGCCAGCCAGACCGCACCCTGTATTTCCTCTGCCGCCAGTCGCAGAGGCAGGCGGGCCGGCAGAGAAAAGAGGAAGGGTTGGACAATGACCGGCTGGCGAACATAATGACCGGCAGTTTCCTGCACCAGGCGGCGCTGCAGGAGGTCCGGGGAAAGGATGATGCCGGTTTCCTCTTCGGTCTCCCGGATGCAGGTGGCGAGAAGATCGAGATCCCGCTCTTCTTTTCTGCCGCCGGGGAAGGAGAAATGTCCCGACCAGGGATCCTGCGGCCGGGCAGCTCGTCTCAGGATGAGATAGCTCTCCTCCGGATGAGGGCAGTGAATAATGGCAACGGCGGCAGAGGCTACGGAAGATGACATGAACATGATATTGCAGGTCGGTAAGTTGTCGGTTGAATTTCCGGTATTATTTTAAGAAAGTACCCTCTTTTTTGTGAATTGCAAGGGAAGGCTGGCTCAGCTTCCCCCTGTTGGAGGAGAGATACCATGAAACATGACGTCACTGTATTCCGGCCATATCCGTTTTACCTGGGACAGAAGATCCGCATCGAAGATTCCCGGAGAAGTGGGGATTGGGTGATAGCTGCGATCGGCGAACACACAATTACCTTGCGGTGTCCGGTATCGAAGAGAGAATTCGAGTGGGCGAAATTCTGCTATCTGGTCGAAGAGGAAAAAGATGTGACCTGGCCGCGGGTCGATTGAAGCAAGTGTAAAATTATAATTTCATATGTGCCTGCTGTTCTTTTCATATCGGACCACCCCCGGATACCGGCTGGTGGTGGCGTCAAACCGCGACGAATTTCTCGCACGGCCGACGGCGCCGCTTTCTTTCCTCAACCCAACAGGGACTCTTCTTGCCGGTCTCGATCTGCAGGGAGGCGGCACGTGGCTTGGCATTACCGCGGGACAGAAATTTGCGGCGATCACCAACTATCGCGATCCGGCCGCCAACCGACCGGAAGCACCGACGCGGGGCCGGATTCTTATTGACTATCTGACCGGCGACTGCAGCGCCGGGGATTTTCTGCAGCTCCTGGCAGCCAGCGACGCCCGCTATAATGGCTTCAATCTTCTTCTGGGCGATGCCGAGGAGTTGTTCTATTATTCCAACAAAAATGGTGCAGCCCAAAAACTTGGACCGGGCTTTTACGGTCTATCCAACCATCTGCTCGATTCACCCTGGCCCAAGGTGGTGCGAGGCAAGGAGCTGTTGCGGCCCTTTATGGTTGAAATAGCGCAGATCGATCCCCTGCAGCTGTTGGCGGTCCTCGAAGACAGCCATCGTCCGCCCGATGACGGGCTGCCGGAAACAGGGGTGGGACTCGACTGGGAGCGGCTGCTCAGTCCTATCTTTATCGACAGCCGTGACTATGGCACCAGGTCCTCGGCCGTCATCACGGTGACCGAGGCCGGAGCCATCTCCTTTACCGAGAAAACCCTGCACCGAACTGAAGGTCGAATCAACCCGCAGTTTGTCCACCTGACCATGAATGGCTCAAGTAGACTTCAGTTATAGGCCTGCCGACACGCTCGGCAGGCTCACCCCGCCCTATTTCATCTGAAATGAAAACCTGAACAATCAATGCGAGAAGAAAAGAAAACGAGTATTACCGTCCTGCTTCAGGCCGGTCGGCTGCCCCTGGAGATTATGGCGGCGGCGCGGGAACTGGCGGAACAATACAATCTGGTGGTGTACCTCACCACCTTGCAGAACCTGCGGTTGACCGGGGTACCGGAATCGGCGGCGGAGGAGATCAAGGCGCAGTTGGCCGCCTTCGGGGCAGATTTCAAGGCGCCCGGGAAATTTCCCATCCCGCGGGTCTGTGTGGGCATGGGGCATTGCAGTTTTGGGCTGATCGATACCGAAGCCTTCAGCCGCACGATCCTCGATCGCTTTGCCGGCCGCAGTCATACCAAGCCCAAGATCAAGCTCGCGGTCGCAGCCTGCACCATGTGCTGCTCCGGGGCCAAGACTTCCGATATCGGCATCGTCGCCACTCGGAACGGCTATGAGATCTATGCCGGCGGCAAGGGCGGGGCGAATCCCAGAGTGGGCAGACGCATCTTACGAAAGGCTTCCGAGTCCGAGGTAATGGCAATTCTTGCCACCCTGATCGACTTCCATGATCAAAAGACCGAGCACAAGCAGCGTTTCCATAAACTGCTGGATGATCCTGATTTTCCGTTTCCGGAGGTATAGCGAGGCAGGATTTTATAGGAGCTGAGGAGGCGAAGCGTCCGGAGAGGCAAGTGCTGCAATGAGTTTTTCCGGCTTGAAATACTTTTCCAGGAGTACCCGGTTTTTTTCAAGCACCGGAATTGCCTTGGCGGCGATGCGCGCTGCAGCCTCATTATAACCGTATTCCCGCTTGATATAGACTCCTGCGGCGCGAATCAGCGCCTGCATGGTCAACTTCATCCTGCCTTCCGCCGTATACCAGGCGTGTTCCAGTACCTCGTGCACCTCGAACAACAGGCCGAGGTCCCAGAGGATCAAGCTCCGGTGGATCGGATCGATGATGCCGGGGATTGCTGCAAGCGCTTTTTCATATCTGGCACAGCGATCTTCGAGATAGGTCCGGTAACAATCGGCAAGGGGCTGCGACCGGTATTTCTTCATGATGTTTGCCAGCTTCTCATCACTGCCGGTTTCCACGGCAACAGCCAAAGCTTCCGACAGCTCGTTGCGGAGATCGCGACTCAGCCGGTCTTCAAATGGGTTGAAAAGCTGTTTGTACATGGCAGAATTTCTCAGTTGATTGCCGGGTTGGCAGGTTCATGTTGCCTTCGTTTCTTGATGACAAAATAGAGCACCGGCACCGCCATTCGGCTGACCAAAAGTGAGGCGATCTCGCCGAACATGAGCGAAATAGCGAGTCCCTGGAAGATCGGGTCGGCCAGGATAACCGAGGCGCCGATCACTACAGCCAAAGCCGTGAGCAGCATGGGGCGGAAGCGAATAGCCCCGGCATCGACCACCGCTTTGGCGAGCGGCTCGCCTTCCCGGATGCGCTGCTCGATGAAGTCGACGAGGATGATCGAATTCCGCACCACGATGCCTGCGCCGGCCATGAAACCGATCATCGAGGTGGCGGTGAAAAAGGCGCCGAAACCCCAATGGGCCGGCAGGATGCCGATGAGCGAGAAGGGAATGGCGGCCATCACCACCAGGGGCGTCACATAGTTTTTGAACCAGCCGACCATCAGCATGTAGATCAGCACCATGACCACGGCAAAGGCAAGCCCAAGATCGCGAAAGACCTCAAGGGTGATATGCCATTCGCCGTCCCACTTCATGGCAGGTTCGCTCTCGGCAAACGGCTGATTCAGGTTGTAGATTTCTACGTGCGGCTCACGCCCGCCGAAGTCGCGGCCGTCGAGGGCGGCGAGCTTGTCGTTCATCTCCAGAATGGCGTAGACCGGACTCTCCACCACGTCGGCCACATCGCCGGTGACATAGATGACCGGCTTGAGGTTCTTGCGGTAGATGGGCTGCTCGACCGGCCGTTCGGAGACGATCACCAGCTCGCGTAAAGGCACGAGGGGTGCTGCGGGATTGGTCTCGGACCGGAGTGAGATGTTCAACAGAGATTCGATCCGCGCCCGGTATTCCCGGGGCAATTCCAGGACGATATCGATGTTTTCCTTGTCGGTCGGCCGGTGGTAGAGGTCAAAGGAATACCCTTGCACCCCGATGTCGATAGCCCGGGTAATCTGTTTTTCCGAGATGCCGTTCAAGGCCGCTTTTTCCTTATCCACGGTAAGGACCTTGCGACTTCGGTCCTCCTCCCTGAACCAGTCGACATCGACCACCCCGGTCGTTTTAGTCATGATCCGTTTTATTTCGCTCGCCAGTTTCACCCGCGCTTCATCCGTCGGCCCGTAGATCTCGGCCACCAGGGTTTGCAGGACCGGCGGGCCGGGCGGCACCTCGGCCACCGCCACGGCCGCCCCGTAGTGGGTGGCAATTTTGGCCAGCGGCGGCCGGATTCGCGTGGCGATATCGTGGCTCTGCAGCGATCGTTCATGTTTCGGCAGGAGGTTTACCTGGATATCGGCGACTGTGGACCCGCTGCGCAGGAAGTAGTGACGGACCAGGCCGTTGAAGTTGTAGGGGGAAGCGGTGCCGACATAGAGCTGGTAATCGGTTACCGCCGGGTCCTGCCGAACCACGTCGGCCATCTCCATGGCGACCCGGGCGGTTTGTTCCAGCGTCGAACCCTCCGGCATATTGAGGATCACCTGGAACTCGCTCTTGTTGTCGAAGGGCAGCATCTTTACCTTGACCAGCCCCAGATAGACCATGGCACAGGCGCCGAGCAGGAGGCTGGTAATCACTGCAAAGAATACCAGCCGCCAGACGCCGTGGGCGAGAAGCGGCTCCATGATTTTATGGTAGATCCGGGTGAACCAGTCGTCGGGAACCTGGTCATGCTCGTCGCCGTTACCTGCAGGGGACTTCTTCAGGACGCGGGTGGCCGCCCAGGGCGTGACGGTAAAGGCGATGACGAGGGAAAAGAGCATGGCCGCCGACGAACCGATGGGGATTGGCCGCATATACGGGCCCATCAGGCCGCCGACAAAGGCCATGGGCAAAATCGCCGCGATCACCGCCCAAGTGGCGAGGATAGTAGGATTGCCGACTTCGGCAACCGCCTCGATCGCCACCTGGATATGCGGTCGACCGCTGTTGCCAGGCAGGCGGAGATGACGGACGATGTTTTCGACCACCACAATGGCGTCGTCGACCAGGATACCGATGGAGAAGATGAGCGCGAACAAGGTGATGCGGTTCAGCGTATAGCCGTAGAGATAAAAAACCAGGAGAGTGAGGGCAAGCGTCGACGGAATCGCCAGCATGACTACGATCGATTCGCGCCAGCCGAGGAAAAAGAGAATGAGCAGGGCGACGCCGAAGACCGCGATACCCATATGGAGCAGCAGTTCGTTCGATTTTTCCGAGGCGGTCGCCCCGTAGTCTCTGGTTACGCTTACGGTGACATCGGATGGGATAAGCCTGCCTTTCAGACCTTCCACCTTCTCCAGCACATCCTCGACCACCGAGACCGCATTGGCCCCCGGCCGTTTGGCGATAGAGAGAGTCACCGCCGCCTCCGCAGGCTTAACTCCTTTCTCGCCGTAAAGCACATAGTTGTCTGGCTCTTCCGGGCCGTCCTCGATCTTTGCCACCTCGTGGAGATACACCGGCCTGCCGCCGTAGACGCCGACGACGATACGGCCGATCTCTTCGGCGCTGTGCAGGAAACTGCCGGTCTGCAAGGGTATTTCGATATTTTTCGCGATAAGGTTGCCGGAATGGGACTGGCTGTTGACCGCCTGGATCTTCGGGGCCAGCTCGCCGACCGTGAGATTACGTGAGGCGAGCAGCAGGGGATCGAAACGGACGGTTAGCTGCCTTCTCGTGCCGCCGATCAGTTTCGTTTCCGCTACCGCATGTATGCTCTTCACTACGTCGTCGACCTGGGCGGCAAGACGGCGCAGGGTGTAGTGATCGTAACTCTCGCCATGGAAGGTAAGCGCCATGATCGGCACATCGTCGATGGTGTGCGGTTTGATCAGCGGCAGATTGACGGTATGGGGAATACGGTCGTAGTTTGTGGCCAGTTTCTGGTTCAACCGGACGATCGAGGTCTCTAGATTCTCCCCGACATAGAACCGCACCACCAGAAGACTCTGCCCGGCAGTGGAGGTCGAGTAGATGTACTCGACCCCCGGCAGTTCGTAGAGCAGTTTTTCCATGGGGATGGTCAACCGCTCTTCGACCTCCTTTGGTGTCGCGCCGGGCATGGAGACCATGACATCGATCATCGGCACCTTGATCTGCGGCTCTTCTTCCCTCGGCAGGAGGATAACAGCCAGCAGACCGAGGAGCAGGGAAGCCAGGATGCCGAGCGGGGTCAACTTGGAAGCGACGAAGGCCTGGGCCAGACGTCCGGCAAAACCGGTAGGATGGGACGAGGGCGTATTCATAGGAGGCGTCACGGGTTCTTTGCCCGAGGAAAATGAAAAATTACTGACGGATGCTGACAGGCTGGCCGTCGGTCAGGGTCCCGTTGCCGGTCACAATCACCACTTCGTTTTCGGTAAGGCCACTCAGGATTTCGACATCCCGTTCTTCCTTTGCGCCGGTGCGGACCAGACGGAGCTTCGCGCGGCCGTCGTCGACGACAAAGATCCTTTCCATCTGGCCAAAGGGTACCACGGCCTCCGTCGGAACTGTCAGGGTCTCAGTCTCCGCCAAAACCAGACCAACCCTCGCGAATTGACCGGAACGAAGCCTGTCGTCGGCCGGCAGGTGCAGTTTGACCGGAGCGGTGCGCGAGGTGGGGTCGGCGGTCGGCGAGATCTCGGCTACGGTGCCTTTGGTAATCAGATCCACCGAGGGCACCGTTACCTTCAGTCGGTTGCCTTTCATTATACCGGCAATCATCGCTTCCGGAATATCGGTGAGGACCTGGAGGTTGCTGCCTTCTTCAAGGATGAGAAGCGGTTTGCCCGGGGTGGCAAGATCGCCGGTATTTGCGAATTTGCGGGTGACGATGCCGGCAAAGGGGGCGGTGATCCGGGCATAGTCAAGCATGGTGTGCGTCTCCCGGTGGGCGGCCTCGGCAATACGGACGCTATCCTGCAGGGATTTCACCGACTCGGGAGTCGCCGCATTTTTTTTCAGCAGGTTTTCTTCTCTCAGCAGGTTGCGTTTGGCCTGTTCGAGCTGCGCTTTAGCCTGCTGAACCTGGGCGGAAATCTCTCCGGCACTGAGTTCGACCAGCAGTTCGCCCTGTTTCACGCTGGAGCCAAGATCGACGGGCAGGGCGATGATGTTGCCGGTTATCTTGGCAGAAATCTCCGCCCGGTCGACAGCCTGCACCGTTCCGACCACTTCTACCTGCCTGGCAGCGGCTCGTTTTGTAGCTTTGCTTACGGTGACTTCGGCTGTCGGCAGCGACTGCAGTTTTTCCTCGGCTGTGTTTTTTTCGTGGTCGCAGGCCGTCACAACCATGCCGAGTGATATGAGGAAAATGAGGGAGGCCCTTCTGAACTTCATCTTTCGACTCCTTATTATGAAAGTTGCCGGTTACTTGTCGGGAAATTGTTCCAGGCCGGTGGCCCTGCGCAGGTTGGCGATAGCCACCCGGTAACCTGCTTCGGCCGAAAGTTGTCTCGCTCGGGCATCGGTGAGCCGCATCTCCAGATCGATGAGATCGGAGGCGAGGATGACCCCTTCCTTGAAGCGGGCTCGGCTGAGGCGGGCCGCTTCATCGGCGACTCCAACCATCTTGCCGGTAACGTTCAGCCGCTCTTCGGCCTGCCGGTATTCGAGCAGGGCGTGCTGTACCTCGAGATCGAGGGCGAGTTCCGTCTTTTGCCTCAGCCCTTCGATTTTCTGGAGGGCGATTCTTGCTCCGGCAATACCGGCGGATGTCCGGTGGCCGTCGAAAAGTTCGTAATTCAGCCGCACGCCGGCCAGCCAGGAGTCGCCGCTTTCGTCCTTAACAAAGCCGTTATCCAGCTGATAACCGGCAAAGGCATCGACCGTCGGCATCCTGCCGCCTTCGGCTTTCTGCAAGCCGGCGGCTGCGGCCTGTTCCATGGCCGCGATTTTCTGCAGTTCGTGACGATTTCGATAATCGATATGTTCCGGGACTTCCTGGTTGGAACCGTTACTGCGGTCGATTTCCACATTTCCCCCTTGCAGTCCGAGGAGATTGCTAAAGCTTCTTTTGGTGAGTTCCAGGGTATGCCTGCTCAGGATAAGGTTCTCGCTGGCCCGCGCCTGTTGCAGTTCGAGATTGAGCAGATCCTGGCGGAGGAGGTCCCCTGCCTCGTATCGGGCTCTGCCGACTTCCAGGGCTGCGCCGATGGCTGAAAATTCTTCGTTGCGGACGGTCACCATTTCTTCCGCCTGGATAATAGCCTGAAAGGTTTTCACCACCTCATAGGCCAGTTGCCGCTGCACCGTTGCAAGATCCGTCTCCGACAGTCCGATGCGGGCTGCTGCCGCGTTCTGCTCGGCCCGGTCGCGGCCCCCGTTGTAGACCCGGTAGCGGACTTCCGTTTTGACCTGGAGATTATCGGTGCGGCCTGGATCGTTGAAATCGATGGTATTGTCGAAGGCGCCCTGGTTGAGAATATTGCCGAAAGAGTACATGGGATTGTTGGTCTGCCCGTATTCGGCGGAGACATTCACCAGCGGGTAATCGGCGGCTGCCGCCATATCTGCTTGCGCCTGCGCCTCGGCAATGGCTTGCCTGGCGATGGTGCTGTCTGGATTGTGGGTGATGGCAAAAGCTACCGCCTGCCTGGCCGACCAGCTTGCCGGGGTATCGTCGGGAGGTTGACCCGCCTCTGCGGTTCCGGCAAGGAGAGTTGTAGATAAAACCAATGACAGCACAAATTTCTGCATTGTTCCCTCAATGTTGTTCAAGATATTGTAATGCTTTGTATTTAAGTAATTAATTACATTCATGCACAGAATAAGCCTTTGCCGAGGCGTTGTCAAAAGAAAAGAGGAAAAAAGTCATGGAGACGGGGCAAAGACCAGAACGATTTTCTACCGATCCCCAATTGTGCATATGCAATTTGCAGGAAATCCTATCGTTAATTTTCCGTCAGGTCAAGAGAATTGAGGTGTCAGGATCGACCTTGGCAGTGGGAGAGGGGGCGGCCGATCCTCCCGAATATAATGCAGAGTCTCGGTTTTTTGAGAAGTTAGTGTTCGACCGTCAGATTTTTCAGAATCTTTTCCAGCTTCTTGATATCGACAGGTTTGGCCAGATACCCGTTCATGCCCGCATCGAGGCATTTATCCTTGTCGCCGGCCATGGCATAGGCTGTCAAAGCGACTATCGGTATGTCTCTGATCTCAGTGAAATCATGTGAATTTCTTATAATTCTGGTGGTTTCCAGGCCATCCAGCTCGGGCATCTGCACATCCATGAGCACGATATCGAAATGACGGCTTTCAAGGAGGTCGAGGGCGGCATAGCCGTTCTCGGCGACGGTCGGACGATGGCCGAGTTTGAGGAGAATAGCCTGGAGGATCTGCTGGTTGATCTGTTCATCTTCGACAATGAGGGCGGACAGTCGACGGCTTGGGCTGGTGAGGATCGGCGTCGGAGCCGCGAGGCTGTTCTTCACCGATTGGCCGGAGCCTCTGTCAACCAGCAGGGTAAACGTGACTGTGGTGCCCCCGGCGCTGTTGCGCTGGAGATTGACCGTGCCGTTCATCAGCAGGACCAGTTGCTTGACGATGCTGAGGCCGAGCCCGGTGCCTTTGATCTTTTTCTGGCGGGGCGATTCGATCTGGGTGAAAGGTTCGAAGAGCTTGTCGCCGATATTGTCCGGTACGCCGATCCCGGTGTCGGCGATCGAACAGGTCAGTTGCACTTTGTTCACCGCCGGCAACTCCGCCATGTCGAGTGAAATCCTGATCTCGCCCCGCTCGGTGAACTTGACCGCGTTGCCGACAATATTGTACAGGATCTGGCGGATCCGGATATGATCGGCGACCAGGAATTCAGGAACATCGGGAGAAACTTCCGCGATGAGCTTCACCTTATGTGGGTTGACGGCGGTCCGAAAGGAGTTGATCAAGGTTCTGATGACCTCGCGGATCTGGAACTCTTCCGGCGTAAGCGGCAGCTTGCCGGCCTCGATCTTGGCATAATCGAGGATATCGTTGATGATGGTAAGAAGACTCTTGCCTGATTCCATCGCGGTGTCGATGTATTCGTGCTGTTCGTCGTCGAGCTCGGTCATCTCCAGGAGTTGGAGCATGCCCAGAACGCCGTTCATCGGGGTCCTGACCTCGTGGCTCATGTTGGCAAGAAATTCCGATTTGGCCTTGTTGGCGGCAAAAGCCTGCTCCTTGGCCGCCTGCAGCTCGTTCATGATCCGCTTTCTCGAGGTGATGTCGCGGGTGACACCGATGATGCCGGTACACCGCCGGGAACTTTCCGGCAGCAGCGACGCGATGCTTTCCACCCATATGGTCTCGCCACCCGCCGTCAGGACTTCAGACTCCCAGTGCAGCGGCAACTGTTCGGCAAGCGACGGCAGCTGGGCGTGGTTTGCCAAGAACGGTGAGGGGACGATGATCTTATCATAGATCGTCGACAGCGCCTCCTCCCGGGCAAAACCGGTAAGATGGCTGAACGATGGGCTGACATATCGGGGCCTGAGTTCGGCGTCGGTAGTCCAGATGACGTCATGGACATTGTCGGCCAGCAAGCGGTAGAGATTCTCGCTGGTGCGAAGCGCTTCTTCCGCCTGCTTGCGCTCGGTAATGTCCCTCGCGATGGCCATGTAGAGTTCCTTGCCGTCGATGGTCAGACGAAGAGCACTGATTTCGACTGGCAGGAGTGTGCCGTTTTTCTTGACATAGGTGGTCTCGAAGGTGGCGTTGCCTTCTTTGCTGAGGCGTGCGACGAGTTCCTGGTTGTACTCGATGTTTTTGCCGTCGCTGATATCGAACGGGGTCAGCTGCAGCAGCTCTTCCCTGGTATAGCCAAGACGTTTGCAGGCAACATTGTTGACATCGGAAAAAAAGCCATAGTTGGAACTGTTCCGGTCGAGCGAAATAACAAACATCGCATCGTTGGCATAATTGAAAAGCTTCCGGTACTTGTTCCGACTTTGGGTCAGTTCGTCCTTTTGCTGCCCGCACAGCGACAGGTCGTAGGAGGTTATCAAGACGGAACCGGTTTGTCTGGCGACGAGTTCCTCAAGTTCTGCAATCCGCTGTTGGGCCTGTTGCAGTTCTTGTTGCAACTCGGTAGTTGTGGTCATGGACATGGTTTTTTATACACTGCCCAAAATAGCTCGGGATAAAGTATGATTGGCAGCCTCCGCCGCAAAGATATACAATCTGGATGTTACTGATTTAGGACTGCCGAGTCAAATTGAATAATACGCAAGCCGCTGCGGCTTAGGATGTGAGTTTAATTGGCATCGAGAGAAGTGCCCGGAGGCAGGGCCATATCAGGAGACAGCTCATTCCCCGTGTGGTAAATCATGTGACGGGAAAAGTGGGCGCAGGGGGAACAACATCTCGCCCCACTGTTCCCGATTGGAAAAAATCAACCGGATGTTGACAGTTATGCCAACGGTAAGTGTGGTCATACCCTGTTTTAATCAGGGGAATTTCGTCGATGAGGCCGTGGATTCGGTATTGGCCCAGTCTTTTGATGATTATGAAATCATTATCGTCAATGACGGTTCAACAGATGGTCATA
>MGTI01000071.1:17036-65678 GCA_001799365.1 Desulfobacterales bacterium GWB2_56_26 | reverse complement strand
AACGGTTATCGGCCGCAGTTCTATTTCCGGACCACTGACGTAACCGGTGTCGTGAGCCTTGAAGAAGGTGTTGAGATGGTTATGCCGGGCGACAATATCAGTGCTATGGTCGAGCTGATTACTCCGATTGCTGCCGATGTCGGCCTGCGTTTCGCCATCCGTGAAGGTGGGCGTACTGTAGGTGCCGGTGTTGTGAGTGAAATTATTGCCTAAAGGTGTGTGATGATACCTACAGAAAAAATACGTATACGTCTGAAAGCTTACGATCATAAGCTGCTTGATCAATCAACTACCGAGATAGTCGATACTGCGAGGAGAACCGGATCTGCAGTGGCCGGTCCTATTCCTCTGCCTACGACGATAAACAAGTTTTGTGTTCTTCGTTCACCGCACGTAGATAAGAAATCTCGAGAACATTTTGAAATGCGGACCCATCGCCGTCTCCTCGACATTCTCGAGCCGACTCAGCAAACTATAGATTTGTTGATGAAACTTGAGTTGTCCGCCGGCGTCGATGTCGAAATTAAGCTGCCATAACCGGCACTACCTAAAAGTAAATTGAAGCGTTGGGTAAAGCTATGCCAAAGTCAATGGGTATATTAGGGAAGAAAATTGGAATGACCCGCGTCTACAGTGAATTGGGTCAAGCTATTCCAGTTACAGTTATTGAAGCCGGTCCTTGCAGAGTTCTCCAGATCAAAACTGAAGCTACGGATGGATACAGCGCTATCCAAGTGGGTTTTGCCGAAAAGAAGGCCCTGAGAGTGAATAAACCTCTGGCCGGGCATTTTCAGAAATCTGACTCGAAAGGATTCTACTTTGTCCGTGAGTTTCGGGTTAACGATCCCTCTGTTTATGCAGTCGGACAAGACATCTCTATCGACTCGGTTATCAAGATTGGCGACAAAGTCGATGTACAGGGAACAAGCAAAGGTCGAGGATTTCAAGGAGTTATCAAGCGCCATGGTTTCAGTGGCGGTGGCTCCGGACACGGCTCAATGTTCCACCGGGCACCTGGTTCCATAGGGTGTAGTGCTTATCCGTCAAGGGTTATCAAAGGGAAAAAACTACCCGGACGTATGGGCAATGACAGCGTTCTGAGAAAGAACGTGATGGTAGTTGACGTTCGTAGCGAAGAAAACGTCGTTCTTTTGAAAGGACCACTGCCTGGAGCGAAAAACGGCCTGTTAAAGATTTACGCAAAATATTAAAATCGGGATCTCAACAGGTTCGAGGAGATAATTATGTCTACTGTAAATATTGTTAACATCAAGAATGAGCGTGTTGGCGAAATCGAATTGAATGATGACGTGTTCAATCGTGAAGTCAAAGAGCACATTCTGCATGAAGTTGTACGTATGCAGCGTGCAGCCCGTCGTTCAGGAAACGCCTGCACGAAGACTCGTGTTGAAGTCAGTGGTGGAGGTAGAAAACCTTGGCGTCAGAAAGGTACCGGCAGAGCAAGAGCAGGTAGCAGAACCTCTCCGATCTGGCGAGGAGGCGGTGTGATTTTCGGCCCGAAACCAAGGGATTACAGCTTTAAGCTTAATCGTAAGGTCAAGCAGCAGGCTGTAGCAATGGCGCTCAGCGCCAGATTCCAGGAAGGCAATTTGATTGTCGTCGATGACTTCACGTTGGAACGGATTAAGACTAAGGACTTTATCGGGGTTATGAATGTCCTCGATGTGGATAACGGGCTTATCGTGACTAACAACGCCACCGAGAACCTGGCGAAGTCTTCCAGCAACGTCAATGGATATAAGATACTTTCAACTGAAGGACTGAATGTATACGATATCCTCCTGCACAAGAAGTTGATTCTGGTCCAACCGGTTATTGAAAGCCTTGAAAAGAGGTTAACGGCATGAAAAACATATACGAAGTATTACAGGGGCCTTGCCTCACCGAAAAAGCTGCCTTGATGCAGGAACAGGCCGAAAAAGTCGTTTTCAAGGTTCATCCCAAGGCGAATAAGATAGAAATTAAGAGAGCGGTTGAAACCATGTTCCATGTCAAGGTTCAGGATGTTAAGACCGCTAAAATTCACGGAAAGAAGAAAAGGGTTGGAAAAACTGTTGGCTTTACCAGTGACTGGAAAAAGGCCTATGTAACCTTGTCGGAAGGAAAAATCAATTTTGCAGAAGAACTGTAAAATTAACATCTTCTAACTGAATGATTCTATCTAATCTAACATTGATGGAGCGATTGGGAAATCATGGCTATTAAAGTATACAAACCGACATCAGCTGGTAAGCGCCAACACGTGTCGGCAAAAAGTCCGGATCTGGCAAAGAAGCAGCCTGAAAAAAGTCTCATATGCAGTCTGACCAAAACCGGCGGAAGAAACAATTACGGACGAGTAACTGCCCGACATATAGGTGGTGGTCATAAACGTAAATACCGAATAATAGATTTTAAAAGAAATAAAACCGATATCGGCGCGAAGGTTGTTGCTATCGAGTATGATCCAAACCGCTCCGCCAACATAGCCTTACTGAGTTATGTTGATGGTGAGAAGAGATATATTCTGTCTCCTGATGGAATATCGGTCGGCGATACCGTTGTTGCTGGAGACAATGTGGATATTCAACCAGGCAACTGCCTGCCGCTTATCAACATTCCTCTCGGTACTGTCATTCACAACATTGAAATGAAAATAGGCAAGGGTGCGCAACTGGTACGCAGCGCCGGTGTCGGAGCACAGCTTATGGCCAAAGAAGGTGGCTATGTACTCGTTCGTCTGCCATCTGGAGAGGTTCGAAAATTCAACAGCAACTGTCGGGCCTGCATAGGGCAGGTGGGGAATCGTGAGCACGAGAGCCAGAAACTCGGCAAAGCAGGAAGGAACCGGTGGATGGGAAATCGGCCCCATGTTCGTGGAGTTGCAATGAATCCCGTTGATCATCCGATGGGCGGAGGTGAAGGCAAGAGTTCAGGCGGCAGACATCCATGCAGCCCTTGGGGTATTCCTTCAAAAGGCTTCAAGACCAGGAAAAAGAAGTCTTCTGACAATATGATTGTCAAGAAGAGATCATAAGAGGAGTTACATATGGCACGCTCAGTAAAAAAAGGTCCTTTCATCGACGATCATTTGCTTAAGAAAGTGTTTGATGCTGCAGAGAGCGGTTCGCGGAAGGTAATAAAGACATGGTCAAGGCGCTCCGATATCAGCCCGGAGATGGTTGGGCTCACCTTTGCTGTGCACAACGGGAAAAAGTTTATTCCGGTCTTTGTTACAGAAAATATGGTCGGTCATAAGCTCGGAGAGTTTTCTCCGACGAGGACCTTCTATGGCCATGCTGCTGATAAAAAAGGTAAAAAATAAATTGAAACCACCCGAAGGTTTCTGGCAGGACACTCACCAGGGGTACAAACTATGGAAGCAAAAGCCGTAGGAAAATATATCAGGATATCAGCACAAAAGGCGAGACTCGTAGCCGATGTGGTTAGGGGGATGGGGGTTGATCAGGCTCTCACAACTCTTCGTTTCATGCCGAAAAAGGGTGCTGGAATAATTAAAAAGGTTATTGAATCTGCCCTGGCAAATGCCACACAGGATGACAAGGCGGATGTAGATAATCTTTATGTAAAAAAGATAATCATCGATGGCGGACCTTCCCTGAAAAGGATTAGTCCAAGAGCACAGGGCAGAGCTACAGGCATCATTAAAAGGACAAGCCACATTACCGTTGTTCTCGACGAGAACTAAAGAGATGGCGAAGCATTGATGGTGCTGTACTTACTTTTAACACTTAATTGAACAATATATTTGTTGGAGGACTGTTTTGGGGCAGAAGGTTAATCCACAAGGACTGAGACTGAACATTACCCGGACATGGGATTCGATCTGGTATGCAGATAAGGATTATTCAACTTATCTGATAGAAGATCAGAAAATTAAAAAATTCCTCAAAAAGCGTCTACAGCACGCTGGTCTGTCAAAAGTAAACATTGAGCGAACCGGAGATCAGGTTCGGATCAAGCTGTTTACCGCACGACCTGGAATTGTTATCGGCAAGAAAGGCGCCGAAATAGAAGTGCTCAAAAAAGAGATAGAAGGCTTTATATCCCGGAAGGTTACTCTTGACATCCAGGAAGTGAGAAGGCCGGAGGCGGATGCTCAGCTTGTTGCAGAAAATATAGCGCAACAGCTGGTTCGGCGGGTAGCTTTCCGTCGTGCCATGAAAAAGGCTGTGAGTTCAGCATTGCGATTCGGCGTGCAGGGGATAAAAATTTCCTGTTCGGGAAGACTCGGCGGCGCTGAAATGTCTCGTTGCGAGTGGGTACGCGAGGGCCGGGTACCTCTTCACACCTTGCGCGCCGACGTTGATTACGCACTTGCCGAAGCTCTCACCACATATGGAATCATCGGCGTTAAAGTCTGGATATTCAATGGTGAGGTTTTGAGCGGCAAAGATAGCGGTGCCGTTCAGTAAACAACATGGTATGAAATCCTTTTCAATTTTGGAGTAGAAGATGTTAAGTCCGAAAAAGGTCAAACATAGAAAGGTTTTTAAGGGCAGGTCACGAGGTGTGGCCAGCAGCGGATCCTCTCTTGCTTTTGGCGAATTTGCTCTTAAAGCAACTGTGTGCGGGAAAATGAGTGCACAGCAGATTGAAGCAGCACGTATTACTATCAATCGAACTATGAAGCGTGGCGGAAAGGTATGGATCAGAGTTTTTCCAGACAAGCCTCTTACTAAGAAGGCCGCCGAAACGCGTATGGGGAAAGGCAAGGGCAGCCCTGAATCCTGGGTTGCCGTCATCAAACCAGGTCGTATTCTCTATGAGATTTCCGGAGTGAGCGAGGATGTTGCAATCAAGGCCCTGGAGCTGGCTGGGAACAAGCTGCCTTTTTCTACAAAAGTTGTCACGAAGGAGAATACGTTATGAAATCGGTAGAACTCCGCAAAATGACTGCTGAAGAACTCGCCAAAAATCTCAAGGATCTGCGCGAGGAGTTGGGAAATCTTTCTTTTCAGCATCGTATCAGACCTCTTGAAGATACATCCAAACTGAAGAAAATTAAAAAAGATATTGCTAGAATCGAGACCATAAAAAGGCAATCCATCAACTGATGACCGGTATTGACAATTGAATAGATGGTCAGGTTCTAAAAACACCTACAAATTGACTAATTATGAGTGAATTAAAAAAATCGAGAAAGACAAGAACTGGTTCTGTCGTCAGCAACAGAATGGAAAAAAGTGTTGTCGTTCGGGTTGAACGTAAAGTTCGTCACAAGCTCTATGGGAAATTCATGAAAACCAGCGTTAAGTATCTCGCTGATGATCCGGACAATAGCTGCAATATTGGAGACATTGTTCTCATTGAAGAATGCCGTCCATTGAGCAAAAGAAAAAGATGGCGGGTGAAAACCATACTGGAACAGGCAGTGTGATACTGGCAGAAGCTGGATGGCTGTGCTAATAGCGGCTAATCAGATGAGATATCAGGTGAAATTATGATACAGACAGAAACAGTACTCAACGTTGCTGACAATTCCGGGGCCAAAAAAGTGCTTTGCATCAGAGTTCTTGGCGGGACCGGAAAACGTTATGCAACCATCGGCGATGTAATTGTCGTTACGGTCAAAGAGGCCATACCGAACGCTAAGGTCAAAAAGGGCGACGTCATGAAAGCCGTTATCGTCCGAACGAAGCGAGAAATGAAAAGGATGGACGATACCTGGGTGAAATTCGATGATAACGCCGCAGTAATGTTGGCGTCATCCGGCGAACCGGTCGGCACACGTATCTTTGGTCCGGTTGCTCGTGAGTTAAGGAATCAAGGATTCATGAAAATTATTTCTCTGGCCCCAGAAGCACTTTAACGACCCGTGTCTGCATGGGGTATAGATACACTGATTGAATAAAGGTACAACAATGAGACAGGGGAAAACATACCTGAAGAAAAATGATCAGGTTGAGGTAATTGCCGGCAAAGATAAAGGCAGAGTTGGAAAGGTTCTCCGGGTTCTGATAGATAAGGACAAGGCTGTGGTTGAGCGGATCAACATGATCAAGCGGCATACCAAGCCAAGAGAGATGAACCAGCAGGGTCAGATTGTTGAAAAGGAATCTCCGATCCATGTTTCCAATCTGCAGCTAATCTGTCCTGAGTGCACCAAAACCGGTCGCATCGGCAAGAAAATTCTCGACGATGGGAAAAAAATCCGCTACTGCAAGAGCTGCGGTGAGTCCATCGAAAGCAAAGCATAGTCAAAAAGGATACGCTAGGAGTCATACATGGGTGCGCTGAGAGATATATACATTAATGAGTGTGTTCCTGCACTCAGAGAGGAATTCGGCTATAAAAATGTCATGGAAATTCCTCAGATAAAAAAAATTGTTTTGAACATGGGCCTCGGTGAGGCGGTGCAGAATCCGAAGATAGTAGAGGGTGCTGCTGAAGAGCTGACGAGAATCGCCGGCCAGAAGGCGATAGTTACCAAGGCCAAAAAATCTATAGCCACCTTCAAGTTGCGGGTTGGCATGCCTATCGGCTGTTGTGTTACCCTTCGTGGCGACAAGATGTATGATTTTTTTAGTAAACTGGTAAATGTTGCCCTGCCGCGTGTTCGCGATTTCCGAGGCTTGTCTCCTAAAGGGTTTGACGGGAGAGGAAATTACTCGATGGGAATTCAGGAAGAAATAATCTTCCCTGAAATAGATTACGACAAAATTGATAAAATCAAAGGGTTGAACATTACTATTGTAACAACCGCGAAAACTGATGTGGAGAGTGCCTCTTTGCTCAGAATGCTTGGTTTACCATTTAAAAAATAATTGATCGTTCGAAGATCCTTAAAAGTTAGTATTTGGAGGTCGGTTTGGCTAAGAAATCCATAATTGCAAAGGCACAAAGAAAAGCAAAATTTTCTGCGCGGAAGTATAACAGATGCCCTCTTTGCGGACGTCCCAGGGCATTTATCAGGAAATTCGGTGTTTGCAGAATTTGCTTCCGCAAACTTGCATCCAGCGGAGAAATAACTGGTGTCACCAAATCCAGTTGGTAGAAGTCCATCTCTATCTCTGTCAGATTTAGGTAACAATTTGAAAATAAGGAGTGTTCGCTATGTCTATGAGCGATCCCCTGGCAGATATGCTGACCAGGTTAAGAAACGCAGTAATGGTAAAGTTTGATTCTGTCCAAATGCCTTCATCCACTGTCAAAGTTGGAGTGGCGAAGGTACTGAAGGAAGAAGGATATATTCGTGACTATCACGTAATCGGCGACGATGTTCAGGACATACTGAAAGTTGATCTTAAGTATGGTCCCAACAGAGAGACTGTTATCACCGGCCTTAAGAGAGTAAGTAAACCGGGGTTGCGAAAATATGCCAAGGTAAATGAAATACCAAGAGTATTGGGTGGGTTTGGGATCGCAATTATCTCCACATCCAAGGGCATTGTGACAGATAAGACTGCTAGAGCTCTTAATTCTGGTGGGGAGATAATTTGCGAGGTCTGGTAGACCCTGCGAATAACGGAGGAAATTATGTCTCGAATTGGTAAGCAACCAATCCCTGTGCCTGTCGGAGTTAAAGTCGATCTGCAGGATCAGCTTATAACCGTAACCGGTACAAAGGGAACTTTGAAACGCAATATAATCTCGGATATAGAAGTTACAGTCCAGGATAACGTGATCAGTGTTAGTAATAGAGTAGAGAATACGAAGGTCAATGCATTTCGTGGCCTGACTCGTACTCTTATTAACAATATGATCACTGGAGTTGCCGATGGTTTTAAAAAAGTCCTCATTATTGAGGGAGTAGGCTACAAGGCAAGTGTCAGCGGTTCAGTACTCACGCTCAATGTCGGGTTTTCTGATCCCAAAGATTTTATGCTCCCAAATGAAGTTAAAGCAACTGTTGAAGGAAATACCAAAATCGTTCTCGAATCAATCGATAAGGAACTGCTTGGACTTACTGCCTCAAAAATTAGGCAGATAAGAAAGCCTGAACCCTATAAAGGCAAAGGCATTCGATACGATAACGAAGTAATAATTAAGAAAGTCGGCAAGTCAGGAACAAAATAAAATATTGACCTCTGCGGTCGCTAATTTTTACATGGTGTATAGCAATGGCTAAGACGAACCCCAAGATTACAGCGAGGGCCAAGCGCATACAGCGTATCAGAAAGAAAATCTCTGGTACGAGCGAAAGGCCGAGACTGAGGGTCTTTAAAAGCAATAAACATATTTACGCGCAGTTGATCGATGATGCAGCAGGGCGTACCCTTGTGTCAATGTCCACCATCGATAAGGAATTCAACTTGGGTGAAGAAAAGGGTAAAACTGCGGCTGCAAAAAAGGTTGGCCAGGTACTCGCGACACGGGCAAAAGCATCAGGCATTATGAAAGTTACCTTTGATCGCGGCGGTGCAGTGTATCACGGCAGGGTGAAATCACTTTCCGAGGGAGCTCGGGAAGGTGGCCTGGAATTTTAATCACTAATTTTACGGGGGTGTCCCTTGTCTGATTTCAAACGTTCCAAAAGTGTGGCTACTGAGGAGCTTATAGAGAAGATTGTATTTATTAATCGTGTAGCGAAGGTTGTTAAGGGCGGACGGCGGTTCAGCTTCAGTGCGATTGTCGTTGTAGGTGACGGTAAGGGAAAGGTCGGATATGGCCTCGGAAAGGCCAATCAGGTTCCTGAGGCGATTCGGAAGGGAGTTGAACAGGCTCGGAAAAGTATGTGTTCCATCGCTCTCACCGAGACTTCCATTCCTCATCAGATTGTCGGCAAATTCGGAGCGGGTAAGGTCTTATTGAAACCTGCATCGGCAGGCACCGGACTTATTGCCGGTGGTCCTGTACGAGCGGTCCTCGAAGCTGCAGGTGTTTCAAATATACTTACCAAGTGTCTTGGCTCGCACAATCCCCATAACATGGTCAAAGCCACTCTGGCTGGATTAAAAGATTTACGTTCTGCCCGAAATATAGCAGAGTTGCGCGGCAAATCCTTAGAGGAGCTAAGCGCTTAATTACACCGGAGTGTTTTCCAAAGAGGAACACTTCCAAGTCAATATTTGAAAAGAAGGTAGTCAAATGTCTGAGACAGTTACTGTAACTCTGGTGAAAAGCGGCATCGGCAGCACCAAAAGGGTTAATGCTACTTTGATAGGGTTGGGACTTACTAAAATGAACAAGACAGTGACAAGAAAAGATACTCCCGAGCTCAGAGGTATGATCAGAAAAGTATCGCATCTTGTACGTATAGAGGAGAGATAGAATGTTAAGCTTAGCAAAACTCGCTCCCCAGGCAGGATCCACCAAACAAAGAAAACGAGTTGGGCGTGGTCCCGGAAGTGGACACGGAAAAACAGCCGGGCGGGGTCACAAAGGGTT
Organism: Desulfobacterales bacterium GWB2_56_26; assembly: GCA_001799365.1. GTDB lineage: Bacteria > Desulfobacterota > Desulfobulbia > Desulfobulbales > Desulfocapsaceae > Desulforhopalus_A. Next base: position 56,327 of record MGTI01000071.1, on the reverse strand, counting down.
TAAAGCTCGATCTGGCTCAGGTGTCAAACCGGGATTCGAGGGTGGTCAGATGCCCTTGCAAAGGCGTATCCCAAAACGTGGCTTTACCAATGTTTTTAAGAAAGAGTATGCTCTGGTTTCACTTTCTCAGCTGAATGAGATGGTTGCCGACGTTATTACTGTTGAAGTACTGATTGCGGCACGGATCGTAAAAAAGGGAATGGCCGTTAAAGTGCTGGCGAACGGCGAGATAACAAAGGCGATTAAAGTGCAGGTAGACAAGATCAGCGCTTCGGCAAAGAGCAAAATTGAAGCGGCCGGCGGTTCTGTTGTTATCGAAAAGCCTGTAGAGGCTTAAGCAGGTTGGTCAAAAGTTTATCTGAAGTGGAATTTCAGTAGAATCGCATATAGGTAACATAATGAGTGGATTGCAGAATGCTGCAAATATTCCTGAGTTGCGTCGGCGTGTGTTGTTTACGCTTATAATGCTCGCAGTATACAGGATAGGAGTTCAGATTCCGACCCCTGGAATCAACGGCGAAGCATTGTCTGCATTCTTCAGCCAAAATGCCAGCACCCTGTTCGGCATGTTTAACATGTTCTCCGGTGGTGCTCTGGAAAATTTCTCGATCTTTGCATTGGGAATAATGCCCTACATCAGCGCCTCGATCATAATCCAGCTGTTGACGGTCGTTATTCCTCAGCTCGAGGCGTTGAAAAAGGAAGGTCAATCCGGGCAGCGTAAAATCACTCAATATACGCGATACGGCACAGTATTCCTCAGTGTCATTCAGGGGACATTCATCGCGGCGGGATTGGAGGGAATGACAGGGCCTGGTGGAGAGGCGATTGTCCTTGATCCCGGGTTGCAGTTTAAACTCCTGACCATGTTGACCCTCACCTCAGGCACTGCCTTCATTATGTGGCTTGGGGAACAGATGACGGAACGAGGAATAGGCAACGGCATCTCACTAATCATCTTTGCCGGAATTGTTGCAAGAGGACCGGCTGCTATCGTCAACTCCATTCAATTGATCAAGGCTGGAGAGATCGCACTGTTCTTTGTTCCGTTTCTTGTACTGTTCATGTTTGCGGTGGTCGGAGTTATTGTATTCTGTGAGACCTCGCAGCGCCGTATTCCGATACAGTACGCCAAACGAGTAGTCGGCCGAAGAGTGTATGGTGGACAGAGTTCGCATTTGCCACTGAAAATAAATATATCCGGAGTAATTCCACCGATTTTCGCTTCATCGATAATGATGTTTCCGGCCACCATTGGAAGTTTTATCCAGATTGACTGGGTACAGAAAGCATCGGCTGCGATGAATCCCGGGACCGTATACTATTATATATGCTATGTGGCAATGATCGTTTTCTTCTGTTTTTTTTACACGGCAGTCACTTTTAAGCCGGATGACGTTGCCGAAAATCTAAAAAAACACGGCGGATTTATTCCAGGAATCAGACCCGGTAAAAAGACAGCTGAGTTTATTGATAAAGTTTTAACGAGGTTAACAGTTGTCGGGGCTATATACCTCAGCACGGTCTGTGTGCTGCCGACAGTACTTATCTCTCAATTTAACATTCCCTTCTATTTCGGTGGAACAGCGCTGCTCATTGTAGTCGGTGTCGGCATAGACACTATCGCGCAGATTGAATCGCATCTGCATATGAGGAATTATGAAGGGTTTATGAAACAGGGCAGAATTAAAGGCCGTAGGTGATTGTGACTGCTTCAACAGACGAACCTCGCAGCAGAAATATTATTATAAAAACTGCAGACGAAATCCTCTTGATGAGAGAGGCCAATCAAATTGTTGCAGAAACTTTATCGATGCTGCAAACAATTATCGAAGCAGGGATCACTACTTGGGATCTGGACCGGGTTGCTGAAGATAAATGTCTAAAAATGAAGGCGATACCTGCTTTCAAAGGATATAGGGGATTTCCAGGGAGTCTTTGCGTATCGATCAATGAAGAAGTTGTACACGGTATTCCTTCTCGAAAAAGAAAGCTCAAGAAAGGGGATATCGTATCGATAGATTTTGGGGTGCTTTTTCGTGGTTTTTTTGGTGACTCTGCCGTTACTCTTCCGGTCGGGGGAGTTAAAGAAGATGTGGCAAGGCTGCTTATTGTGACAAAAGAATCACTTGAGAAGGGGATTGCACAGGCGATTGTTGGAAATCGAGTCGCAGACATCTCCAAGGCAATTCAGGCGCATGTAGAGGAAAACGGTTTTTCCGTGGTCAAACAATTTGTTGGCCATGGAATCGGTTCATCTCTACATGAAGCACCGGAAATTCCAAATTTCTACCAAGGGGAGAGAACATCCAGGCTGTTACCTGGTATGGTTTTGGCCATTGAACCTATGGTGAACATGGGTACACATAAAGTTAAAGTGTTGAGAGACGGTTGGACTGTTATTACGAATGACAAAAAACCTTCGGCTCATTTCGAACATTCGGTTGCTATAACCGAGATGGGTCCGATGGTTTTGAGCTCTCGTGAAAATTAGCGGTATCAAAAAAACAGCTTCTCTTTTTGATGAAGTTGTACTATACTGTTCCGTTTTTAACTGAAACTTTGATTTTTCAGGATACTCCATGTCAAAAGAAGAAGCCATAGAAGTAGAAGGTACTATTATTGAACCGTTACCGAATGCGATGTTTCGGGTAGAGCTAGACAACGGTCATAAGGTGCTGGCCCACATCTCAGGGAAAATGCGAATGCATTTTATTAAAATACTGCCTGGAGACAGGGTTACCATAGAACTCTCTCCATATGATTTGAACAGGGGCAGAGTCACGTTTCGGGCAAAGAACGCCAAAAAGAAAAAATAGAGAGTTCGTTGATTATGAAAGTACGCGCATCGATAAAGAAAATATGCAGTGACTGTAAGATCTTTAAACGCAACGGTATTGTTCGCGTATCCTGTAAAGTTAAGAAACATAAACAGAGGCAGGGATAATTTGATTTTGCCAATTATAATTACCTACTTCTTCTAAGGAGATATACCTTGGCACGTATAGCAGGAATTGACCTTCCGAAAAACAAACATATGGACCGTGCGTTAACTTACATACACGGCATCGGTTTAACTTCCGCACGCAAGATTCTCGATAAAGTGGATCTGCCATATACAATGAACAGCGACGATCTTGACGGTGATGATGTCAACCGCATCCGTAAGGTCATCGAGGATGAATATGTTGTTGAAGGCGATCGTCGGAGAGAAGTCTCAATGGACATCAAGAGACTTACCGATCTTGGATGTTATCGAGGCAGACGCCATCGTATGGGGTTACCCTGTCGCGGGCAAAATACCAAAACAAATGCACGCACGCGAAAAGGACCTCGGAAGGGCGCCGCACGTCGGAAATAATTGAACTCAACACAGGTGTAAGTTATGGCTGTTGTAAAAAAGAGAAAGGTAAAAAAGAATATTCCGGAAGGCATTGTCTTTATATATTCGACCTTTAATAATACTATCGTTACTATTTCCGATAAGCAGGGAAACGTGGTCAGTTGGTGCAGTGCCGGGGTGCTTGGATTCAAAGGATCCCGTAAATCGACACCCTTTGCTGCGCAGAATGCTCTTACCGACGCAGCGAAAAAGGCTACCGATATAGGAATGCGTAAGGTCGAAGTTAAGGTCAAGGGGCCGGGACCTGGAAGAGAAGCTGCGTTGCGTGCTTTGATTACCACAGGTTTGGAGGTAAGTCGTATTTATGATGTTACCCCTGTTCCACACAACGGGTGCAAACCACCGAAACGTCGTCGTGTGTAATAGCTGAAGATGGACCTGACCCAAACTATTCGAATGGAGGCCGAAATTGGCTAGAGATATAGATGCAGTATGTCGTAGTTGCAGAAGAGAGAATTTAAAGCTCTATCACAAAGGCGATCGTTGTTTTTCCGACAAATGTTCCTTCGAGAGACGTGCATTCGGTCCTGGACAACATGGCCAGGCAAGATTTAAAAAGCAGTCCGACTACGCAATTCAATTGCGAGAAAAACAGAAGGTTAAGAGCATGTACGGTATGCTCGAAAAGCAGTTCCGGCTATTCTTTGAAAAGGCGGAGCAGCAAAAGGGAGTCACCGGCGAAAATCTACTGGTTATGCTGGAGCGTCGTCTGGATAATACCGTCTTTCGGATAGGATTTGCTTCTTCCAGAAACCAGGCACGACAACTTGTTCGGCACAACCATATTCTGGTAAACGGGCGCAAGGTAAACATTCCATCTTTCCTTGTCTCGGTTGGAGATATTGTTACCTTGAAAGAAAAGAGTCGAGCCAACGCGCTGATCAATGAGAACGTTGAAGCTGTTGTAAGACGAGGGATGCCAAGCTGGATTGAACTGGATAAAGACAACTACAAGGCAACGATAAAAGCTCTTCCGAACAGGGAAGAGATCACCATGCCAATTCAAGAGAGACTTATCGTCGAACTCTACTCGAAGTAAGATTGGGCTGGGCAAAAGATAAAAACAATCGTTGTTCATCCTGAAGCTTATGCGAGTTTTCGCTTTGTAGTAAGGTGTTTAGGCCACGACTACAAAGATGGGAATCGCAGAGAAGGAAAATATGACTCAAGCTGCTGACGAAAAAATACCGTTTCACCGTAACTGGAATGAGCTGATCAAACCAGAAAAGTTGGAAGTTGATAAAGAAAAGCATTCTGATACGTATGGGAAGTTCATTTGCCAGCCTCTCGAAAGAGGTTACGCTACGACCATAGGCAATTCCCTGAGGCGGATTCTTCTCTCTTCCATCCAGGGTGCAGCTATTACCACGGTAAAGATTGAAGGCGCACTGCACGAGTTCACCTCCATGAAGGATATTCTGGAGGACGTGAGTGAAATAATTCTCAATCTCAAGCTGGTACGGCTTAAGCTTTATACTCCCGACTCGCAAAAGGTGGTTATCGACAAGGTCGGTCCCGGCATTGTAACAGCAGGTGATATCACAGAATCGGCGTATGTTGAAGTGATGAACGAGGATCAGATCATCTGCACTCTGACCGGACCGATTAATTTCCACGCTGAAATGACTGTAGAGTGGGGAAAGGGGTATCAACCGGCCGAGAAGATGGATAAGGAGAACCTTTCCATCGGCCAGATTCCGATCGATGCTATTTTCACACCGATTAAAAAGATCCAATATGTCGTTTCACAGGCACGTGTCGGCCAGCAAACGGACTACGACAAATTGACCATTGAGATCGAGACGGATGGCAGCCTTAGACCTGAGAACGCACTGGCTTATGCCGCCAAGATTCTCAAGGATCAGATGACCATTTTTATCAACTTTGATGAAGAAGATGCCGAGCCCGAGATTCTTACCGACTCCATCAAGGATTCCGAACCTCTCAATCCCTATCTGGATAAGCCTGTAGAGGACCTCGAACTTTCGGTTCGATCGGCAAATTGTTTGAAGAATGCCGATATAAACTATATCGGAGACCTGGCCCAGAAAACCGACCAGGAGATGCTGAAGACCAAAAACTTCGGCCGCAAGTCTCTCAATGAAATAAAAGCTCTCCTTGCTGAAATGGATCTTACTCTCGGGATGAAATTTGAAAACTGGGTTCCACCGAACCTCCGCGGAGACAAGGAAGAAGGTAAGGCCTGAAGCAGGAAAAACTGAAAAATTAATTAACTGATAGATTTCAATTCTGATATTGTCCAGAAGCTGAGGTTAGAAATGAGACATAGAAAAGCCGGTAAAAGATTAGGACGTACCAGTTCTCACAGAATGGCGATGTTCAGGAACATGGTTACTTCGCTATTCGAACACGAGAGAATAGTCACCACCACGGAAAAAGCCAAGGAAGTTCGGCCAATTGCCGAAAAACTGATAACTCTTGCAAAGAAAGGTGATCTGCACGCCAGAAGACAGGCACTGTCCTTCATCCGCAGCAAGTCCGTCGTAGAGAAGTTGTTCACTGATATTAAAGAGAAGTTCCTTGAGCGTAATGGCGGATATACCAGAATCCTGCAAACCGGAGTGCGGAAAGGCGATGCAGCGAGCATGGCGATTATCGAACTGGTCGGTTACGAAGAGGTTATTCAGGTCCCCCAAACTGAAAGCTAACAGTGTTTGTAGATGAAAATGAAAGCTGGCTGGAACATTGTTCCAAGCCAGCTTTTTTTTTGAAAATTATGATTGTGCCCGAGGATCAGCGGAACATGAACAACAAGGAATTTCCCGAAAATATGGTGCCGCTCGGCGACAAGGAATTCCCATTCGATTGCCACCCGGGGGTCGCCTGCTTTACCAAGTGCTGCAGGAATGTCGATCTTACTCTTTATCCATATGATATCATAAGATTAAAAATTAATCTGGGGATAGCTTCGGCCGAATTTCTGCGGCTATATACCCAACTGCACAAAGGCGAAAATCCTTTTTTCCCTACAGTTAAACTGCGGTTGACGGAAGATGAAGAAAAGGCCTGTCCATTTCTTCAAACAAGCGGTTGTTCGGTGTATGAAGATCGACCTTCCGCTTGCAGAACATATCCTCTTGAACGTGCAGTCGACCGGAGCAATGCTCAGAAAATCCCTGAAGAATATTATTTTTTGACCGATCATGCCTATTGTTTCGGGCATAAGGAAGATAAGAAATTTGGGGCGAAAAGCTGGATACGCAATCAAAGAGTATCTGAATACAATGTCTTCAATGATTACTGGGCGGAACTCGATACTCTTTTTGCCAAGAACCCTTGGAAGGGAGAAGGGGTGGCCGGTGAAAAGCAACGGCTTTCCTTCCTTGTTTGTTATAACATCGATGGCTTCAGACAACTTGTCGAGGCCAGGAAGATACTCCAGCAATTTTCGCTTGAAAAGGCTCAGCGCCGCCGAATCGATGCCGACGACAGCGAACTGTTGAAGTTTGGCTTGGAGTGGCTGAAGCTTGTCCTCACTGGAAAGAGTTCTCTGGTGAGAAAATGAAATATTCGGGTAAGGCTTCTATCCATGGCTTGCAAAGAGGCGCAACTCATGGTATGAAGTCAGATTGTTCTTTTTGTATGTTAGACCAAGAGGTTCGTTGAATCAACTACAGGTTCGTTGAACCAAATACACACATCTTCGCGTTCAACTGGTGTCGTACAACACTTTGGATGTTGGATCGATCATGAAGATGGCGGAAAAACCAGAAGGAGAAACTTAAATGTCAAATGTTACGGTAAAAGATATGCTGCAGGCCGGTGTTCATTTCGGCCATCAGACCAGGCGATGGAATCCCAAGATGAAACAGTATATTTACGGGCCGCGTAATGGGATCTATATTATCAACCTGGACATCACCAAAAAGCTGTTCGAGAAAGCCTGTGAGTTTATAACAGAAGAAGTGAAACGGGGCGGGACGATTCTCTTTGTCGGCACAAAACGACAGGCCCAGGATATAATACAAGAGGAAGCAAAACGTTGCGGGATGTTTTACGTTGATCACCGCTGGTTGGGTGGGATGCTGACCAACTTTCAGACAATCAAGAACAGCATCGATCGGTTGAAGTCAATCGAATCGATGCAGGCAGATGGCTCAATCAACCGCTTCCCGAAAAAGGAAGTGCTCTTAATGGAGAAGGAGCGTATCAAGCTTGAGCGGAATGTTGGCGGAATCAAAGATATGCGTAATCTACCAACCTCAATTTTCATTATAGATCCGCGAAAGGAAGACATTGCCGTTAATGAGGCGGTCAAACTTGGAATACCGGTTGTAGCGGTAACCGATACAAACTGCAGTCCGGAAGGAATTGATTTTATCATTCCGGGCAATGACGATGCGATTCGTTCGATACGTCTCATCAGTCACCATATTGCCGAGGCTGTGCTCGCCGGCCAAGCTATGCGTGATGGAGAAGAGGCCTCCGAAGAGGCTGTTGCGGCAGCTATGGGAGATGCCGGAAGTGAAATGGACAACGAAGCAGCTGAGACGGATGCGTAAGATGCCAGAGCTAGGCTGAGTTAGCTCCGGAAGGATGTGCTGTGTTATGAAAAGGGGCTGTCGTGAGACCGCCCCTTTTTCATATGTAAAACCAACAAGCAGCTTTTTAGCGACGGCAGTATTCCTTTCAGCAACTATTTAAAATTAATAAAGATAAGGAGATTTACCATGGCTATTACGACGAAGATGGTAAAAGATCTGAGGGATAAAACGCAAGCTGGCATGATGGATTGCAAGAAAGCCCTCGAAAGTACTGGTGGCGATATGGAAAAGGCGGTAGATCTGTTGCGACAGAAGGGTCTGGCCGTAGCCGCCAAAAGAGCAAATCGGGCGACAAGCGAAGGCGTCGTTGCTACTTACATCCATGCCGGCGGCAAGCTTGGTGTCATGGTTGAGCTTGGTTGCGAGACGGATTTTGTCGCCAAGAATGACGATTTCAGGGAATTCGCGAAAGACCTGGCGATGCATATTGCTGCGGCCAATCCAATTTCCATAAGCAGGGATGAGGTGCCGGCAAATGTTATAGCCCGCGAGAAAGACATCTTCGTGCAACAGGCCTTGGATTCAGGGAAGCCTGAGGCCATCGTTGAGAAAATGGTAAACGGTAAGATTGAGAAGTTTCTTGCGGAAGTCGCCCTGCTTGAACAGAAGTTCGTGAAGAATCCAGACCTTTCCATACAGGATCTGCTGAACGAACTGGTCGGAAAGATGGGAGAGAACATTTCGGTCAAGAAATTCGCCAGATTCCAGGTCGGTGCCGAATAAGTAATACTGGCATGCGTTGAACAGACCGTCTGAGATGAGGATGGCCTGGATTTCTAATCCTTCTGTTGAGGACACGACAATGACTGAAAAGTTAAAGTACAAGAGAATGGTATTGAAACTCAGCGGTGAAGCGCTCATGGGCGGCGATTCCTATGGGATCAATACCAAGGTTCTCGAGTTTGTTGCGACAGAAGTCAAGGAAGTGGTTTTGGCTGGTGCGGAATTGGGGCTTGTCATCGGTGCCGGCAACATCTTCAGGGGTGTTGCCGGGGCCAGCAAAGGCATGGACAGGACGACCGCCGACAACATGGGTATGCTTGCCACAGTCATGAACAGTCTTGCCATGCAGGATGCCCTGGAGCGTATTGGCGTCATCACCCGGGTTATGTCGGCTATCCCGATGCAATCTGTCTCCGAGCCCTATATTCGTCGAAGAGCGACTCGCCATCTGGAAAAAGGGCGAGTCGTTATTTTTGCCGCGGGTACCGGAAATCCTTATTTCACTACCGATTCCGCCGGTGTTCTGAGAGCCTTGGAAATCGATGCAGATCTCGTAATTAAGGCCACCAAGGTGGATGGCGTATACGACCGCGACCCTGTTTTTGACAAAAGTGCGGTTAAGTTTGATTATCTCACTTACGACCAAGTCCTGCAGAAGGGGCTGCGGGTGATGGATGCTGCGGGAATTGCTCTGGCCAAAGAGGATCATCTTCCTATTATGGTTCTCGACATGGGTGTTGCGGGCAATATCAAACGTGCCGCTATGGGGGAGAAAGTTGGCACACTGATTGCCGATTGAGAAGCTCGACCTATATTTGGCCTGAGATCGGAATGGAACTCTGAGCCAGATGAGGCGAGGCAACTGCCGCTTCCTCCACGATGGCCCTTGGACCGAGAGAGAGCAAATATAAGAGGTGATACCATGAGCGAAGTGATTTTCGAAATGTCTGAAAAGATGGAGAAGAGCGTCGAGTCCTTTAAAAAGGAATTGGCAAAGATTCGGACGGGCAGAGCCTCTTTGTCGATTCTCGACGGAATCCATGTCAACGCCTACGGCAGCTCAATGCCCTTGAACCAGGTCGGAACACTGACGATTCCGGAGAGCAGGCTTATTGCCATTCAGCCGTGGGATCCGCAAATGTTGCCCGCAATAGAAAAAGCCATACTCAAATCGGATATCGGGCTCAATCCCATCAGCGACGGCAAGATAGTTCGGCTTAATATTCCTCAGTTGACCGAGGAACGACGGAAAGACCTGGTGAAGTCGGTGAAAAAGATCGGCGAGGAGTTCCGGGTGGCAATCCGTAATATCCGTCGCGATGCCATCGAGGTTCTGAAAAAGCAGAAAAAAGATAAAGAAATCTCCGAAGATGAATTGTTTAAGCTGCAAGAAGAAGCGCAGAGCGAGACCGACATGTATATCAAAAAAATAGATGAAGCTACTGCCTCGAAAGAGAAAGAGGTGATGGAAGTATAAGTTTTTCGCCTTCTCCACCTTTCTTTTGCAGCGGTTTTGATTACCACGGATTACCTATGGCCGGCACCACCAATATTGATGTTACACGTCTCCCTCGTCACGTTGCCATAATCATGGACGGTAATGGCAGGTGGGCCAAGAGTAGAAAAAAGCCACGGTTATACGGACATAAAGTCGGAGCCGATTCCGTCCGCGATATTGTCGAAAGTTGCCGCGAAATCGGCATACGCTATCTTACCCTCTACGCCTTTTCATCGGAAAATTGGCAGAGACCGGCTCAGGAAGTAACCGGCTTAATGTCGATTCTGAAAAGGTATCTCGAAGCCGAACTTCCCCGGATGCAGAAAAATGACATCAGATTGATGTCAATCGGTAATCGTCAGCGGCTGCCTGAATCGGTTCGTGAAGTTCTTGTCAATTCCATTGAAGCAACCGCGGGCAATTCACAACTCACCTTGAATCTGGCGCTCAGTTACGGAGGGCGGGATGAACTGGTCAGGGCTGTGAAAAAGATAGGCGGATCGTGCCGGGACGGTCATCTGGATGTCGAGGCGATATCCGAAGAGACCATCACGGAACACCTCGACACCGCTGCCATGCCCGACCCCGATCTTCTCATCAGAACCGGCGGGGAAGCGAGGTTATCCAATTTTCTGCTCTGGCAGCTGTCTTATGCCGAGATATATTTTACCGAGATCATGTGGCCGGATTTCCGGAGAGAGATATTCCTGCAGGCTCTTCAAGATTATCAGGCGCGGGAGCGACGATTCGGTCGCATCGGCGAACAGCTGCACTCAAAGACATGAAACGAGTTGTTCCCGGGATTCTGATTGCTGGTTTCTGGCTCCTGCTTTTGCTGAAGGGGTCGGCGCTGTTCTTTTGTCTTGTATCTGTCTTGATCGTCCTTTTGGCCGCCGATGAATACCTGAAGATGGCCGATGAACGCACCGTGCATTTCTGCGAGCGCTGGTTTCTCAATATAAGCCTCGCCGCACCGGTCGCCATCATCTGTCTGCACCCCGAGTTGCATGTTCTGCCGCCGGCCCTGCTATTCTCCTTTCTTACGCTGACCTGCTATTTCCTCTATCGTTATCGTAGTATTCCGGAGAGCTACCCGTTGTTTTGCCGGCTGGTTTTCGGCTTGCTGTACGTCGGTTTTCTCGGTGCCCATATAGTCCTCCTGCGGTTTGTTCCCGATGGCAGCAGCTGGCTGGTGATCGGGACCGCCATTACCGCCTGTTCCGATACCGGCGCCTATTTCGTCGGCCGGTCCATCGGCAGGAACAAGCTCTGCCCGAATGTCAGTCCCAATAAGACAATCGAGGGAGCCGTCGGCGGAATTGTGGCCGGTATGGCCGCGGCCGCCGGTTTCGCCCTTCTCCTTCAGCCCTCCTTCAGCTGGGCCTTTCTTCTTCTTTCCGCATTTCTGCTGTCGATAATGGGCATTTTAGGCGATCTCACGGAATCAATCGTCAAACGGGGCACGGGAACCAAGGACTCCGGGACGCTGCTGGCCGGTCATGGCGGTATCCTCGACCGTGTCGATTCCCTCCTTTTCGTCGGACCGGTTCTCTATTATCTTCTCCTCTTGCCGGCTTTTCTATGAAATGTATCGCCTTGCTCGGTTCTACCGGTTCAATCGGTGTCAATGTCCTTGAGGTTGTAAGACAGTTTCCGGAGCGTTACAGGATAGTCGCCATGGCTGCCGGCACCAATGTTTCGCTTCTGGCGCAGCAGGTAAGGGAATTTCGGCCGAAACTCATCTCCGTTATCGATGAACAGCGGGCGCAGGAGCTCACGCTGCTGGTGCCGCATGAATTCAGGGCGAGAATCGTCTTCGGTGTTGAGGGCAATAAAGCGGTGGCGTCTTTTCCGGCAGCGGTGATGACTGTCACGGCAGTGGTTGGCGCGGCGGGACTTCTGCCGACTCTTGCCGCCATCGAGGCGGGTAAGGATATCGGGCTTGCCAACAAGGAGACACTTGTGATGGCGGGCAGGATTGTCATGGCTGCGGTGCGGGAGAAGGGGGTTCGCCTGTTGCCGATCGATTCCGAGCACTCCGCAATTTTTCAGGCACTGGAAGCCGGGCGGAAAAAAGATCTCAAGAAGATTATCCTGACTGCCTCCGGAGGGCCATTTCGCGGCATGAAGGTGGACCAGCTCCTCCGGGTAACCAGAGAGCAGGCGCTGAAGCACCCAAACTGGTCGATGGGGCAGAAGATTTCGATCGATTCGGCCACTCTCATGAACAAGGGCTTGGAAGTCATCGAGGCGAGATGGCTGTTCGATGTTGCCGCCGAGGCTATCGAAGTCGTCGTCCACCCGCAGTCGATCGTTCACTCGCTGGTGGAGTATCAGGATGGTTCCGTCCTTGCGCAGCTGGGGATTCCCGATATGCGGATTCCCATAGCCTACGCGCTGTCCTATCCGGAAAGACTTCCTCTCCAGTTGCAGTCCCTGCAGCTGTCGCAGTGCGCAAGTCTTGAATTTCAAGAGCCCGACTACCATTGTTTTCCAGCTCTGCGCTTAGCCTTTACGGCGCTTCGCCGCGGCGGGGTTGCGCCGGCTGTGCTCAATGGTGCCAACGAGGTCGCTGTCGCCGCTTTTCTCCAATCACGCATCAGTTTCTCACAAATAGCTGAGACAGTGGCCAGAACAATGGATATTATAGAGCAAGGAAGTGACGCATGCCTTGAAGATATCTTACGGGCGGATGCAGCTGCCAGAAAAGCAGCCGACGCATTGATTATGAACGGTCTTTAGGAAATTATTCCAATAATTGTTTTCTCGGAGAAGCCGCTTCTCCGCATCTATTTCTTCGCTATGAATACACTCTTTTCGTTTATCCTGGTGCTTGGCCTGCTTATTTTTGTTCATGAGTTCGGCCATTTCCTCTTCGCCAAGCTCTTTGGCGTTAAGGTCTTGAAGTTTTCGCTCGGCTTCGGACCCAGAGTGGCGGGCAAGGTAGTGGGCGAGACCGAATACGTCATCTCCGCCTTTCCGCTCGGTGGCTTCGTTAAAATGTTCGGCGAAAATCCCGATGAACAGCAAGTATCCGAGGCAGACAAAAAGGTTTCTTTTGCCCATAAACCGGTGTGGCAGCGATTCTGTATCGTTCTTGCGGGTCCGGTCTTCAATCTGCTGTTTGCCGTCGTGCTGTTCTTTTTTGTTTTTTTCATTGTCGGCATTCCCACCCCCGTCGATACCACCCGTATCGGCAAAGTGAATGAGAATTCGCCTGCGGCCCAGGCCGGGTTGGAGAAAGGTGATGAGATCCTGCGGATCAATGACAAGGAAACCTTGGCCTGGCAGGATGTGCTGACGGCTGTGAAGGACAGCACCGGCAGTCCCCTGTCGATAGTCGTGCAGCGAGGCGGCGAGCAACTTACTATGACAGTGAAGCCCTCCATCGATGCCGTAAAAAATGTTTTCGGCGAAGAAGTCGAACAACGCTATATGATAGGGATCATGAAGGCCGACGATGTGACCTGGGAACCGAGCGGTCTCCTGGCATCCCTGGAAAATGCTTTTCTGCAGACCTGGATGTATATCGACCTCACGGCCACGGGCTTTGTGAAAATCATCCAGCAGGTGGTGCCGGCGTCCGAGATCGGCGGCCCTATTCTCATTGCCCAGATCGCAGGCGAGCAGATGAAGGCCGGCTGGCTGAACCTGATCTATTTCATGTCGCTTTTGAGCGTCAATCTGGGAATTCTCAATCTTCTGCCGATTCCGGTCCTGGACGGCGGCCATCTGGTCTTTCTCACCCTCGAAGGGCTGCGGCGCAAGCCTTTGAACGAACGGGCGCAGATTATCGCCCAGCAGGTAGGCATCGGTCTGTTGGGAACGCTTATGATCTTTGTCTTCTACAACGATATCGTCAGGCTGTTCAATTGATGGATCGCAAGTCCCCGCTCATTTTATCGATCGATACGGCGACTCCGTGCAGTTCTGTGGCCCTGACCCTTGGCACCCGCCAGGATGGCAGGGTGGTGGCGGCCTTCAGCCTGACCGGCAAGGTGACCCATTCCAGGCGACTCCTTTCGGTCATCGATCTGCTGATGGTAGAGACGGTACGCACCTGGCAGGATATCGACGGCATCGCGATCTCCCTCGGCCCGGGCAGTTTTACCGGGCTGCGCATCGGCATGGCTACAGCCAAAGGCCTGGCGGCAGCCGCCGGAAAGGTTCTGATCGGCATTTCCACCTTGGACGCCCTGGCCAGTAAATGTGTGAGCGACAAGCTCATCTGCGCAGTGCTGGATGCCAGGAAGAAGGAAGTCTACGCCGCCTTTTACCGGCTGGGCGACGACGGGCTGATCGAGAGGGTGAGTGAGCAGGCCGTTCTCCAGCCGCAGGAGCTGGCGGCGCAGGTGACGGAGCCGGTGATTATGGTGGGTGACGGGGCGCTGGTCTACGGCGAGCTTTTTCGGACCCTTCTGGGCGAGCGGGTTGTGCTTGCTCCGGCCCAGCTTCACGAGCCTTCGGCCTCGTCCTTAGGCCTCCTGGCCGGGGAAAAACTGGTTCGGGGTGAACTCCTCGATCTGGCGGAAGGCGTTCCGACCTATATCAGGAGTTCGGATGCCGAACTGAATCTCTTGAAGAAAAAGAGTATGGCGCAGGGGCAGGAAAGAGATGATTGTTAGACGCAAGACGCGACAGATCAAGATCGGCGGGGTCGCCCTGGGCGGCGACAGCCCGATCCTGGTGCAGTCGATGACCAACACCGATACTCAGGATGTGGCGGCGACCGTCGGCCAGATAGAGCGACTCACGGCGGCTGGATGCGAAATTGTCAGGGTAGCGGTGCCGGATACCCCCGCTGCCGAAGCGATCCGGGAGATCCAGGATAAAATTGCCATCCCCCTTATCGCCGATATCCACTTCGATTCCCGGCTGGCCGTCGTCGCCATGGAGCACGGGGCCGACGGCATCCGGATCAATCCCGGCAATCTCGGCGGAGAAGCGAAGATCGCCCGGGTTGTCGCCGCGGCAAAGCTCCATAAGGTGCCGATCCGCGTCGGGGTCAACAGCGGCTCCATCGAAAAGGATCTCCTGAAAAGCTACGGCTATCCGACGCCAGACAATACCGACGCACTCATAGAAAGCGCCCTGCGCAATGTCCGGCTGCTGGAAAAACAAGGTTTTTATGAGATGAAGATCTCGATCAAGTCGGCCGATGTGCTCACTACCGTCCAGGGCTACCGGAAGTTATCCACCGTGACCGATTATCCCCTGCATCTGGGGGTGACGGAGGCGGGGGGCCTTATCGCCGGCACGGTCAAGTCGAGTGTCGCCCTGGGGATATTGCTCAGCGAGGGCATCGGCGATACCTTTCGCATTTCACTTACCCGGGATCCGGTGGAAGAGGTACGGGTCGGGTTTGAACTCCTGCGGTCCCTGAAGATCCGTGAGCGCGGGCCGGAACTCATCTCCTGCCCGACCTGCGGCCGCACCCGAATCGACCTGTTTGGTCTTGCTGAAGAGGTCGAACGGTTCGTGCAGACCATGAAAAGTCCCCTGAAGGTGGCGGTCATGGGTTGCCCGGTCAACGGCCCCGGCGAGGCAAAACAGGCCGATATCGGCGTCGCCGGCGGCAAGGGGGTGGGGATTATCTTCAAGAAAGGGGAAATCTGGAAGAAAGTGAAGGAGGAAGAGCTCATGGAAGTTTTCATGACAGAGCTGAAAAAGATGGAAGAAGAAGGGCAAAAAGAGCGAAATTCTGCTAAAAGAAGCGAGTAAGCCGTTGTCAAAATAACATGGCCAAGGTAATGCTCGGAACCGGTCTAAGAACCGCAGCGAAACCGGTGGAAATGGCCTGGTTATTTCATAACGGCGCCTAAACTTCCGGGCCGTCGGGCCGGTATGGACGATCATCTAGAATTCAATCAGAACGGAAAAAGAAACACTATGCGTTATTCTCAGTTACTCTTGCCGACCCTCAAGGAAAGCCCTGCCGAAGCCGAAGTGGTCAGCCACGTCCTCATGCTGCGGGCCGGGTTCATGCGCAAGCTCACCGCCGGCATCTATACCTATCTGCCCTTCGGGCTTGCGGCGATCCGCAAAGTCGAGAACATCGTCCGCGAGGAGATGAACCGGGCCGGTGCCCAGGAACTGCTGATGCCCATGGTGCAGCCCGCCGATCTGTGGAAGGAGACCGGCAGGTACGAAAAATACGGACCGGAACTGCTCCGCTTCCATGACCGGCACGACCGGGAGTCCTGCCTTGGACCCACCCATGAGGAGGTCATTACCGATATCGCCCGTAAGGAACTGCATTCCTACCGCGATCTGCCGGTCAATCTCTATCAGATCCAGACCAAGTTCCGCGACGAGATCCGGCCGCGATTCGGTCTTATGCGGGGCCGGGAATTCATCATGAAGGATGCGTATTCTTTCGACGTGAGCGACGAGGCGGCGGAAGTTTCCTACATGAAGATGTATGAGGCCTATAAACGCATATTCTCCCGTTGCGGTCTTGATTTCCGGGCGGTGCAGGCGGACTCGGGGGCCATCGGCGGCAGCTTCTCCCACGAGTTCATGGTCCTTGCCAAAACCGGTGAAGATACCATTGTAATCTGTAAGGACTGCGAGTACGCCGCCAATATGGAAAAGGCGGTGGTGAAGCTTACGCCTGAAACCTCAACCGAGCCTCTCGCGGAGATGGAGAAGGTGGAGACCCCCGGCAAGCGCAAGGTGGAAGCGGTCTGCGAATTTTTGGGTATCGAGCCCTCCCTGCTGGTCAAGACCCTCGTTTTCAAAGCCGATGGTCAGCCGGTCGCGGTGCTGGTCCGCGGCGACCGGGAAGTGGAAGAGGTCAAATTGAAGAACCTCCTGGGCGTGGCCGACGTGGAAATGGCGGGCGATGAGGAGGTGTTCAAGGCCACCGGCGTGCCGACCGGCTATCTCGGACCAGTGGGGATAAGAGTCCGGGTGGTCGCCGATCAGGAAGTGGCGGCCATGCGCAATTTTTATGTCGGCGGCAATGAGAAGAACTACCACTTGAAGAATGTCAACTTTGGCCGCGATTTTCAGGCCGAGGCGGTGGCCGACCTGCGTCAGATCACCCCAGGCGACCCCTGTCCGGCATGCGGCGGCCAACTGAAACTCACCGAAGGCATCGAAGTCGGCCATGTCTTCAAATTGGGCACCGGCTACTCCCAGTCGATGAACGCCACCTTCCAGGACAGCGATGGCCAGGAGAAACATTTTGTCATGGGTTGCTACGGCATCGGCGTGAGCCGAGTGGTGGCGGCGGCAATCGAACAGAACCATGACGACAATGGCATCATCTTTCCCATACCGCTGGCACCCTATACGGTCATCGTCCTCAATCTCGGAGTGAAGGATGAAGCGATTTCCGCCGCGGCCGAGAAGGTCTATCGCGACCTGCAGGCGGCGGGACTGGAAGTGATCCTCGACGACCGGGACGAACGGCCGGGCCTGAAGTTCAAGGACGCCGACCTGCTCGGCATCCCTTACCGGCTGACGGTCGGCAATAGTTTCGCAAAGAGCGGCAAAGTGGAAGTACGTAGCCGCAGAGACGGGGCAACCGAGGAAATGACCCCGGAAGAGGCGGTTTCCGTCTTGCGTGAGAAGCTTCTCGCTGAGCTCATGAAAAAGTAGAACCGGCAATGTCGGCAAAGATGGCAAACGAAGCAACAATCAATCCTAACGGCCTAAAAATCCTGGCCGCCAATTATCTGCAGGGTGTCGACCTGTCTCGTATAGACGAGGCCTGGGCGATCATCACCCGCGTGCATAAGGGAAGTCGGCATTTCTCCGGCGAGCTGTACATCATCCACCTGCTGGAGGTGGCCTCGATGCTGGCCTCCATGCATCTGGATCTCGACACGATCCTCGCGGGACTTTTGCACGGCGTCCTGAAGGAAGGGGTGAGCGTCGAGGAACTCGCGGAAAAATTCGGTGAGGATGTCGCGAAGATTGTCGAGGGATCGACCCGCATCACCCAGGTTCAGTACAACAGCAAGCTGGCGAGCCAGGCGGAAAACCTGCGGAAGATGCTGCTGGCCATCGCCTCCGATATCCGGGTTTTGTTGGTAAAGCTGGTCGACCGGCTGCTCGATATGTTTCTGCTCGATATGGTTGACCGGGAGCGGCAGCTCGATATCGCTCGGGAGACCATGGATGTCTACGCCCCTCTTGCCAGCCGGCTCGGTATCGATTGGTTGAAGAGGGAACTCGAAGACCACGCCTTCAAGTTCCTCCATCCGGAGGAGCACTACGATCTGGCCCATAAGCTTGAGAGTTCTCTGGACCAACGACAGAAGTATGTCGACGAGGTGATCAAGATCCTCTATGGGAAACTCGGCGAGAGCGGCGTCAAGCCGATTCGCATCATCGGCCGGCCGAAGCACCTCTACTCCATCTATAAGAAGCTGATTGCCCAGAATATTCCCCTGGAGCGGGTTTACGACAAGGTAGCCTTCCGGATCATCGTGGGCACGGTCAACGAATGTTATGAGGCCCTCGGCATCATCCATGGCGAGTGGGCTCCGGTGCCCGGCCGCATCAAGGATTTCATCTCCGTTCCAAAGGCCAACAACTACCAGTCGATGCACACCACCGTGATCGGGCCCCGCGATCATTTCATCGAGATCCAGATCCGCACGGATGAGATGGACCGGGTCGCTCAGGAGGGTGTTGCGGCGCACTGGGCTTACAAGGAAGGCCAGAGGATCAACAAGAACGACGCACGGCTCTTCCGCGAACTGAAGAAGCTGGTCGCCTCACTCCAGGAGGTCGAAGATCCCCGCGAGTTCCTCGACAGCCTGATCGGCGAGCTCTACGATCCGGAGGTTTTTGCCCTGACGCCCACCGGGGAGGTGAAGGAGTTCCCGAAAGGCAGCTGCCCCATCGATTTTGCCTACGCCATCCATACCCAGGTCGGCGATCGCTGTGTCGGCGCGAAGGTCAACGGCCGCCAGGTGCCGCTCAAATACCAGCTGCAGAACGGCGATATCGTCGAGATCGTCACCTCGCCCACCCAGGTTCCGCGGCGGGGCTGGCTCGATCTGGTCAAAACCAGCCGGGCGAGGACCAGGATCCGTTCCTGGCTGAGACGGGAAGAAAAGGAGAAGGCGCTCAAACTCGGGCGGGAGATCTGCGAGCGTGAGATCCGCAAGTACGATACTTCCCTGAAAAAGATCATCAAAAGCGGCCATATCCGCCTGATGCTCAAGCAGTTGCGGTGCAATTCCCTCGACGATCTGCTGGTCAAGGTGGGCAGCGGGGTGATCACCCCCCAGCACCTGATCAAGGTGCTTGAGCCGGCCGAACTGCGCAAGGATACCGAGCAGAATATCGAATTGCCGCCCGAAGAGCTGGCCAGCCTCATGGTCAGCCAGCAGCACGTAAGCGACGACGGTGAGGGCAAGGCCGGTATCAAGATCGACGGCATCGACGGCATGCTGGTCAAGATCAGTCAATGCTGCCAGCCGCTCCCAGGCGATCCGATCGTCGGCTTCATTACCATGGGCCGCGGGGTGTCCGTTCACAAGGCGGATTGCGTCAATCTGCTCAGCTCCGATCCCAAGCGGTGGCTTGACGTGTCCTGGACCGGTATCGCCGAAAAATCCTATAAGGTGGGGATTCATATCAGTGCGGAAAATAAACGCGGCATCTTTGCCGAGATCAGTGGGGCCATCAGTCTCGACAATGCCAATATTGTCGATATAGCCGCGCATACCACCCCGGCGGATCTGGCCGAGATGACCATCTCGCTCGAAGTCGGCCATCTCGAGCACCTGAACACCCTGATGCAGCACCTGCGCCAGCTGCCTGCGGTTATCACGGTAAGGAGGCTCTAGCTCCTTTCGCCGCACGGGAGGAGATGAACCACCATGATCACGGTCTGTGAGGTCTGTGGGAATGAACGGGAAGCCGCAGGCGGGCGATGTCCCTTCTGCGGAACAAAAAGGGCGGAACCCGAGTTGCCGGAAATACGACCATTCCTGCAGAAAACCGTCAACCTTGAAGCGGGCCGGCCGACCGTCGATCTGGCCCTGCACCGGTTGACTGAGGTTATCGATGACGCGATACGCAACAAGATAGCAGTTATAACCATCATCCACGGGTACGGTTCGAGCGGCAAGGGCGGGGTTATCCGGGAGGAATGCCGCAAGACCCTCGACCATCTGAAAAACAGCGGAACAATCAGGGACTATATTGCCGGTGAACACTTTCACAAAAAACACCATCAGGTGAGGTCACTCTTGCAGCGTTTTCCCCGGCTTCGTTCGGATTTCAACCTTAACCGGAACAATAAAGGCATAACCCTGGTGGTACTCTCCTACGGGTTGATATACTGTATACTACCTGTCATTACTTTCTATGCGACGCTTCTGTCGTAACAACTGCACCTTCCACTAACCTTAATCAGGAGTTTTTAAAAATGAAAAAGTTATATGTTGCGGCAGCCTTTGGGCTTTGCCTGGTTCTGCCGAATTTGTCGATGTCCGCACCTCTCGAGACCTTTGAGGATAAGATCAGCTACAGCATGGGCTACGAGGTGGGGAATTACTTTAAAGGCGCCGGCGGCGATATCAAGAAAGAGTCTTTCATCACCGGTATCGAGGATGCTTATAAAGGCGCGACTCCGGTTCTGACCGCTGAGGAGATGCTCACCGTGAAGAAGGAGTTCGCGGCCAAGATGCAGGCACGCCAGATGGTCAAGATGGAAGAGATGAAGGCCGCCAACAAGACGGCAGGCGATACATATCTTGCGGAGAACAAAAAGAAAAAAGGTGTCACGGTGACCCCTAGCGGCTTGCAGTATGAAGTTGTCAAAGAGGGCCAAGGCAAAAAGGCACAGGCCAGCGACACCGTCAAAGTCGAGTACACCGGCAAGTTGATAAACGGCACCGAATTCGACAGTACCGCCAAACATGGCCAGCCCGCCGAATTCCAGGTTGAGCAGGTGATCAAGGGATGGAGCGAGGCCCTGCAGCTCATGAACGTCGGGTCGAAACTGCACATCGTTATCCCGCCGGAATTGGCCTATGGTGAAAATGGCGCGGCACCGATGATCG
Organism: Desulfobacterales bacterium GWB2_56_26; assembly: GCA_001799365.1. GTDB lineage: Bacteria > Desulfobacterota > Desulfobulbia > Desulfobulbales > Desulfocapsaceae > Desulforhopalus_A. The sequence continues at coordinate 35,108 of MGTI01000071.1, read as the reverse complement.
AACCCAATTCGGTACTCGTGTTCGATGTGGAGCTGCTGTCCATAGCCGAATAATGCCTTCGCCTGGAGACAATGGCGAAAGGATGAGTGAAAAGGCCGGACGGAGCTTGCTCCGCGCGGCCTTTTTACTTTTCCGCTATCGATCGTTTTTGATGAGCAGGAGGATGCCCAAAATCGAGAAAGTGATGTGGATGCTCACCGCCGCTGCAATCGGGGCGACATAGCCGGCTTTTGCCAGCGACTGCAGGGCGCCCCACATGCCCCAGGCCAAAAAGGCGAGCCCGCAACTGGCCGGAATAGCTACCGACAGATCCCTGCCCCACTTGTGGTAAGAGTAGAGCAGGATGGGAAGTCCGAGCAGCAGCAGGGGAATGCCCAGCAGGATATAAGAGATCCTGCCGAGAAAATTGGTCCAGGCCGCCTGGGCTTCATGCTCCACTTCCGTCCGGCCGATTTCCTGGTACAGGGCAGTCAGCGATTGTTCCGCTTCCTTGTTGGCGGGAACCAGAAAATCTTCAGGATGTTCCGGCAACATCACTTCTCTTATCTTGAAGTTGGTGATGGTGTAATTCAGGGTGTCCTGTTGCTGCTGGATCTGCCCGTGTTTCAGGATCCAGTTGTTTTTCCCGTCGTTCCAGTCGGCGAATTTGGCCGTGATCAACGATTCGATGTTGTTGTTTTTATCCCAGCGCGAATAAGAAAGATCCTTAAAAATTAGTCGCTTAGGGTCGGGCCAGGTGAAGGAATAGAAGCCTTCCTGGCCTTTGTAGTAATAGCGGCCGTTCCGCACGATGCCCAAAGGGACTTTGCCCTTGAGCTGTTCGAACCAGATGTTGTTGGTCTTGGCGACGGTGATCGGCAGCAGCATCTGCGCCGAGACCATAAAGAGCATGGTAAAGACGATCGCGCCGATAAAAAACGGTCGAATGATCAGCCGCAAGGGGACGCCGCCGGCCTTCAGCGCGGTCAGTTCGTTGGAATGGTTCAGTATTCCCAGACTGATAACGCCGGCCAAGAGGATAAAAACCGGTCCCAGCTGATCGACAATGAAGGGAATGGTGAGCAGAAAGTACTCGAGCGCAAGCCGGGTGGACTTGCCGGCGTTCATGAAGTCATCGTATTTCTCGAAGAAGTCGACGAGCAGATAAATTGCAACAAAGCCGCTGTTGACGGTGAAGAAATATTTGATAAATTGGCTGAGCAGATAACGATTGAGCAGATTCAAACAGACCTCTATGGAGACAATTGCTTTTTGCTGAGTTTGAAGGCTGGAAAGACCGTGGCAATGCGTTTGCGGCAAGGATCATCAGTAGGTAACATTATCGGTTACCGCCGTCAAGACTCCGCACGAGAATCGGTAAATTTTCAAGAGCTTGCAAAGCGTCTAATCGTTGTGGTATATTCGAAAGTTACCATGGCGTTTTCAGGGCCCGGGACTATCTTGATTATTACGGCCCTGGAGGCATTGTACTGTTCTGTTTAAGAGATGCCCGGGGTAAAAAGACAGAACCGACTTTTACTGGAGGTGGCGGGTTTTCGGGATATATCGACATCGTGCAAAGTTCCTGGGAATGGAGCGATGGCGAGTCGATTGGTGCAACGGGAGGCCTGACCGGAAGTGTCGGCGGAAACGCCCGGCGAACGGTTTCACTTCCAGTTCTTATTCCCCTTACCACAGTTACCGTAATGGCGCACAAGCAAAAGAAAATAGATCCTCTTCCCTGTAGTCAACCACTCAAGAACACGGCAAAAAATCGCTTGAGTGCGTTCTTGAGCATATTTGAAAAAGAAGATACCGTTCTGGTCATTATCAACGCCGATCCCGATGCCTTGGCAAGTGCCTTGGCGGTAAAAAGGCTTTTACGCTACAAGGTCAAGAATGTTACGATCGCCCATCCCAATGAGATCAGACGCCTCAACAACCTGGCGATGGTCGATCGGCTGAAGATCCCCCTGCTGCGATTGAAAGATGTCAAGCTTGAAAACTACAGCAAGCGGGTGATGGTCGATTCCCAGCCCGATCATTTGCCCTGTTTTGAGAAAATCAAGCTCCACGCCATCATCGATCATCACCCGGTGGGCTACATCAGCAACGTGGAGTTCGTCGATATAAGGCCGGAATACGGGGCAACGTCGTCGATGGTGGTCGAGTATCTGCGGGCGGCCGGTCTAAAGCCTTCCGTCGCCCTGGCCACGGCCCTGTTTTATGGCATCAAGGTCGACACCCAGGATTTCGAGCAGAAATCGGTCCTGGCCGATGGTATTTCTTTCCGGTATCTCTTCAATATCGCCAACCGGGATCTGGTCAGGAAATTCGAATTGACCGACCTGCGGCGCTCGGAATTACGCTATTTCGCCACAGCCCTGGCCGATCTGAAGTATTCCAAGGGGCGCTACTATGTCCATCTGGGCCGGGTGCGAAGTCCTGATGTCCTGGTGATTGTTGCCGATTTTCTCAATCATGTGGGCGAGATCGACTGGGTGTTCGTGTCGGGGATCCACGGCGAAAAGCTGGTGGTGATCTTCCGCTGCGACGGGTATCGCAAGAGCGCCGGCAAACTCGCCGAGCGGATCTTCGGCTCCCTGGGATCGGCAGGCGGGCACAAAGGGGCGGCGCGGGCCGAGATACCCCTCAAGAATCTTCAGCTCGGTGAAAAGGAATTCACCTCGGAATCGCTGAAGCGGCTTGTTGTCCATCATTTTTAGTGCCTGAGAAATTCCTTTTAGAAGGGAATTCCGCGAAGGTACTTATCCTCCCTTGTGTCGGATTCATTTATTTAACTGTTTTCGCCTCTCCACTGTTGCGCATGGGGCTGACATCCTTTACCATATGAGAATGATATCAGGTGAGTGTGCCTACAAGATAACAATCTTAAGGCGCTCTTCTATGAGCATTTTCTTGGCGAGGAAACCCTATGTTGAAACCAACCACGCTTGCCATGATCCTGGCGGGCGGACGAGTCGACGAGCTGAATGTCCTGACGTATTATCGCCCTAAATCGGCGGTTCCGTTCGGCGGTGTTGGTCGGGTTATCGATTTTTCCCTGAGCAACCTGATGAATTCCGGCATCGAACAGGTGGCCATCCTCAGTCAGTACCGGAGTTATTCCCTCATCAATCATATCGGCAACGGCGCCGCCTGGGACATGATCGGACGGTATCGGCATATTTCCGTCCTGCCGCCGTTTATCGGCTCCGAGGCGACCGACTGGTACCGCGGACCGGCGGATGCCATCTACAAGAATCTTGACTACATACAGTATTACAGCCCGGAAGAGATCCTGATTCTGTCCGGCGATCATATCTATAAGATGGATTATCAGGAGATGATCGCCTATCATACCGAAAAAAATGCCGATGTGACCGTGGCCTTCACCCGGGTGCCGTTAGCCGAGGCGTCCAGGTTCGGTGTCGGAGCTCTTGATGAGGAAGACGGCGACCGGGGCGGCCGAGTGGTCGACTACTGGGAAAAACCTGCCAAGGCCCAATCGGAGTGGGCCTCCATGACCATTCTCTGCTTCAAGCCCGAGGTGCTGTTCTATGCCCTGGCGGAAAACCAGAAAGGCGATTCCTACCACTTCGGCAAGGATATCATTCCGATGCTGCTCAAGCAGAAATATCGCATCTATGGCTACAAATTCTCAGGCTATTGGGGCTACACCAGGACTATCGACGAATACTGGCAGTCGAACATGGACCTCCTTGGCCCCTCACCGAAAGTCGATCTCGAGAAATGGGTGTTCCGGACCAACCTCGACCACCGGAATATCAGGGACAACGAACCGGTTGTCATGGGCAACAATGCCGTCGTCCATAACAGCCTGGTCTACAACGGCTGCAAAATCGGCGGAACGGTGCGCAATTCGATCCTCTTTCCGGGCGTCCATGTCCGAAAAGGCGCGGTGGTCGAAAACTCCATCCTCTTTTTCAGCAACATTGTCGGAGAGAACTGCCGGCTCAACAAAGTGGTGGCCGATGTGAACAATTCTTTCGGCATGAATGCCGTCGTTGGACCCGAAGTCTGCGGGCCAGGGACGGGTGTTACCGTCATCGGCTGGAACAATGTCATCCCGGACAACACCGTGATCGGCGAGGGGGCGACCATTTATCCCCGGCTGGCGGGGACGATCTGGCCCGCTCAAGTCAAAAAAGGGGAGGTGCTGCGATGAAGAGAGCAAAAGAAGCGCTGGTGCTGATCCTGGCCGGCGGCGTCGGCAGCCGCCTCAACATCCTGGTGCAGAAGCGCGCCAAGCCGGCCGTGCCCTTCGGCGGGATTTACCGGATCATCGACTTCAGCCTCAGTAATGTGATGAATTCCGGGCTGAAAAAGGTCGGCGTCCTAACCCAATACAAGCCGCTCTCGCTCATGAGTCATCTCGGGATGGGCGAGGCCTGGGATTTTACCGGACGAAGCCGGGGCGTGAGCATTCTGCCGCCGCGCACTGGGGAAAGAGAGTCCGACTGGTATCGGGGTACCGCCGATGCGGTACGACGGAATTTCGATTTCCTCCGGGCCAATCCCGCCGAGGAGGTGGTGATTCTGTCCGGAGACCATATTTACCATATGGATTTCGACGCCATGATCGGCTTTCATCGGGCCAAGAAAGCCGATATGACCGTGGCGATGATGGTCGTGCCGAAAAACCAGATGTACCAGTTTGGCGCCGGTATCGTCGATAAGCACGACAGGATCATCGGCTGGGAGGAAAAACCAAAGGAGCCGAAGACCAATCTGGCCTCGATGGGGATCTATGTCTTTGACTATAACTACCTGATCGACACGCTTTCCCGCGACCGGGAGGAAAACGATTTCGGCATCGATATCCTGCCGCGGGCGCTGGCCGAAGATGATGTCTTTGCCTATCCCTTCTACGGTTATTGGCGCGATGTCGGGACCATTCCGGCGTACTGGGAAGCTAATATGGATGTCCTGAAGAAAGACAGCGGCATCTCACCGCAAAAGTGGCAGATCAGGACCAATATCGAAGCCGACGGCCGTCCGGCCGACCGGGCTCCGGCCCGCTTTGTCGAGGGTTGCCACCTGCAGCACTGCATGGTCTCCGCCGGCAGCGTCATCAAAGGGACCGTCATCAATTCGCTGCTTTCCCCCGGGGTAGTCGTCGAAGAAGGCGCCGTGGTCAAGGATTCCATTATCTTCCAGGACTGCATCATCGAGAAAGGCGCGACGGTCGACCTGGCGATCCTGGACAAGCGGGTGGTGGTCGGCGAGAAGGCGGTAATCGGCTTCGGCCAGAATTATACCATCGCCAATCGCCTCAAGCCCAGTCACCTTTATACCGGCATAACGCTTATCGGCAAAGGCGCAAACGTCCCGGCAGAACAGCGGATCGGCAGAAACTGCGTTATCGACAGCGGCATCGCCGAAGAACACTATCCCGGTAAAACCGTCGACGACGGTGAATCGCTGCTGAATGACGAAGAGTCGTAAAAAATAAAGCAAATTTCTCTAAAAACGACGTTCCGCCGAACGATGAAAATTTATTGCGCTTTGAAAAAACTTGAGTATTATTGCGCCTGATTAAATCAAATTGCCCTCGTAGCTCAGGGGATAGAGCACAGGATTCCTAATCCTGGTGTCGCGCGTTCGATTCGCGCCGAGGGTACCAATAAAAACCGGGAGTTGCAAAGGAAAATTTTGCAATTCCCCGTTTGTTTTTTGTTCACATTTGTCCACATCCTGTTCTTTGTGTGGTCTCCCTTCGGCACACCGCCACAGGGAAAGCCAATTGCTATAGCGGCATCGATGGCGGCGATGTCTGCGCCTGTTTGGTAACCTGAGATGATTTTACTCAGCATCGTTACCCGAGATAGTCCATTATTGAGAGCTACCGAATTCGTGGGGGGCGTTCCATTGACCTCTTCGTTGATGATGCACACTGTATTGAACAGGGAAAAGCAAACCTGATCGAAAGATGGGGACGCAAAGCCACTGGCCTAAATCGCAGCCCTAAAAAAGTTGTGACAAGGTAGCAGGGTTACCTCATTTCTTTTATTGCCGATACAGACCGTCCCCTTAACATGATGAAGAAGCTGATTATTTCCTTGATAGTTCTTTCAAGCGGGTTGCTCATGGCATGTCAAAACATGGGGCAGCTCCAATCACAGGATCAAACATTGCAGCGGGAACGGCCTGAGAGGACAGATCAACAGCAGTTCGAGCAGCAACAGTCAATCCAGCAGGAGTTCGGGGTTTCCCCTCGATTCGACAATCAAAGGGATCGTGAATCCCCACAAAAACCGACACAGGTTCATAGCGACGATCAGCCGGGAAAATCGACGGATATGACCCGTGGACCTAATTCATTCTGAATCCGCTGGGATATCTGCGCCTGCTTGATGGCCTGAGATGATTTCCGCAGCATCATTTCCGAAAATTCTCTGTAAGCAACCGATCCCCGTTTCCCTTGACTCAGCGTTGCATACCATTTCTTGAAGGTGGGGAACTTGGCCTTGCACTTCAAATACCGACATTGATCATAAATGTTTCACCACATGATCCGCATCATATCCGCGGGTACTTCATGGGGGATCGCTGCCCGGCTCAGCGCCTCGCGCAGGCGGACGACGCGACCGGATACTGCCTTATGTGTCCCTTCTCCGAAGATGATCCGGCCGGGCCGAGCATAGGTAAAAATATCCCCCTCCCGTACCGCATCGATGCCCACCGCAATCGCATAGACTAATTTTTCCGATACCGCAGGCCGCGCCATCTCTTCACTTTCCAGGCCGTTCATCACCGACAGGATGGTGGTCTCCGGACCGGTCAATGGCATGACTGGAATGGAATAGGTTTTCCCGTTGACCCGCAACGGTTTCTCCATAAATCTGCGGTACCGCTCACCGTTGGCAAGGAAAAAAGGAGAGAAAGCTCCGGTATCGGCAAACATGGCCGCATAAGCCGCCCCCATGGCCCCGGCGCCGACAATGGCAATGTTTTTGATATGGTTTGTTTGCATGGTCGTGTTGTCGCTGATTTGTGGGCTGCTGTTGTTACAGGAATCTCAGCTGATCCAGGATATCGATATATCGCTCCACCTTCCCAACATCTACCGGCCCGTAGAATTCGGTGAGCTTTTGGATGACTTCCTGGTGGCTCGGTAAATCGAATACCTCAAATATTGATGGTTCACCGAACAGGCAATGCGCTTGCGTCACGACCTTTTCTATCTGTTCCATCTCTACCCTTCACGCATCTCTCATTCGAGCATGATCCTATCACTGATGTGACTACTGTTTAGTGCTGGTCATTTTTATTATCAGTCTTGTGGAGAAGACCAGCGACTTCTTGCAGAAAACCGTCAATCTGCATATCACGGATCAATTCCGGAATTTCCTTTAACGGGCGAATGTTGGCTTTATGATGCATTTCACGACATTTCTGCTGAGCAATATATTTTGCCTGCCAGAATGGATGGTTCTGGCAAAGCTCTGCCGGTAATACCTTATTGAGGATAAAACCCTTTACCTCGATCCCGAAATCATCAAAGGAGTCTGCTATATTAAAGGCCTGCTCAATGGGCAAGGGTTCTGGATTGGCAACCACCCTCGCACTGGTATCTGTTTGAAGTAATTTAATTATCCTTTCGGTCAAAGAACGCCACTTGTTGATCAGCGCCAGAGGATCGAATCTCCACAGCCGACCAGCCCAGTTTTGCCAGCGGTTCAAACAGCAGATGGTCGTAGATGTAAAAGCCGGTACGGTCTTCAGGGTCAGAAACGCGCAATTCCGTGACATTGACAATCCTTATTCAATAAAAAGCCGCAGAACGGAACCCATGTCCTGCCAGAAGATCGCAGGTTTTCCGGATATTTCCTCCAACAAAGCCTACAGAAGGGCAAGCAAAACGAGGCCGCCACCGATTACCGCAAAGTTTAACCCGGCCGATGTGGCGTGCACTTTTCTGATGGTATCTGCTTTTTCAGCGCGGCAGCCTTCGGTTCAATGACCAAGGTTTGGATCGAGGAGATGACAAGCATAGCTGCGATGATGCTCGTGGCAATTTTCCTGCGCTTGATAGTTGCCGACATGAAAATGGCGGCGAGGGCGATCACGCCGCAAAACACCCCCCATTGGGAATATCCCGGAAAAAGAGTTCCGACAATACCTCCCGCCGTATCCCGATCGTATGATTTGAAAATGATGGGGGTAAGGACAAAAGTACACAAAGATGCGCCGCCGATTCAGCAAGCGACCGCTGGCCGATAAAAAAATATAGATACCTGCGCGAGCTTCATCATCTTCTTCCTCCGGATTCCTATTTTTCGATTCTTCCGAAGGAAATTACAGCCTTTCAAGATTTAACACAACATTCAGCGACGGCCGGGTGCACTTACATGATCCATCCAAAGAGGAGTTGCCCTCAGGCAAGCACGGAGTTTCTATGTCTCTTTTAGGCAGCGAAGCCCCGAGGAGGTCAGTCGGCAATGGACAGTAATATCAAGTTTGGCAAATATGTCTGGTAACTGTAGATGTGCATTGGCAGGTGCAAGGAAAGCTTTGATCATTCTCACTGGTGTTGATAGGATAGCATTGTCCTCACTGGGCGAGTACTTTGATTATTTGATCAAGTGGCAATATAGGAACAAAATTAGAGAGGTGCCGTGTGAATCGAGGTTTTCTTATCCTTTTTATTGTCATTGCACTTGCCACCTGGACTTCCCGAGTCTGCCGTGCCCAGGGGGCATCGGAAATCCTTGTAGGTAGCGAACTGGAATTTCCTCCTTATGCGACGGTTGACAGTCAAGGCCAAGCGACGGGATTTTCAGTGGACTTGATCAGGGCGGTTGCCGACACAATGGGGTTGCGCGTCAAAATCTCCACCGGCTCATGGGATTATGTTTGGAACCGCTTGGTTGATGGGCGAATAGACGTTCTACCCGTCGTGGCGAAGCTCCCTGAGCGAACTCACCTGGTCGATTTTAGCTTTCCACATACTGAGACCTTTGATGCCTTCTTTGTCAGAAATGGGAAGCCGATTCTGAAGGACCTCGCTTCGGCCAATGATAGAGAGATAGTGGTCATGCGGTCAGATTACGCCCACCACGCCCTTCTGGAGAACAAATTCGAAGGAAAATTAATCCTGGTGGATACAATTCCGGAGGGGCTCAGGCTCGTTTCCTCTGGCAAACATGATGCATTTCTCTGCTCCAAACTCATCGGTACTCTTGCAATCAAGGAACACAAAATCAACGGGCTAACCGTAGGGCCTCCCATTCCGGATTACAAAAGAACCTTTTCCTTTGCCGTAAAAAAAGGAGATGCCGAATTGTTGGAAAAACTGAACCAGGGCCTCCACATCATCAAGTTGAATGGCGAGTACGAGCGAATTTACCAGAAGTGGCTAGATGCTGAAGATCCTTGGCGAAAAATTGCGAAGTATTTTTTCCCTGCTGTAATCATCATATTTGCTCTTGTTTTGACTTCGGTGGGTATGCTGGTAATCCTGAAGCGATTGGTCAATCAGCGCACTCGAGAGTTGGCTGAGACCAATGTGGCCCTGCTCCGGGCTGGAGAAGAACTCGAAGAGCGGGTCTGTATGCGTACAGCCGAAATGGTTAGTTCAAATGAGGCTCTTGCAAGAGAGGTTATCGAACGCAGGCGTACTGAAAAAGCGTTGCGCGTTAGCGAGGAGAGGCTGCAGCAGGCCCTGCTGGTCAGCCGTTCCTTTACCTTTGAATGGCAACCGGCTACTGACCAAGTTGTCCGCTCCGATAGCTGTGCCACAATCCTAATCTCAGGAGATGAAGTTCTCAATGATACAGGCAAGGGACATTTTCAGATGGTCCACCCGGACGACCGCGCGCGGTTTGTGCAGATGATCCACGAGCTGACACCTGCCGCCAATGCCTACACAACCGAATACCGGGTTATACGTAGCGACGGCACCGTAGTGGTGCTGGAGGAAATCGGACAGGCCACTTTTGACGCCGCAAGCAAAATGGAACGAGTCGTTGGAGTGGCAACCGACGTCACCACACGTAAGCAGGTTGAAGAACAGCTTCGGGCGCTGAATGAAGAACTGGAACGAAGAGTTGAGAAACGGACCCGAGAGTTGCAGGAATCGCAAAAGCAGGTCCTGCATGTTGAAAAACTCTCGGCTATAGGCAGACTGTCCGCCTCTATCGCCCATGAATTCAACAACCCTCTTCAGAGCGTTATGACTATTCTCAGAGGATTTAAAAAAACATTGGTACTGGAGGAACAGGACCGGGTCTTTCTGGACTTGGTCTTGAGTGAAAGTGAGCGAATGAAAAATCTCATTCGTAGCCTTCAAGATTTTAATCGCCCTTCTTCAGGCAGGAAAGTGTTCATGGATGTGCATGCGACTATTGACTCTTTGATCTTGTTGAGCAAAAGCGACTTGAAGCGTAAAGGAATTTCAACGGTAGTCAACTATACAACAGGATTGCCGCAGATCTTCGCGATTCCCGATCAGATCAAACAGGTTCTCCTCAACCTTTTTCAAAATGCGGCGGATGCATGCCACGGAAATAATGGAGTGATCACCATAAGCACCTACCATGAAGATAATAAAGTAGCTGTTGCAATAAAAGACAACGGCATAGGTATCGCTACTGATAAGTTTACTCAGATCTTCCAGCCATTTTATACAACAAAATCAGAGGTAAAGGGAACAGGCCTTGGCTTATCTATCTGCCATGGTATTGTTCAGAATCATCAGGGAGAAATACGTGTTGAAAGTGAGCCGGGCAAGGGCTCGACCTTCATTATTCTGCTGCCCATCGGTGGAGAGAGTGCGTAAAAAGCAGCGCACGACAGGGCAGACGCGGCTGGTGGGGAAGGATTCGCTTGTACCTCCCGGGCTTAGAAAGGGGCAGCATTTAAATTGGTGTCAGATCAAGTTGAAACTATTTCACTTCAGCTGACCTTTACCAAACACGGATTCAGTAATGCAACTGGGATAGATCGCTGAAAAGCCGCTGGCGCCGCCCAGGCCGCAGGCGCTCTGGAATACCGCATCCGGACTCTCACCGCCGGAGAACGGTAAGATCCGCACGTCCCGCAGCACCGCCCCGGCCGGGTCGTCGAAGTCCTTGACATCGCAGGCCTGCCCGCCGCTGCTGTCGCACCAGAGACTGAGCACCTGGTGACTGGCCAGTTCCTGTTCGGCGTCAACGACCGTCTCTTTAAAACTTCGGGCTGAGCAAGGAAGAAAATTAAGGTTGTCCAGAAAAGCCTCCTCGGCATTGCCGTCAACTCTACCATTAAGCGTTCAAACGAGAGCCTGAGTCCCTAGGCACTACGCCATTTTCCGGTTTGTCCCCGTACCCGTAAATGCAAAATTTCGCTGTAGTGTCTGCTTATGACTGTCGAACACGGGCTAAAATTTCCCCTCTGCACTGGTAGTCGATGCAGTTTTTACCACGAACTGTCGCCGGATTTCCTCCATCCGCTTGCGGTTCTTACCCAGGTCCGAGTATCCGAGGCGGGAGGCGGAGCGAGTGTGAATCAGCCGCCGCTGATCATCCAGCAGGAACTCGCCATCATCGACAAACAGGATGGTGTGGAATTCAACGCGCAGGTAACCGAGTCGTTCTTCAATGATTGTGGTATCATTGCGACGAGCAAGCATTTGCTTCAGCCGGGCGAAGGCCTGACCGGGATCGCTGGTGAATTCGAGCGGTGCTATGCGGTGCCCGACGTCTACAGCCTGACTCGACACGCAATTGGGTGAGTCTGGACAGGTTTTCAACCGGGTGCCATGCACCCCGAGGTTGTCTGGCCTTTCCCCGGTACACGCCGCAAGGATGCTCGATAGACAGCTTATTTGTATGATCGTGCGTAGATATTGTACCATTTATCCCCCACTTGTTTTAATTACCGTCAAGCGTATCGCCGCAGCTTCCTTCATTTCGCCGAATGGCATTCAATAAGCATAGCAGACGACAGAGCGTGACCTCAAACGGCTCAGATAATGGCGGCGCTTTCACCTTCCGACCAGAAGTTGCATTCACGGTATATCCTGATACCATAAAGCCGATATCGTTTGTTTCACCCCCGCTTCTCCCACACATTATGGCTCATGTGCCTCGGTACCAAATTCCGACAACCCAGCTCAGAGAGGTATGCAACAGACTATGACCACTTTCGCCAACCTGCCGAATAGCTTGAAAGAACTCTGCCACAGCCAGCCGCTCGCCGTACTTGCCACTGCCGCCGGCTCTGCGCCGTATACCAATCTAGTGGCAGTTGCCTTCTCCCTCGACTTGCGCAACCTGTATTTCGCCACCTCCCGCGCCACCAGGAAATGGCAGAATCTCGCACACAATCCCCAGGTATCCCTGCTCCTGGACAACAGAAGCAATCAGGTGGCAGATTTCACCAATGCCGCCGCGGCAACGATCCTCGGCACCGCCAGGGAAACGACGGGATTTGCTCGTGCTGAAGGGCAGAACCTCTACTTGGCCAGACACCCGCACCTTACTGAATTCTTAGCCGCGCCGGGTTGCGCGTTGTTCGAGGTGTCGATTACACAGATTTACTTGGTAACCCACTTTCAGGAAGTCAAGCAATTTGATTTTTCTTCATGATCTCATCTTGCTCTGGCCGTGCCTCATACACGCATAGCAGACAAAAACCAAGCGGGTTGCATCGGAGATTTATATGAAAATAGCTACTGCCGCTCTCATCGTCCTTCTCACTTCGTGCAGTTTCTCCCAACATGGGGGTGCCCCGGAAACCCCATCGCTCGTGACCGTCGCCCATGTCGACCTCGATCGTTATCTTGGTCTGTGGTACGAGATCGGCCGTTACCCGAACTCGTTCCAGGAAGGCTGCCTGGACAGCACAGCCATGTACAAAGCCCGCACGGATGGCGATGTAGATATCTTGAACAGTTGTCGGGACGAGCAGGATGGCCGCCTGCGTGAAGCCAGGGGCCGAGCTTGGGTGGTTGGCCCCGGCAACGCCCGTCTCAAAGTATCATTTTTCTGGCCTTTCCGGGGAGACTACTGGATCATGGACGTGGGAGAGGAGTACGAATACGCCGTGATTGGAACCCCCAACAGGAAATATCTCTGGATACTCAGCCGCACCCCTTCGATGCATCCCGAAGTTCTCGCAGGGATCCTGCAGGATGTCGAGAAGCAGGGCTTTGACCCGGACAAGTTGCTGTTTCCTTGAGGATACTTATTCTTCCCGCGCGGGATCGGGGATCGGGATCGGGATCGAACCATTTTTTCAATTCTGTACCGATATCGATACCGATGGCGAATCCCCAGCTGTTACACCCCATTCCAGGGGTGTGCACGCGGCATGACAACTCAGAAGAAAGGAAGGCATTTCCGGAAATACAAACGCCAAAGCCCCCGATACCAGGATCGGGGGCTCGAAGCCATCACACACATTGTGAAGCGTGGGGGATGGGTTACCAGCGGTCCGTGCCGATAAAATTGTTGGTATTCATACAGGTCGCCCTCTCGCTCTCGTTCAGCGAGTCGTAGTCCCGTTTCTCGTCGCTGTTGCCGCCGATGGTGCATACATATTCATGCCCTTCCTTATCATTGACCCATATCAAGGAACTGAAATCACCTTTCATATCACACCTCGCTTCTGAAGGTTTTTTTTATTGTTGCTGTCATTGGAGAGACAGTTACTTCTTTCCTGCTCCCTATGCCTGTACTATAGGTATGGATTGAGCAGCTTCAATTGGTGAAATGTAATAGTATAATGGTAGTTAAAACTGCCATGACATTAATCCGCTCTTCTTTCTTCCATATTCCCCTGCACTCCTGTGAAAAGGAGAGGAGAAGACGTCCCCAGTCTCCATGACCAGATTGAGCTGGAGAGCATCTATATCAATTGTCATGCCTTCTGAGAGAAGTGCAGCTTAAGTAGAGCACGGGATGCAGCTGGATCAGTCCAGCGAAAGGAGGTAGGAGCGCAGGTTGGTTGAGTCGTTGGTAAGGCCGAGTTTGCGGCGGAGACTCTTGCGATGGAAATCGACGCCGCTCACCGACAGGTTGAGCACTTCCGCGATTTCCTTGCTTGAGCGGCCGCTTCGCACCATCCCGGCGACTTCGATTTCCTGCGGGGTGAGGATCACTTTAAGGTTGCTGAGGGAATGGAGAAAGGGTGCTGTGATCTCTCGAAGGTTGGTGTCTATGATTTCGACCAACGTATGCTGGGCAGGCGACAGCCGGCTCTGTTTCAACCGCTCGACATACGGAAGCACGAGGCGGTCGACATTGGTATAGATGGTCTCTTCGATGCGGCTTTTATCTTCGTCCCTCTGCCTCAGCAACACCTTCAGGGCGATGTTGGTCTCCTCGAGCCGCTCGGCCTGGCTGCGGATTTCCTCCTCCTTGCGGACCAGCTCCTCTTGGACCAGCATAATCGGCGTGATGTTCTCATGGGTGACGATCACCCGGTGGACCTGCTTGTCCCTGTAAGGCACCACCCGCACGGCATACCAGCGTTTCTCATCGGGGGAGTGGCAGGGATACTGGTGGAGATATTCGTCCAGCTCGCCCTGCATGACCTGCCTGATGCCATGGGCCACCCGGCCGGCATCGTCCTCCGGATCGAGGCTTGCCGCCTGGCAGATCGCGAAATAGTTGAGGCCAACGCAGTCGTAGCCGTCCTTCATTCCGTTCTTCCTGGCGTATTTCTGCCAGGCATCATTGGTCTCGAGGATCACCCCCTGCTCGTCGAGAATCGCCACATGGGCCGACAGGGAATCCACCACCACTCTGTACAGGTCTTCACGCGACATTTCGTTGTCTCCATGCATTGGATGTCATTCCTCCTGACTTTTTTATTGTATGTTGCCCGGCCTGTCAAGGAGAGTGTCAGGCTCCGATTCCTTGCGTCCCGCGAGAAACATGACCAGCGGCCAGACGACCGCCCAGACCGCCGCCAGGACGAGCAGCGAATATTCCAGCGACAGCGGAAAGGAGGCCGCGCCGAGTTGCATGCCGCCCCAGTAGGCCAGGGGCCCGCCAAGCGCGCCGAAGAGGATGTTGACGAACAGGCGGGATCGCATCCACCACAGGCTGTGATGGGGAAGGGTGGCGAGCCCGAGCCAGATCGTCGCCAGCCAGAGGGGGATCGGCCAGCCCCAGCTGCTCAGGGCAAGAACCCCTGCGGCCCGCAGGCTGCCGTCGATAATCAAGCCCAGGGTGCCGAGAATCACCATCATCCTCGCATCGGCCGCCTTCTTGTCCGAGAGGGCGAAATGCAGAGCCAGGAGGGGCAGGCTGAGGAGGGCCCCGAGGTTGCCGAAAAGCACGCAGAGAAACCAGATCGTCTGATAGATGACGATGTTCAGCAGCAGGCTCATGGCGTGCACCTTGAAGCTTTCGGACGTTCGGCAACCAGCTGGACCACGCTGATCGACCTCTCGAGAAAGCCGCCCTCGCAGTAGGAGAAGTAAAAGTTCCACAGCCGCCGGAATCTCTCGTCGTATCCCCGGACTTTCAACTCGGCGAAGGCGGCGTTGAAGCGTCTCTTCCACTCACCGATCGTTTTTGCATAATCAAGGCCGAAATCCTCGATATGACGAATCACCATATCCGTTTTTTCGGCGAGGAGATCGGCCATCCTGCTGTTGGACGGCAGACATCCGCCGGGAAAGATATGTTTCTGGATGAAATCGACGTTCCCGACGTACGACCGATACTGCTGATCCCTGATAGTGATCGCCTGAAGCAGCATCCTGCCGTTCTCGTGCAACAGCGACCCGCACTTGGCAAAGAACGAGGGCAGGAAGGCATGCCCCACCGCCTCGATCATCTCGATCGACACCAGCTTGTCGTAACGGCCCTGCAGGTCGCGATAATCGGTCTGCAGCAGGGTGACCCTGTCGCCGAGCCCTGCCGCCTCGATCCGCCGCTTAGCCTCACGGTACTGGGCGTCCGAGATGGTGGTTGTCGTCACCCGGCAGCCGTAGCGGCCGGCGGCATAGATGGCGAAGCCGCCCCAGCCGCTGCCGATCTCGAGCACATGGTCGGTGGGCTGCAGATCGAGCTTTTTGCAGATTACCTCAAGTTTATGCTGTGACGCCTCCTCAAGACTCGCCTCGGGATGAGGAAAGATGGCCGAGGAATACATCATGGTCGGGTCGAGGAAAGCGGCGTACATCTCGTTGCCGAGGTCGTAGTGGGACAGGATGTTCTTCTTCGACCTGCTTCTGCTGTTGCGCCGGAGCAGGTGGCCGAGCCTCTGCCACGGTCTCTGCAGCAGGGCGAGGCCCTTCTCCATGGAATTCACGACCGCCAGGTTGGCCGCCATCACCTGGATCAAAGCCGTCAGGTCGTCGGCATCCCAGAGCTGCTCGATATAGGCTTCGCCTGCGCCGATGGAGCCGCCGAAGAGGATCCTGCGGTACGCCTGCGGGGCATGGATGCGCAGCCGCGCCTGCAGCGGACTGTGGTTATCGCCGAAAGAGTAACAGTGGCCGTCGTCCTCTTCGACGATCAGCCGGCCGTGGCGGATACTGCCAAGCACATGCAGGACGGCCTTTCTCGCCAGCCGATCGACAATCGAAACCGGGAGGGCGGCAGGAGTACAGGTGTGGGTGGTGGTCGCGGTGTTCATATGGCCTCCTTGACGTAAGGGACATACGGTATGCCTTTGAGGTAGAGTTTCATGGCCTGCCAGTAAATGCCCGCCACGATAAAGGCGGTCATCGCCGGTTTCTTCAGCAGCTGTTTGCCTATCTCGCGGGCGGTCAGCGGGCGGCGGGAGAGGTTCAGTTCCGCCGTGAAGATATGCCCCCGCGGGTCGTGGACTTCAAGGCCGACCCCAACCGTCTCGCCCGGCACGATGAGCCGCCACCGGTACTGCTGATCGAGGGGGTTGAAGGGCGAGACGCGAAAGGCTTTCTGGCTGTGGTACAGCGTTTCGCATGTTCCTCCCGTCAGAAGATGGGCGTACTGGTGCCGTTCGTTCCAGGGGATGTTCGACACCTCCGCCAGGAAGTGGCTGCAACGGTTCTCACGGTCAAAGCCGTAATAAAAGTTCACCGGGCTGAAGTAGAGGCCGAGCGTCCGCAGGTTGAGCAGCCCGCAGACCCTGCCCTCCACCGCCACGCCGGTCAGCTCGGCCATGCGGCCGCTAATTGCCGTCGCAAGAGGGACTTTCGGATCGCCGTAGTAGTCGGGGCGGTGAAAGCGGCTGAAGGCCGCCCCTGTCGTGGAGAACCAGGGGGAGAGCGCCGGCAGGCGGTCGATTTCGTCCAGATCGAGATACCACATGAAGAAATTGTAGGCGAAACCATGCCCCCTGGGGATGAACCGCCGATGCCCGATCCTGCCCACGTACAGTGCCGAATTCATGGCCTTGCCTCAATCGTGTCGATCACCCGCAGAGCGCTGACCACGCCGTCTTCGTGGAAACCGTTGCGCCAGTAGGCGCCGCAGAAATGGACGCCAAACCTCCCGGAGACCGTCGACCACCGCTGCTGGGCTGCAATTGCCGCCAGGCTGTACACGGGATGGCTGTAGGTGAACCTGGCCAGCACATGTTTTTCGTCAATCTCCTGGTTGAGGGTGACCAGATAGGTGTGCCGTTTGTCGAGTCGCTGGAGGATATTCATGTTGTAGGTGAGGACGGTGTGTGTTCTGGCGCTGTCGACCATCCGGTAATTCCAGCTGGCCCAGGCTCGCCTGCTTCCCGGCAGATGGGAGATGTCGGTGTGGAGCACCACCTGGTTGTCGGCAAAACGGAAGGCGCCGAGCACCTCCTCTTCCTCCGGGGTCGGTTCGGCCAGCAGGCGAAGGGCCTGATCGCCATGGCAGGCCATGATCACCTCGTCGAAACGTTCCCGGCCGCCCGCGGTCTGCACCAGCAGCCCCTCGCCCCGGCGCAGGACGCCGGTCACGGGCGTGTTGAGGCGGATCCGCTCGGCAAAGCCGCGGGTGAGCGGTCCGATGTAGCTGCTCGAGCCTCCCGCGATGGTGCGCCACTGAGGGCGGTCGGTCAGGTCAAGCAGGCCGTGGTTGTCGAAGAACCGGACAAAGAGGGAGAGAGGGAAGTCCCGGCAATCGTCCAGCCCCATCGACCAGATCGCCGACACCATGGACAGGAGGT
>MGTI01000071.1:14098-16991 GCA_001799365.1 Desulfobacterales bacterium GWB2_56_26 | reverse complement strand
ATTTCGTAGAGCATCCCGAGAAATCGCAGGTTCAACGCGTTTCTTCGCTGGGCGAAGAGCCCGTCGATGGTGCCGCCTTTGTATTCGAGGCCGAGCTGGTCGTTGCGCACCGAAAAACTCATTTCGGTGGGCTGGCTGGCCACGCCGATCTCGTTCATCAGGCGGATGAAGTTCGGATAGGTGCGATCGTTGAAGACGATGAAACCGGTGTCGATGCGCGAGCGCTCCCCTTCTTTTTCCACCTCGACTGTATGGGTGTGGCCGCCGATATAGTCGGCCGCCTCGAACAGGGTGACCCGATGGTTGCGGCTGAGGTAATACCCGCAGGTCAAACCGGCGATGCCGGTGCCGATGATTGCGATATTTTTGCTTTTCATGGCTTCACCATTGTTTGGGCCAGCCGGCCCCACAGGGGGCGGGGCAGCCAGGAGAGGAGCTTGAGCGGCAGGGTGAATCTCCGGGGGAAATGAATCTCGGAACGGCGCCTGGCGATGCCCTGGCGGATGGCGGCGCTCGCCTCCTCGACACTCACCCGCAGGGGCATGGGGAAATCGTTGCGGTCGGTGAGCGGGGTCTTGACAAAGCCGGGCGAGACCAGGCTGACATCGATGCCTTCGCGCCGGAGATCGACGCGCAGCGTGTCGATGAGGTAGGCAACCGCCGCCTTCGACGCGCCATAGGCCTCCGCCCTTGGCAGCGGCAGATAGGCGGCCGAGGAGCCGATGCCCACGAGGTGCGGCCTCACTCCCCTGCGCAGCAGGGGCAGCACGCCTTCGACGCTGACCGCCATGGTTTCGACATTGGCCCGCAGCACCCGGCTCACCAGCCTGCTGTCGAAGGCCGGCAGGTCGATGTACTCGCAGGTCCCGGCGTTCAGGATGGCCAGATCGAGCGAAGCGAGGCCGGCGAACCAGGCAAGGCTTGCCTCGCGGTCGCTCAGATCGACCTTCGCGACATGCAGCCCCAGGCTTGCAAGCTCGGATAATCTGCCGTCATCGCGACCTATGGCCCACACTTCATTCCCCAGCTTGTGGTAATCGACGGCAAGCTGCCTGCCGATCCCCGAGGTCGCCCCGGTTATGAGTATCTTCATCGCCCCAGCCTCCTTTTTAGATGGCCGATTACCCTGCCAAGAACGGGCAGGTGTTCGTAGAGCATCGCGCCGAGATCGAAATAATCCCGGTGGAAACTGACCTTGCCAGTCAGGTCGAACTGCAGATAACTGGCGCCTTCGACGACGACGGGCCGCCCGCCCCTGAGGCGCCTGTGCGAGAAGGTCATCCGCCACTGGACATAGCCTTCGTCGCCCACACGCATCTCCCGCAGGAAGTCGAACTCAATCGAGGTGACGTTGGCATAGAGACCGGCGAAGTATTCCCTGAGCCGTCCAAGACCGGAAATCTCATGCGCCGGATCGACAAAGCGGACATGCTCGCTGTAGATCTCGTCGAGGAGCTCGAGATTGTCGGCATTCAGCCATTGGTAGGTTTTGAGGAAATTGTCCATAGTGTTCCCTAACGGCCTCCCAGGAGATCATTTCGCAGGCGAGAATCCAGTGGTTTCTCCGGTCCCAGCCAAATGCCGAAATACAGCGAGGCGAATTCCGCCGAGGGCACCGCCACCTGTTCCACGCCATTCAGCGACAGTCTTGTCGTCTGATCGGAGGCCGAATAGCACATGGTGTACACATCGCCGGCCTTGACATCGGTGTAGGACCGGTGCAGCCGCTCGATGTCATTTCTCATTCGGGACAAGGTATCCGCACTGTGTTGCCTCGCCAGCACGGTGTCGGCGGCCAGCAGGAAATCTTCGGCCTTGAGGGAAACCTCGTACTGCAGCTTCAGGCAGCGCGAAATGGATGGACTGAGAACGTTCGCCTCCTCCAGGTCCGCACCGGCAAACAGGGTGGCCCGGTACACGGTGATCAAGCCAAGATATCTGGCAGTCCCACTTCCCTGCGGAACCATGCCGGCAAGCGTCGCCCATCCTGCCGTTGGTGCGGATAGAAGAAGCACCATCAATAAACCAGCCGCTCGCATCATGGCATTACTCCTTTCTCGGTTTCATGAAAGCTATGGTGACGTCACCCAGGTGGAAGCCGAATTTGCTGAGTTGTGTGCGGTTGATCAGGACATCGTCGGGTTGCAGGAACATCCAGTCGTCCATGTCAACCTCCCACTTGCTACCGTCTACCTCGATGAGCAGCACATATTTCCAGCTCAAGGCATTGCCTGCCGCCTGACCAAAGGCTGTGCCGATCACATCGCCGGCTGTGCCTTCGTACTGGTTGTGCGACGGGGATCGGATGACCCAGGTCCGGGTCGACTGCTCCCCGTCATGCCACTGAAACTGTTCAAAAAGGGTCAAATTTCCGGTGCTGTCGATCGTACCGTCAATGGTCACCACGAATTGGCGGATCAGTCGACCTGCTCTGTCCTGCACAATTCCCCAGCCCTTGGTTGTGCCTTGGAAGTAGGATAAAAGATCGAATTGGGGCCTGTTGCCTGCATATTGCCCAACGTTTTTCGTCGAGCACCCGGTTATCGTCAAAAGCAGTATGGCTAGTAGCGGCAATCTTTTCATGATCATCTCCTATCTTTGTATGACTCAAAATTAAGTAGTATACGAAGATGATCAATAGTAGATAATTGGTGGTATTATGATAGTTATTACTCTTAAATACTGGAATGAAAATTGACAAATAGGCCAGACAGCCGGTGAGATTTTCCTTTAGAGTCCGTGGCTAGTCGCAAGGTATCGTGAAAGGGTGCAGTTTCCTGCTACAGCTGCGGTTATGGTGAAGCCTGTCAAGTGGGTATCGGGAGTAAAAAAGAAACAGACATGGTTCCCGATGTCAGCCAGCAGCGTGAATTGATGAAAGCTGCCGCCGGTG
>MGTI01000071.1:0-14063 GCA_001799365.1 Desulfobacterales bacterium GWB2_56_26 | reverse complement strand
ATTGGGTCCACAATAAAGAGATTCTCACTGGCAAGTCTAAAGTCTAAAATGATTTCAGGATCTATTACGTATATAGCCTCCTGCAAAACAGATAGGATTCATTTTTGAAGGACCTGGCCGCTGGTAATCTTCTCAAGCCGTCGCCGCTGCCAGTCTTCGATAAGATCGGCATTTGACTCCCAGCGCCCGTCGACCTTGGAGGCCGTGATAACGGAGCTGGCCCCTATGTCCAGTTCAAGGAGCTGACGTCAACGATCGTGGAAGCGATGAGACCACCGCGTGTGGAATATGGAATAGGTGGTGCCGATGACGATGAGGATGTGAATCTAGATTTTTCGTAACCGCCAATTAAACACCAGTAGCCGCGATTTCCATGACCAAATCCTTCGACCGGAGGTTCATGGGCAAGAGGCTGGCAAGTTCTGTTTCCGATGAGATAAAGGGTGATTTCTCTAACAGATAGCGAAAGTATTTATATGGTTCCAGGTTATTCGCTTTGGCTGTTTCGATCAGACTGTACAGGCAGGCGCTAGCCTGAGCCCCTTCGGGAGTTCCCGAGAAGAGCCAGTTTTTTCGTCCGATAACGAATGGACGAATGGCGTTTTCAGCAAGATTATTGTCAGGTGTCGTGTCACCATGCTCAAGATAGACCAAAAGACGATTCCATTGCTTCAAAGTATGCCAAGAAGGCTTTTTGGCACGACCTGTAATGATTTTTTGCTCAACCACTTGAAGAAATCATCAAGAATGGGTTTAGCTTTCCGCTGCCGCAATTCTACAAATTGTACCGCGCTGTAGCCCAGCCTCTTTCCCTCTGTTTCTATTTCGTAGATTCGCCGGATATATCCGAGAGCGACATCGACACTGCCGGGCTTTTTCTCTTTTCCAGCGCCCTTGACCGCCTCAGCGAATTTACGGCGGGCATGCGCCCAGCAGCCGGCATGAAAAATATCCTTTTTCACAGCGAGGAAGTCATAACCGGCATACCCATCCGTCTGCACAACTCCCTTGTGATCGGCAAGCAAAGCTGCGGCCACCTGGCTCGACCGGGACGGAGTATAATGGTAGTGCAATGCCGGTTTATCCGGAATACCGCCGCGGCAAACCCACATATAAGATTTGGTTGAGGGAGAACGACCAGGTTCTTCAAGCACCTGGACCGTGGTCTCATCCATTTACACCCATCTGCTCGATACCCATAAATTGGCTGTCATTGATCGAATCGAAGGGCTGGGTGACTGATTCGTCTTTCGTCATGGTTGGTAAAGTCGCGTCGCAGACATCAACATTGGAACGATTTGTTTCCGGTGGCTTAGTTCATAATCTGATTATCCCTATTCCTCAGTAAGCTTTAAATTACCGTTGGGGAATGGGAGTTGTAACCGCTGCGTACCGAATAAGAGAGGTAACCATGGCTGCCATGCAAACCCGTTATTGAATGAAAAGAAGATTCAGCCAGATAACGAGGAAGATGCCTGGAACTCACAGAATGATAAGTGCCATGAATTGCTTTGTTAACATTGCCGATCATGGTGTTGACCCAGTGAAATATCTTGTTATCAGGATTGTTTTACAAATTCGAAGAGTTGAAATTCCAGATTTGTGCTTTTCCCCGCCGATGTATTAGTGTTACAGAATATCGGATATTTTTATGCTTTGTCGATTCTTTTCGTTTTTAATAACAGAAAGAATATCTTAGGAAAAGTCAATTTCCCCCTACAAGGTGGAACCAACAGTACCCCTTTTTCGGTTTCCATGGAGGATAGAGATGAATTACAGAAAGAGTGTATTAACAATTCTGGTTATCATTGGAATGATTACAGGTATTGCGGTTGCCGATTATCAGGCGACCGGCCAGGCTGGAGAGTACGGCGTCGTAATGACAATCAACAACAATCCGCCGGCAGTGGGTCATAACATGGTCACCATTGCCGTAAAAGACGAGAACGGCAAAGCCGTAACCGATGCGCATGTCCGGCTCGAATTCGGCATGGCGGCCATGCCCGGCAAACCGGCCATTGATTATGAGAACACTGCGGCGCCCATTTACGATCTGTATAAGGCGCCGATGACTCTTGCCGTTGCCGGTCCCTGGTACGTGCGGGTGAAGATCGTGCGGGGCAACATAATCGAAACAGCCACCTTCGATATTTACGCGCGATAAGTGGAAGAAATTGGCGCTACAGATTCTTTTATCTTATTCATAATCGTCTGGAGATAACATAAAATCCCTCCTGTGACCGACATGAAGAGATTTCACACCTGATTTTGTCTTTTTTTCAAAATCCTAAATGGTCGGGACCGGCGGCCACGCCCGTCAGTAATGTTCGAAAGATGCATAGGATCCTCCTCGCACGAATTTTTTTTAGACCACCCCATTGCCCCAACTCAAAGATTGGATAGCATTTTCTTGATGCCCCGCGCCTCCCTGCGAACCGCATCCTTGGGTCTTTCCCGGGGACCGGTCATCTCCCGCTTCCGCCACTTTCCCCGCTTCCTCCACTGCCACTGCCATAAGGCCGGGTGAGGATTTCAAGCAGATGCCCATTTGGGTCTTCAAAATACAACCCGCGACCGCCGTCCCGGTGATTGATCTCACCCGGACTGTTTTGGTACGGATCGGCCCAATAGTCCAGGCGACGTTCCCGGATGCGGGCAAATATCTCATCGAACTCGTTTTCGGTGATCAAAAAGGCATAGTGTTGCGATCCAATTTCGCCCTCGGTATCGTAGAAGTCGAGATTCACGCCGTTGGCCGTCTTGACCACCTGGAAGGGGCCGAAGGGGGTTGCGTCGGGCAGTGCGAGAATCTCGGTGAGAAACCTGGCGGATTCCTCTTTGTCGTGTGTTTTTATGATGGTGTGGTTGAGTTCTACAGGCATGGCGTCCTCCTTGAGGTGTAATCGGACCGAGCGCAAAGGGAAAAGAGGGTTTAACGGCTGTTTTTCCTTTGAGATCGCTCTCTTTTTCCTCCATTGCTGTTTTGTCGTCACCAACCCTTTCGGATTCGGATTTTCAACGGTTGATCATTATTGCCGGGATGATCCTATAATCGCTCTGAAAAACCAGGTTATGCAGGTCGGCACTGGCAATCGCCCGCAATATAGGCAGTTCGGCCTCCGCCTCATCGCTGCTAAAGACATTCAAAGGCCAATTGCCGACTGTTGCTCCGCGCAGATGCGGGTGGTGGAAAGAGCTGCCGAAAAAGGCCTCCAGTGTGATAGGCGAAATGCGGCGCTCCAGTTGCTCCGGCCAGCTCAACGTCCAGGTCGCGGTGACGCCCCCGTCGGCAGAGCGGAGCACCCCGGTAGCCATGACGGTGCCGGTGGCCAGAAGCAATGACTGATTGATCTCCTCAAGGGCTTGTCGGGCATGGAGGTCAAGAAAACCGACCGCCTCGGCGAAGAGGCGCTCTTTATCCTCCCGGCTAACAGCATTGTCGCCGTGCCTGCCGTCGCGCAGATCGATGAAATGTCTCCGTAATACCTGCAAATGGGCCGGGAGGGCTGCAGGGAAGGTATCTGAGGCCATGGCATCCTCCTTGAAAATAGGTGAATGAGAATCTGGGGAAAATATGTAAGCAGGATTGAAGAAGATGCACGGAGCCTCAGAGCGTGATCCCCGACCAGCGCCTGAAATCCGACTGAAGCTGGGACGAACTTTGCACAGCTGCAGCTGCGACGGTCTCCGTAATGGCTTCGGAGAGCAAAAGCTGCCCCCCTTACTCCTGGACGACCGGGTCTTTTTCGAGGTTCTGGAATTTCAGTTCAATTTCCGGAATCAGCTCATGCTTGCCTTCCTTGGCCAGGGCTTCCGCCTCGTCCATGGCGTTGATCAACCTGTCCTGCTCCTGCATTGCCTGATAATGGCTGATGAACCGCATCGTGGGACGTTCCACCTCCTCAGGATCGGCGCCGGCCTGAAGCTTCTCGATATACTCCTCGGCCATCCTCTCGTTGACGGCCACCTTGTGCTTCCAGTAGGCATGGGCCGGCAGGGTTGATAACAGGAGAATCGTGCCGATGATTAGCAGCCCTCGGATAATTTTTCCCATCGCTCCCTCCTCTTCATTGTGACAGCTTCTCCTCAGGAGATAAGACTTAGCCCACAGAGCCCTGACTCGAAACAGTTGGGTAAATCCCGGAAAAGTCCAGCTGGGCCTCTGCCGGGACAAGCCCGATTCCTGGCAAAGGAAGACAGGATCGATTATATTCTCAGGTAGACGATAGATAATAACCGTTGCAATACAGCCCCCTTTGGGAATTCGAGCAACTTAAGAACACCGGGACCTCCGCCGAAACCTCATTCCATGGCAAAGGCGACGGTCGAGATCAGTGCGTTTGCCGCTTGCCGAGAATCGAGCCTGGTATGCTGGACGACGATGGGAACATCCGAGACGATCACCGATGAATAATCGGTATCCCGCGGGATCGGTTCAGGGTCGTTCAGGCTGTTGAAGCGTAAGTGCAGCGTGCGCCGCGCCGGAACGACGACAAGATAGGGCCCAGCCGGCTCGCGGTCGCTGAAATAGATGGTAATGGCCACCCCGGCATCCCTGTCGGAGGTGTTCAGCAGACAGGCGGTCTCGTGGCTGGTCATCTGCGGCTCTGTGCCTGTGCTCCAGCCCGGGATGAAGCCCTCGGCTATGGCCCATATCGTTTTGCCAATCGGTTTCATACATTTTCCCTCCCAGAGTTTCAGCGGATTTTCCCGTGGTACGCATCAGCAGCAAAGCCCCAATGCCGAGCCCCACGGCCAGGACGGCAAAAGAGGCCGAGCCGACCTGGATTATGGTGCCGGCGTTGTTGACCTATTAGTCGATGGGGCCGAAAGTGCGCCCGGCTTCCTCCTTCGCCCGTTCGAGCACTTCCGGGTCGGACACGTCGCCGGCCACCACCATGGCCTGACCGTCGAGTAGGATCGCCTCACGCCTCGCCTCCTCCAATCGTTCCTTTCCGCGGGCGACCAGGCAGAGCCTCGCACCCTGCCGGGCAAAAGCCTGGGCGGTGGCCCGGTCGAGGCTGGCCCCGGTGCTGACCATCACCGGTTGAGTTCTCGGTCCTGACGGTTTCCGTTCTTTTAATGGCGGCGTTCCCCTTGTGGTTCAAACGGAGGCCCTCCTCGATCGATTCGGCCAGATGCATGGCTTTCCGGTAGGTGCCGTCCCTGATCTTGGTCCGGCAGGAAAAGCCGTCGGCCACGATCCAGGTGTCGAGCGCGGCCACCCGTACCGCCGGCAGCAGTTGGGTCTCTCCGATCTTTTTCGAGATCTCGTAGTGTGCCTTCTCGAAACCGAAGGAACCGGCCTTGCCGTAGCAGCCGGGTTCCGGTTCGGTAAAGGTGAGACCCATCTGGTCGAAAAAATCAGTAGAACAAGCTGAAGCATTTCGTCCTCTCATGCGACATTCCGGAGAAATTGCGGCCAAGGGATGTGGAACTGATATTAGTTGTGAGGATAGACGTTAACTCTTAAAAGGAAATCCGCAAGAGTTCTGCCGGGGGTGGCGCGGCGACCCTGTTGCTCAGCAAGAAGTAAAGACCACAAGAAGTCAGAATACGGCTAAGTTATGAGTGCAACCGAAATGCCAAGCGGGCTTCATCGGCGCCTGGCCCAAGAAAGGACGGACTGACTAAGCGATGATTCCGCTTGCTTTCCGGATGTGGATTTGCTCTATATTTAAGACAGGCTTTAGTCAGAAACGTCACGGAGCAGCCGACAGCAATGTCCAGGGACGACAACAGAGAGCGATGGCAGCTGCAGACAAGCCGCACCGGCGGCAATGGCCTCGAGGTTGCATTTACCGGCAGGTGGTGCATGGATCAGGCCCTGCCGTTCCCGGACAGGCTTGCCGCGGAGTTGGCCGACGGCATCGATCGCCTTACCTTTAAGACCGATCTTTCCTCCTGGGACAGCGGCTTTCTCGCCTTCATATCCCGCCTGCTGAAGCTCTGCGAGGAACGGAAAATACGCGTCGAGCGGGAGGGGTTGCCGGAAGGGGTCAGACAGCTGCTGGCAATGGCCGAAGCCGCACCGGTACAGAAACTTGCGGGAACAGGGCAGAGCGATGAAAGCCTGCTCTTCAGGATGGGCTCGGCCATGCTGGCGGTTTTTCGGGATGGTCCGGCAATGCTCGGCTTTCTCGGCGAGATCATCATTTCTTTTAGTCGGCTCGCGACAGGGAAAATCAGGATGCGCTGGGGCGATCTGTGGTGGGAGGTCGAGGAGGCCGGTCCCCGCGCCCTGTTGATCGTCTCGGTGATCAGCTTTCTGGTCGGCCTCATTCTCGCCTACCTGGGCGCCGACCAGCTGCGCATGGTCGGCGCTCAGATCTTTATAGCCGACCTGGTCGCCATCGGCATGGTCCGGGAAGTCGGCGCCCTGATGACCGGCGTCATCATTGCCGGCCGGACCGGCTCGGCCTTCGCGGCGAAGCTCGGCACCATGCAGGTCAACGAAGAGATCGATGCCTTCAGGACTCTCGGCATTTCCCCCATTGACTTCCTTGTTCTGCCCCGGATGGTGGCGCTGATACTGATGGTCCCTTTGCTGACACTCTATGCAAGTTTTGTGGGCATTCTGGCGGGCCTGCTTATCTCCACCACCATCTTCGGTATCGGCCTCTTCGAATACTACAACCAGACCGTCGCCGCTCTCGATCTCAGCCATTTCATGGTGGGCCTCGTCAAGGGTACCGTGTATGGCAGCGTCGTCGCCTATTCCGGCTGCCTGCGGGGCATGCAGTGCGGTCGAAACGCCACGGCGGTGGGGGAGGCGGCGACCTCGGCGGTGGTGACCGGGATCCTCCTGATCACCATCTCGGCTTCGGTTCTGACTGTCTTCTTTTACCAATTGGGCATCTGAAATGAAGGCGAAGCATCCCTTAAAGATTCAGAACCTCACCATTGCCTATGGCGAAAAAGTCATCCAGCGCGACCTCAACTTTACCGTCAATACCGGCGACATCTTCGTTATCATTGGCGGCAACGGCAGCGGTAAATCGACGCTGATGCGGTCGCTGGTCGGTCTGCAGCCTCCGACGCAAGGGACCGTCCTCTACGAGGGTCTGGATTTCTGGAATGTCGACCATGCGGAGCATGAACGAATCAAACGCAGGCTAGGAGTGATGTTCCAGGGCGGGGCTCTGTGGAGCTCACTGACGCTTGCGGAAAACCTGGCCCTGCCGCTGAATCAATATACCGACCTTTCGCCCGGACTCGTCGACGAGATCGTCTCCCTCAAGCTGGCCCTGGTCGGGCTCGCCGGTTATGGTGATTTTTACCCGGCGGAACTGAGCGGTGGCATGAAAAAACGGGCAAGTCTGGCCCGAGCCATGGCTCTCGACCCGGATATCTTGCTGATCGACGAGCCGTCCGCCGGTCTCGACCCCTTGAACGCCCGCCATCTCGACAACCTGATCCTCGAACTGCGGGAAAGCCTGGGAACTACCATAGTCCTGGTAACGCATGAATTGCCAAGCATCCTCGGCATATGCAACAATTCGGTTTTCCTCGACGCCGAAACCCGCACCATGATCGACAGCGGCAACCCCAAGGAAGCGGTCCACTCGGGCGACCCCAAGGTCCGCACATTTCTCACCAGGGGGGAAGCATGAGCAGGCAGGCCAACCCAACCCTGATCGGCGCCTTTGTCTTCGGCGCCGTCATCCTCGCGACCCTCACCGTTCTGCTGCTGGCCGGGAATTATCTCTTCCGCGATCGCGCAGAGTACATCCTGTATTTCGAAGGAGCTGCCCAGGGTCTGCAGGTGGGGGCGCCGGTGGTCTTCCTTGGCGTCAATGTCGGCACGGTCAAAGCCATTCGCATCGACCGGGAAAACGGCAATTTCATGGTGCAGGTAACCGTCGAGCTCGATCTCGATATTATCCGGATCGACACCGGCGACCCCGTTGACGCAAAGAATAAGCTGATCATGCGGCAATTGGTGGAGCAGGGTCTGCGGGCACGGCTCAACATCCAGAGCCTGCTCACCGGGCAGCGGTTTATCGATCTCGACTTCTATCCGGACAGAGAGGCACGGTACATCAGCGATGACCGCACAAGGGAAATTCCGACCATTCCGACCAGGGTGGAAGAACTGACGAATATGCTGGAGAATTTCCCGATCGACAAATTCCTGGCGGACCTGGCTGCCATCAGCGCCTCGGCCGGCAAAATCCTTTCATCCGAGGAAACGCTCGCAATTCCTGCCCGACTTGAGGCGATTCTTGCCCAGGTGGAGTCGCTGGCTGCCCGGCTCAACTCTCTGGGGGAGCCGGTTGTTACCATGGCGGAGGAGGGTTTGGGCAAGCTTCCCGAGGCAATCGCCGCCGTTCAAGCCGCCATGGACAGGGTCGGCAAGGCCGCCGAGCAGGTGGAACACTTTGCCAGTGCCGATTCCAGCGTCTCCACCAGCATATCCCAGGCAGGGACGGAACTGGCAGATGCGGCGCAGACCCTGCAACAGTTGTCGGGAAACGATTCGCTTGTCATCCAGCAGCTGAGGACGGCGCTGCAGGAAATTTCCCGTGCCGCCAGTGCGCTGCGGGTGTTGGCCCAAAGTCTCGAACAGCAGCCGGAGGCTCTTCTCCGGGGAAAAAATTACCGGGAGAAATATTAATGAAAACTCTTGCCCAGGTACCCCCTCTCCATGGACTGCCGCTTGCCCTGCTTGGGATTTTCCTGCTCCTCTCGGCCTGCGGGCGGACGCCACCTGCGGCCTACTATCATCTTTCCGCCGTCGATCCTGGCCGGCAGGGATCACCTATGGAAGCAATTGGGGAAGCAATCGGCGAGGCAGCAATCGGCGAGGCAGCAATCGGAATCGGTCCGGTCCGCCTGCCCGATTATCTGGATCGTCCGCAAATCGTCAACCTTGAAGGTTCCAACAGGCTGCAGCTCGCCGAAGGACACCGCTGGGCCGAGCCGCTTAAGGTCAGCATCCCCCGCACCATCAGGGAAAATCTCGCAACCGCGCTGGCCACTGAAAAGTTATTCTATTTTCCCTGGAATCAAGCGGTCGATTACCAGATCCCTGTCGAAATAGTCCGTTTTGAAGGCGTCGGCTACCAGGTGGCACATCTCGAGGCCATCTGGTCGGTACAGGATCCGCAGGGGACAGCGATCCTGGCGCAACGGCGGTCGGAGTATCGGGTGCCGACAGGTTCCTCGGACAGTGAAGGCCTGGTGCAGGCCTTGAGTCAGGCGCTTGGGCTTTTCAGCAGGGAAATCGCCGAGCAGTTAAAGGTGAGGCGGGAATGAGCCAGACAATCCTGACAAGCCTGGACCGTCTTTTGCAAGTTTCTAATCTGAAAGAGGTAAGCCTATCGGAGAGAAATGACACAACACGGAGGAACAGGCATGCACGCTCATAAACATGTCGTCGATCCGGTTTGCGGCATGAAAACCGACAAGCCCGATCAATGGCTCTCATATGTCCATGAAGGTGAGGAGTTCTTCTTTTGCAGTCACCACTGCAAGAAGGCCTTCGCCGAGAACCCGGGTAGCTACCTGGCAGAAAAGCAGGAAGTTTCGGACACAGGTGACCATCGCCTCTATACCTGCCCCATGCATCCCGAAGTCGAACAGGTCGGTCCCGGCAGCTGCCCCAAGTGCGGCATGGCGCTGGAACCGAAAGCCGTTTCGGCCGAGGAGGAAGAGAATCCGGAATACCGTTACATGCGCAATCGTTTCTGGGTAGCAGCCGTGTTCACCCTGCCGATTGTGCTCATTGCCATGCGTTCTCATTTGGGTTTGAACTTTATCGACAGCCTGGCCTCGCCGCGGGCGCTGCACTGGGCTGAACTGATCCTGGCCACCCCCGTAGTCCTCTGGGCCGGCTGGGTCTTCTACGTCCGGGCCTGGCGGTCTGTGGTTTCCATGAACCTCAATATGTTCACCCTGATCGGCCTGGGTACGGCGGTCGCCTATGTCTACAGCGTCGTCGCGGTGTTCTTTCCCCGGATTTTTCCCGAGGCGTTCCGTATGGATGACGGGTCGGTCGCCGTCTACTTCGAGGCTGCAGCGGTGATTGTCACCCTGGTCCTTCTGGGCCAGGTCCTCGAACTGCGGGCCCGCAGCCGTACCGGGGCGGCCATCCGCTCCCTCCTGGGCCTTGCGCCGAAGACTGCGGTCCGTCTGCGGGAGGACGGTTCGGAAGAGGAGGTCTCCTTGGAGAACGTAATGAAGGGCGACCGGCTGCGTATCCGTCCCGGCGAGAAGATCCCGGTGGACGGGGAGGTCCTGGAGGGGGCCAGCAATGTCGACGAATCGATGATCACCGGCGAGCCGGTGCCGGTTGCCAAGTCGCCCGGGGCAAAGCTGGTCGGGGCGACCATGAATACCACCGGTTCTCTGATCATGCAGGCGGAGAAGGTCGGCGCAGAGATGCTGCTGTCCCGGATCGTCCGGATGGTGGCGGAGGCCCAGCGGAGCCGGGCGCCCATTCAGAAGCTGGCCGACACCGTGGCCGGCTACTTCGTGCCCGCCGTGGTTCTCTGCGCCCTTGCGGCCTTTGTCTTCTGGTCGTTTTTCGGGCCGGAACCCCGCCTGGCTTTCGCCCTGGTTACAGCGGTCTCGGTATTGATCATCGCCTGCCCCTGCGCCCTGGGACTCGCCACGCCGATGTCGATCATGGTGGCCACGGCCAGGGGCGCGACCATGGGCATCCTGTTCAAGGACGCCGAATCGATCGAAGTCATGCGCAAGGTCGATACGCTGGTGGTGGACAAAACCGGCACCCTGACGGAGGGAAAGCCTCGCCTGACGGACGTCTTCGCCCTGGACGGTTTTCGTGAAGAAGAGGTCCTGGCGCTGGCTGCCGCCCTCGAAATGGTCAGCGAGCATCCACTCGCCTCGGCGATTACAGCCGGCGCGCGCGATCGCGGTCTGTCTCCTTCGGCGGTAAAGGAATTTCAGTCACACACCGGCCGGGGTGTTTCCGGTTCGGTCGACAGCAAACGGGTGCTGGTTGGCACCCGGCTGTTGCTGGAGGAAAACGGCATCGATCCCTCCCCGCTGGTCGATCAGGCCGGGAGGTTCAGGGCCGAAGCCCGGACGGCGATGTACGTGGCGGTGGATGGGACGCCTGCCGGCGTCGTGGCTGTGGCCGATCCCATCAAGCCAACGACCCCGGAAGCCATATCCCGGCTGCATGAGGAGGGGGTCGGGATCGTCATGTTGACCGGCGACAATGCGGAGACGGCTGCGGCCGTAGCCGATCGGCTCGGTATCAGCAGGTACGTGGCCGAAGTTCTGCCCGAAGATAAAGCCAGGGTGGTCAAGAACTTACAGGCGCAGGGCCAGATAGTGGCCATGGCCGGCGACGGCATCAACGACGCCCCCGCCCTGGCCCAGGCACAGGTCGGCATCGCCATGGGTACGGGCACTGATGTGGCCATGGAATCGGCCCGCGTCACCCTCGTCAAGGGCGATCTGCGGGCCATCGCCCGGGCTCGGGTCCTGTCGCGGGCGACCATGAGCAATATCAGGCAGAACCTGTTCTTCGCCTTCATCTACAATGGTCTCGGCATTCCCATCGCTGCTGGTCTCCTCTACCCCCTGTTCGGGGTGCTGCTGTCGCCGATGATTGCGGCGGCGGCAATGAGCTTTTCCTCGGTATCGGTGGTGGGCAATGCCCTGCGGTTGCGTTCCGCCGACCTGTAATATCCCCGGCGGATCGATTGGGATCCCCGGGTTGACTCAGATAAAGTCCAGCCCCGGAGCATGTGTGTGGAAAGGGTGTCGACATCGAAATCGCATATTTTAAAATCCTGGGATCGCATTCGCTCCAGTTTCTGGTTCCTCCCCGTACTTATGTCAGGCGGGGCGATAGCAATGGCCGGCGTGACCATAGCACTGGAGAGACCGGTGTCGGAACTTCTTCGCAATTGGGGCTGGAAGATGAGCGGGGGAACCGAGGGGGCGAGTGCCCTGATGGCAACCGTTACCGGATCAATGATCACCATCGCCGGAGTGGTTTTCTCAATGACCCTGGTTGCCCTGTCGCTTACCTCTTCACAGCTTGGACCCCGGTTGCTCCGCAATTTCATGCGCGACACCACCACCCAGGTAGTGCTGGGAATGTTTGTGGCAACCTTCCTCTATTGCCTGCTGGTTCTCCGCACCATCGGCGTTGTTGATGGCGATGCCTTTGTTCCTCATGTGTCGATTGCTTTCGGCGTGCTGCTGGCCGTTGTGAGCGTCGGGGTGCTGATCTACTTCATCCATCACGTCTCCGTTTCCATCCAGGCCAACGAGGTTGTGGCGCGAGTCGGATCCGAGCTGATTCAGGGGATCGACAGACTGTACCCGGCAGGAAGCGGCCAGGAGGAACATCTCCGATCGGAGCCTCCCGATCCCGGATTTCTCGAGATTTTTAAAAGGGAGGCTCGGCCCGTTTGCGCAGACGGGGACGGCTATCTGCAGCTCATTGACAGAGAAGCCCTTGTGGAACTGGCTGTGGAGATGGATCTGGTTATTCGAATCGAGCTGAGGACGGGACATTATATTGTCGCCGGTCGGCCTCTGGTTCAGGTCTGGCCGGGAACTCTGGTGAATGATAAGCTGATTCGACGGATCAACTCGTTATTTGCCCTTGGACATGAGAGGATGCCCAGGCAGGATGTTGAATTCATGGTCAATCAGCTTGTCGAGATCGCAGTGCGGGCTCTTTCTCCAGGGTTGAACGATCCCTTCACTGCAATCGCCAGCGTGGACCGTCTCGGATCCGGATTATGTCGCCTTGTGCAACGGGACGTGCCTGCGGCATATATTCGCGATGAGGAGGACCGACTTCGGATCATTGATTCGGTCGTGACCTTTCCAACAATTGCGGACACGGCTTTTAACCAGATCCGGCAGTATGGCCGTTCCAGCGCTTCCGTCACCATCCGCATGTTAGAAATAATCTCGGTTATTGGAAACTTCGCATCCCGCCCGGAAGATCTTGCCGCGCTTGTACGGCACGCAGAAATGATCGCCAGAGGGGCGTGCGAGGTTTTGTCCGAAGAAGAAGATCGAAAGGTTGTTGAAAAATGCCGCCTTGTGGCGAATCAGCTATGCTGTCGCAACGAGAAAGAAAAACAGGAAAGGGTTTCCGATTGAGCGAGTGAGGCTTCATAACTCGGCAAGTCGAAGGAGTCACCATTGAGTGATGGGCCGAGGCACACCGACTATATCAAGAGTTGCGGAAGCTATTTCGATACCCGCTTTATCGAATTCGTCCAGGATATCTCGGCTCATCTGGTCCTTGATGTCCCTGATGTCGTGATCCTTTGCGATGAAACGGAGTGAAAGCTCCAGCCAATTGTCCGTTATCCTGTAATATACCTTCGGCATTGAGTCGCTGGTTTTTATTAGATATCTTCGCTGCAGTTCGGCAAGATCCGGTTTGCTCATTTGGCTGATGGGAAGGGTATGGCGAGTGGCGACTTCAAGAAGAATCTGTTCAGCACGCAGACGATCGGCAGTGTATTTGACCATTATGTGCATCTCTTCCCACAGATACGGAAACTCCCAGGTATAATTGTAAACCGGAGTATCGAAGACCTTATCGTTGGTGATCGTAACAATGCGGCCGGTATACTGGCGAGCTTCAATCCACATCGCCGGATCGGCCACTTGCACAGCGGGGGGCTGTCCCATTTCCATGACAGACGTACTGGTGAATGTCAGGTGGATGACGTCCCCGCGTACGCCTCCCATTGAAATTCGATCTCCCACATTGAAGAGCTTGCCCCTGAGGATGATGAAATAGCCGGCTATGGCGGTAATCACTCTCTGGAGCGCAAATGCCAGTCCCGCCGAAACAAGCCCGAACGCGGTCGTGAGCCGTACGGGGTCGTCAAACCAGACGGACAGGAAACCGATGACAAACATGAGGGAAACAAAAATGTTGATTGCTTGATTGGACCAGAACATCGCCCTGGCGTCCTTCAAGTCTTTGATGAAACGATGGAAAAATTTTTTCAATAACCGGCCCATTCCCCACAGGAGCAGGAAGAATAACAACGTCAGCAGAAATTTCTTGCCATTTTCCGCCGTAACTCCAACAAGTTTTATGCCGA
>MGTI01000070.1:12470-18399 GCA_001799365.1 Desulfobacterales bacterium GWB2_56_26 | reverse complement strand
AGATCGCAAGCCGATCTGGAGATTTACTCGGCTTTGGAC
The DNA here is from genome assembly GCA_001799365.1 of Desulfobacterales bacterium GWB2_56_26. Lineage (GTDB taxonomy): Bacteria > Desulfobacterota > Desulfobulbia > Desulfobulbales > Desulfocapsaceae > Desulforhopalus_A. The sequence goes on along the minus strand of MGTI01000070.1, from coordinate 18,360 downwards.
GATTTTGAAGTGCAGGTTAATGATCGGTCGGTGCCGCTCGAAACGGACATCACGACTCCCTTGGCCTATAAACTCAATGACGCCCGGGTCTGGAGACTCGGCGAAAAGCGCTTCCTTACAGGGGCCGAAATTCCGGTGCGTGTCCTTCTTATCCAGCCCTATGAGCCGGGCCGGATTCCCGTGGTGTTTGTTCATGGCACGGCGAGCAGTCCGGTCTGGTGGGCGGAGATGCTCAACTCCCTGCGGGCGGATCCTCAGATCCGCAAAAAATTCCAGTTCTGGTTCTATCAATACAACAGCAGCAATCTCGTGATGCTTTCGGCCGCCGAACTGCGGGAATCGCTGGCGGCAATGGTCAACCAGCTCGACCCGCAGCAGAAAGACCCGGCCTTGCAGAATATGGTCGTCATCGGCCACAGCCAGGGGGGACTCCTCACCAAAATGACCGCGGTCGATCCGGGCGATACACTCTGGAACGCCATCGGCGATAAGCCCCTCGACGAAATGGATATGGAACCGAAAATCAAGGAATTCGCCAGCCGGCTGCTCATTTTTGAGCCGCTGCCGTTCGTTAAGCGGCTGGTTTTTATATCCACGCCGCATCGGGGTAGTTTCCTGACCAAAGAATGGATCCGTAATTTTGTCTGGAAAGTAGTAAGGCTCCCATATAACATAGTTGTCAACAGTCAGGAATTCCTCACCACGCTGGGCACCCAGCTCAAGCTGCCGGATTCGGTGAAGGGAAGAATCCCTACCAGCATCGACGGGATGTCCGCGGAGAACCCCCTGCTCGGGGCGCTGGCGACTCTTCCCGTTGAGCCCGGCGTGACTGCCCATTCCATTATCGCCGTCAAGCCGGGAATGGACATAACCACGGGGAATGACGGGGTGGTTGAATACGCCAGCGCCCATATCGACGGGGTGGAATCCGAATTCATCGTCCGCTCCGAACACTCCTGTCAGGGGCATCCTTTCACCATCGAGGAGGTTCGGAGGATTCTTTTGAAACACGTCGGGATCGACACCGCCTGGCAGGCTCCTACTGAAACGGTTTCGGCACCGGCTGCGGCCACGCCACCGGAACGCTCGGATGAAAGCGGAAAAGCACCCTTCGATAGTCCGCAATATTAGCGTATCTCATTGATGTTTCATATAGGTAAAAATCCTCTCGACGGCTCAGGCGACTCAGGCAGCGGGAGGTGGATCTTGTCCAGCCCGCGCGTCGGGATTGTTCGCCACCCACCACATGAAGATCTGATAGCCGAGGGCCAGCAAAGTGGCGCCGATAAACATGCCAAGGATGCCTGTCGTCGCCATGCCTCCCAGCGCGCCTAAAAGGATCACCGGCATCGGTGCCTCGACGCCGCGTCCCAGCAGGAGCGGTTTCAGCACGTTATCGACAGTGCCGCAGACGAGCAGCAGGACAGTATAGCCGACTGCGGCGCCGGTGCCGTAGTCCCCGCTGTACCAGATATAGCCGATCACGGGCAGGGTGACCAGCAAAGCGGGCAGCTGGGCGATGCCAAACACCAGCGCGACCAGCGACAGTATCCCCGCAAACGGGATGCCGGCCAGAAGCAAGGCGGAACCGATGAGGAGCGCCTGGACGGCGGCTATACCGAGGACGCCGGCGGCCACCGTTCGAATGGTGGCGGTCGAGAGATGGGCAAAACCTTTCCCGCGGTCGATGCCGATGATGCGCTCGAAGATCGCCTGGGCGGCCTTGGTTCCCGACTCGCCGAAGGCCATGATGACTCCGGCGAGGATGAAGGAGAAAAGAAACTGCAGAACCTTGCTTCCCGTGCCGGCAACGATGTCGAGGGATTGTCTCGCCAGATGACCGATCTTCGGCTGCATGCTCTGAACCACCACAGGCAGATCCGAGTGCATCTCCGACCAGAGCCGATGAACTTTGTTGCCGACGATCGGCCAGTCGGCCACCCTCGGGGAGGGTTCGGGTATCCGCAGGGTGTTATCCCTCACGTGGTTGACCAAGTCATAGGTCGAATCGCCCAGCGAGCTGAGCAGCACCGAGGTCGGCGCCACGATCAGCACAATACCGACCAGCACCAGCAGGGTTGCCGCAAGTCCCTCTTTCCCCCCCAGCCTCCTGGCGATCTGCCGATGGATCGGATACAGCGTTACCGCCAGGATAAGAGCCCACAGCATCAAGGGTAAAAATGGGGAGAAAATCTTGTAACAGAGCATGGTCATGGCCAGCACCAGCCCCGCACGGATGAAAACATCGAGCAGGCGGGCGGACCAGCGTTTCTCCAGTGCCTGATCGGGCGTCTCTGGTAGGTTCATCGGCCGATTTCCTCAATGTTTGCCGGTTTTCCCTGGAGAAAACCGGCTGTCCTCAATGGATATTCATGGAGCGTCCGTACTTATTTCTTCGCTTTTTGGAGGGAAACCGCCAAGGCTTCCCTGTAGGTGATGACAATGGTGTCACCTATCCTGACCTTCTCAAGATTGGCGGGGTCCTTGACCTTGACGGTTAGTACATCGCCATCCGGCATCCTGAGACTGGCTGTCTGGCGGGATTTGTTGATATCCTCGATTTTCGCCGTAACGGTTGTTTCGATAACTTCGTATCCTCCGGGCTTGCTGCCCGGTTTCGCCCGGCCCGTTTCCTGGCTTATGTCTGCACGGTCCTCTCCAGGTTTCGCCATCCTCACGGCCAGGGCTTCCGAATATACCGCCACCACCTCATCGCCCGCTTTGACCTGAGGCAGATTCACCACCTCCTTGCCGGCGTGGACCCTGAAGGGTTTGCCCGCAGGAGGCCTTAGGGTGACCATCCGGGTCTCCAGGTCTACCTCTTCGACTGTCGCTGATAACGTTACCGTCTCAGACCTTTGGATATTCAGTTCCTTCTTGGGTTCGGCGCATCCCCACAAATTCATTATGGCCAACACGATCATCAGCATCCAGGTAGAGTTCCGCATATTCGTCTCCCTTTTTGATTGTTTTGTTATGCATCAATCGGTTGCAGGACTTCGTTTAACGTTTAGTACCTTAGAAATTCCTTTTTTGTTGTTTATGAAAGGAATTTCGTGAAGGTACTTATCCCGTTCATCGGGGTTTGTAACAAACGCACTTTTGCAGGCAACAGCATCAAGCATCTCAATCCACGAACTGGTCAGTGCCGCCGCTTCGGTATTCTGGAGTTTGACGGCACATGTGTTGAGGTCAATGCCCTGGTGCGGGTGCCCGGCAAGTACTTTCTCGCAGTCGCCGCCGTCCGCCGGCAACGATGTTCCCAAAAAGACGTCCCCGGTAATTGCTTTCAGGGCTGTTTCCGGTATGGCTGCCACGGTAAGCGGCGCCATCAGGTTTTTAATGAGAGAATCGCTCAGCCGTTGTCCCTCGTCGGCCGTCTCCATCGTCCAGACCAGGCGAAGAGGCCGGGCACCGGAATTGTAGGCGCGCTCCCATTCCGGTGAATTGTGCAGGTCGCGCGACGTCTTATAGATCCTTCTGGCCATGGCTGTTGCACTCTCGAAGGACGCTTCGCCTGTCAATTCGGCGGAGAGTGCGGCAGCAAGACGACCGATGGATATTGAGGCGAAGGAGGTAACCGCGGGTTTCAGACCCGCAGCGGTACGACGCTCGATTGCCCGCAGGCAGGTCCGGGCGGCGCTCAAAAACTGCTCGCGTGAGAGAAGGAAGGCAATATTCACCGGCACTCCCGAATATATCACCTCCTCTATGGCCGGCAGCCACTCCGGCAGGCCGGGAAGGGTGAGAAGAATATTCGGTCGTCTGGCTTTCGCGTAAGCTGTTGCAATTGCGGCGACGGCTGCGGTGGTGTCGCTCGCCGGTGGGGTAAAGAGCGCTAGGGCGACCCAACCGTCGACTCCGTCGGTACGTTCATAAATCGGTCGCAGAAGATCGGCGGCATGGCGGGCATCCTCCAGGAGGAGTTTCATTGCCAGGGGTTCCCCAAACAGCCCCGCCGCAAGTTTTTTCCGAATCGCCCCGTCATAAACCCCAGTGCGCCGCAGGACGCGGCTGCAGGCGAGTGGGGTAATGGCGGCACCTGTTATCGAGCCTTCCTGAATGTGCTGGACAAGCAACCCGCTCTGCAGTTGTTCGCGGGTGGTATCTTCCAGCCACAGGCTTTGTCCGATGCCGAGCAAGGTCGAAAGTGTGTCCAACGTAGCCCCCGCTTGGGTCTATTATACGGGTATCATCTGTTTTTCCGGCTCCCTCTGGATGATCCCCTGAAGATAAGCTGTACGCGTTTGATACCTCAAAACCCGAAAGCAAATACGAGTCCAGATTTGAATAAACGCTCCGAAAAAATAAGCTGTTTATTTTTTATGACATTTTTATTATCCTAGCTAATAAAATGCGCAATACCAAGATTTGCTACCGCAGGATATTGAGGTTCCGCCAAGTGTTAAGGGAAAGGATGTGATTCTCGGGCGGGATCGGCAATGGGTACTGCAAAATGGGTTCCATGTCATTTAATAGGGGGAGCAGAATGCTCCTGGACACATGTGATTTCTCGGATCAGGACTTGCAAAAGCGGCTGGCCTTCGAGACGCTGCTGTCGGATATCTCCGCCCAGTTCATCGACCTGCCGATCGAGATGATTGACAACTCCATTGAGAGTGCCCAGCGGCGAATCTGCGAATGTCTCGGCTTCGATACGTCGACGTTATGGCAGTGGTCGGCCGATAATCCGCGGCTGTTGACGCTCACCCATATGCACAGTCCCCCGGATGGTCCAACGCCCCCTGTGCAGATGGATGCCGAACAGGCATTCCCCTGGACATATCAAAAAATTTTGAAAGGTCTGGCATTTACTATCGACACCGAAGAATTGACGGAAGAAGCCTTTCAGGACCGCGACACGCGACGTCGGTACGGCATCAGATCTTCGGTTGTCATTCCCTTGAAGGCCGGCGGCAAGCCGGCGATGGGCGTGTTGAGTTTCGGCAGATTATACAAAGATAAGGAACGCGGCCAGAGCTCCGAGAGCATGAAGAGACTTGAACTTGTCGCCCAGATTTTCTGCAATGCCCTGGCTCGAAAGCAACACGATCAACTTCTGCGGGAAAGCGAGATGCGACTGAGCCTTGCCCTGCATTCCGCCGGTGCCGGCATCTGGGAATATGACTGCGGTACGCTGACATTTTGGGCAACCGAAAAGGCCCGGGCGATTTTCGGCTTCAGTCCGGATGAAGTGATCGACATGGCAATGTTCGAAGGCTCCATCCATCCGGACGACCTTCCCGATTTTCGCCAGGCGATAGACGATGCCTCTCTTTTGGAGAAATCGATTGATGTCGAGTTTCGTATCCGGATCGGCGCCGACCGCCTGAGATGGGTTGCTTCCCGAGGAAGACCATATCGCAGGGCGGGCGGCAAGGTGAACAGGCTGCTCGGTGTATCGATCGATATCAGCGAACAGAAGCGCCTGGAAGGCGATCTTAAGGAAAGATTGTCCGAGGTTGAAGCGCTCAGACAGCAGCTTGAAGGCGAGAATCTGTATCTTCGCGAAGAACTTCAGAAAGAACATGGGCTTGAGCAGATCGTCGGGGACAGCGACGCATTTGAAAAGGTGCTGCTGGCCGGCAGGCAAGTGGCCGCGACGGATGCCACTGTGCTCATCCTCGGTGAAACCGGAACCGGCAAGGGGGTGATAGCCAATACCATCCATAAGATGAGCGGCCGCAGGGATCGCCCGCTTGTCACGGTGAACTGCGCGGCCTTGCCGGCGGGCCTCATCGAAAGCGAACTCTTCGGCAGGGAGAAAGGGGCTTTTACCGGCGCCCATGCCAGGCAGGCCGGCCGTTTTGAGGTTGCCGACCGCAGCACGATCTTTCTTGACGAGATTGGGGAAATGCCGCTCGACCTGCAGGCCAAACTGCTGCGCGTC
>MGTI01000070.1:0-12456 GCA_001799365.1 Desulfobacterales bacterium GWB2_56_26 | reverse complement strand
TGACCTCAGCGAGGAAGTCGCCGCCGGCCGTTTCCGGCAGGATCTTTTCTACCGGCTGAACGTCTTTCCCATTACTATTCCGCCGCTCAGGCAGCGAACCGAGGACATTGCCCCGCTCACCAAACATTTCATCGCAAAATACAGCCGCAAAATGGGAAAGCGGATTGACACGATTTCCAAAAATACCATCGATAAACTGCTGCATTACCAGTGGCCCGGCAATGTGAGGGAACTGGAGCATCTGGTCGAGCGGTGTGTCATTGTCAGCCCGGGAACTGTTTTTACCCTGCTCGATCACCTGGGGCCGCCAGCAGTCGCAGTCCCGGCAATGCAGGACTCCGAAAGACAAGACCTGGCCTCCATCGAACGCAATCATATCCTGCATGTCCTGCGTATGACCGAATGGAAAATCGAAGGGCACGGCGGCGCCGCTTCGATCCTTGATCTGCATCCCAGCACCCTGCGCTTTCGCATCAAGAAATTGGGCATTCTTCGTCCCTTGTAAGTGGGATACCTTCCCCCGCCATACGTGGCGGATCCTCAATATTCTGCGGGTGCATATCCGACGGCTCGGCACAATATATAATTTATTTCTGTAAATCATTGCGTTGCAGGAAGGTCGTTTGGCCTCTCAGCAGACGGCCGCGGGCATGTTATTTGCTCTGACAATTAATAGAGGTGGAACGGCTTTTTGAAAATCTACACGGGAGAATGAAATGGAAAGCTGGCCCCCTGTCTGCAACATTCTCATGTACTCCCATGACACGTACGGGTTGGGGCATATCCGGCGGTCGATGGCCATCGCCAACCATCTCTGCGATTACAACACCAATGTTCTCATCCTTACCGGCTCGCCGATCGCCGGTCGCTTTCCATTCCAGGAGCAGGTCGATTTCGTCCGCATTCCCGGGATGATCAAGAAAACCAACGGCGACTATCAATCCCTGTCGATCCGCATCGACCAGGATCAGGCCCTCAGCATCCGGACCAATATAATCCTGGCCACCACCCAGACCTTCCGGCCCAACCTCTTCATCGTCGACAAGGAACCGCATGGGCTGAAGCGGGAGGTGTTGCCGACGCTTGAGTGGCTCAAAGAAAACAGCCCGCGGACGAAATCGATCCTCGGTTTGCGCGACATTCTCGATGATGCCGAGGTCATCTGCAAGGACTGGCAGGAAAAATCGGTCTATCGATCTCTCGCCGAGCTCTATGACGAGATCTGGGTGTACGGCGAGCGGAACATCTACGATCCGGTCGAGGAATACCGATTGCCGGTGGACATTCACGATAAGGTTGTTTTTACAGGCTACATTCCCAGGGCACATGTGCCGCCCGAGAAGAGAAGGAAGATTCGTCAGCAATACCGAATCATGGATGACGATATCTTCGTTCTGGTGACAACCGGAGGCGGTGGGGATGGCGGCGAATTGATCGACCATTTCATCGAAATGCATCAGTACTTTCCTGCTACCCTGCCATTCAAGTCGATGATCGTCACCGGACCTTTTATGCCGAAAGACAAGCGGGAGGAGGCCAGGAAAAGGGCGACATGCCACGGGATAAAATCGGTCGCCTTCCACCCCCATATGGAACAGCTGATGACTGCCGCCGATGTGGTTATTTCCATGGGAGGCTACAATACCATCTGTGAAATTCTTACCCATGGCACGCCTGCCCTCATCATTCCGCGAGAGCATCCGCGTCTCGAACAATTCATCAGGGCAACATGCCTCAACAAGTTGAATCTGCTTGATTTCATCCCATGGAATGAGGTGAATCCACGCATTTTAAGAGAGAAAATATGTTCTCTTATCGAGAATCGCGATACCTATAAAAAGGCCATGGCCGCCTTCAGGCTCTCAGGACTGGATGTCATAGAGAGACGGATCGATCTCTTCAAGAGGCAGCATTCGATACTGTCCATGCCGAGAGAAGTGGAGTCGATGACGCAGGCTTCCACCAATCATTCCCCGACCTTCCAGGGAATGAACGTATGAGCGGGGGACGACCGGGGCCGGCTCGGACAACCGGAAACCCAGCGGCGCTATCTGCTATAAACCTGCGATTCGATCTGATCGCGGGGCTGACCGCCGCCGCGGTCGTTCTGCCCAAAGCGATGGCTTACGCGACAGTTGCCGGTCTGCCGGTCGCGGTGGGTCTCTATACCGCCTTTATCCCGATGGCGACCTACGCCTTCCTCGGTTCGTCCCGGGTGCTGAGCGTCAGCACCACCACCACGCTGGCGATCCTGGCCGGGACGCAGCTCGGCCTCGCGGTGCCGGATGGCGATCCTGCCCAACTTATCACTGCCGCGGTGACGCTGACCGCCCTGGTGGGTGCGATCCTGCTGCTGGCCGCCGTGCTGCGGCTGGGTTTTGTCGCGAACTTCATCTCCACGCCCGTGCTCACCGGTTTCAAGGCGGGAATCGGCCTGGTGATCGTATTCGATCAGGCGCCGAAACTTCTCGGGGTCCATCTGGCCAAGCAGGGCTTTTTTCGCGACGCCTTCTCCCTGGCGACGCACATTCCAGAGACCTCGCTCCTCACCCTGGCGGTGGCGGGGGCGACCTTTGTGGTGCTGATCGGCATGGAGCTGCTTCGGCCCCATTCGCCGGCGCCGCTGGTGGCGGTGGGGGCAAGCATCGCCGCCTCGTGGTTTTTCGGTCTGCCCGACCGGGGCGTGGCGACGGTGGGCCTGATTCCGCAGGGGTTGCCTTCCCTGACCCTGCCCGATTTGGCGCTTATCAGCCAACTGCTGCCCGGTGCCTTCGGTATCGCCCTGATGAGTTTCACCGAGTCGATTGCGGCCGGCCGGGCCTTTGCCGATCGCTCCGACCCGCTGATCAATGCCAACCGGGAATTGATCGCCACCGGCGCGGCCAACCTGGGCGGGGCCCTGTTCGGGGCCATGCCGGCGGGCGGCGGCACCTCGCAAACCGCGGTCGTGCGGGCCGCGGGCGGGCGATCCCAGAAGGCGTCGCTGGTCACCGCCGGGGCCGCCGCCGCGACCATGCTGCTTCTCGCGCCCCTTTTGGGCCTTCTGCCCTATGCGACGCTTGCGGCCGTGGTCATCGTTTACTCAGCGGGGCTGATCCAGCCGGCCGAGATTCGCTCCATCCTCAAGATCCGTCGGATGGAGTTTTTCTGGGCCATGGTGGCCTGTCTCGGTGTGCTGGTTTTCGGCACACTGAAGGGAATAGTGGTGGCGATCGTCGTGTCGCTCATCGGCCTCGCGAGCCAGACCGCCAGCCCGCCGGTCTATGTCATCGGCCGCAAGCGGGGCGCGGATGTGCTGCGCCCGCTGTCGCCGGCCAATCCCGACGACGAAACTTTCGAAGGTTTGCTGATCCTCCGGCCGGAGGGACGCATCTATTTCGTCAATGCCCAGAATATAGCCGATAAAATCAATGCGCTGGTGGACCAGTATCGACCCCGGGTGGTTGTGCTGGATATGAGCCGGGTGCCGGATCTCGAATATTCGGCCCTGCAGATGCTCATCGAGGGTGAAAAACGCACCACCGAGCGCGGCATGACGTTGTGGCTAGCAGCCCTGAATCCAGGGGTACTCAAGGTGGTGCGGCAGTCGGGACTAGCCGAGCGGCTGGGGAAGGGGCGCCTGTTGTTCAACGCAAGGTCGGCGATCGAACGATTCCAGAAACTGGGAGAAGGAGCGGGCGCAAATAGACGGTGACTTGGTATCGGCTAAGCACCGGCTTGAGGGTGATTGGACTTCGGCATTTTCAGGGAAAGCAGGCAATCTTTCCGGCAGGGAGGGACTATGGGTAAAAACAAAAAGAAAAATAAGGAAATAAACAAAAATAACGCCGAAGCCAAGGCGAAGCTGAGCAACAAGGACTACCTGAGCGAACTTGCCAAACTGCACGGGGAGTTGGTCAAGCTGCAGCAGTGGGTTGTCCATGAAGGGCAGAAAATCTGCGTGGTTTTCGAGGGTCGGGACGGCGCCGGCAAGGGAGGGGTGATCAAGGCCATCACCGAACGGGTGAGCCCGAGGATTTTTCGGGTCGTCGCCCTGCCTGCCCCGACCGAGCGGGAAAAGTCGCAGATGTACGCCCAGCGGTATATGCCCCATCTGCCTGCGGCAGGCGAGGTGGTGATCTTCGACCGGAGCTGGTACAACCGGGCCGGAGTCGAACGGGTGATGGGCTTCTGCACCGAGGAGCAGTCGCAACGGTTTCTCGAGGTCGTTCCGGCCTTTGAGAAGATCATGGTCGAGTCGGGCATCATCCTCTTGAAGTATTGGCTCGAGGTCAGTCCGGAGGAACAAACCAGACGGCTTACCGCCCGGATCGACGACCCCCGCAAGATCTGGAAACTCTCGCCGATGGACCTGAAGTCCTATGACCGGTGGGATGACTATACGCGGGCCCGGGACGAGATGTTCGCCAAGACCGATGTCCCCTGGGCGTCGTGGCACGTTGCCGATTCGAACGACAAGAAGCGGGCGCGCCTGAACATCATCAGCCATCTGCTCGGTTCGATCGAATATCGGGAGCTGGATACCGAAAAGGTGAAACTGCCCAAGCGTAAGGTCGGCGGTAAATATCGGGAAAAGAACTATCCGTTCAAGTTTATCCACGAGAAATACTGATTGGTTTTGATTGCTGGTAATAATTTGTAAATACTAAAGAAAATGGCATTAATAGAGCAGAAAGCCTAGCATAAAGATATTGCAATTAATCCTGCCGATAAGGTAACTTTCTGGTTGCAGGGGCGAACGCAAGGTAGAGAAAAACCTGGCTTAGTCAAAATTACCGTGGAGGATCGTCATCATACTATGGACAAGATCATTCAACCGGTTCATCGAAGCCAAACATTTTGGCGCAGTCGGTTCCGTCCGAAGGCCTGTCCAGGACTGTTCCTTGTATGGCTTCTCTTTCAAGCCATGCCTGCCCATGCCTCGATCTTCAAAGGCGAAACCCTCGACAAGGTTGCCGATGTCCTTGCCTGGGTTGTCCTTGCCATTGTGCCGATAGTGGCCATCACCGTGTTCTGGCTGGTGCACATCCTGCCGGAAAAGATCGCCGAGAAGAGAAATCATCCCCAGGCCAAGGCCATCCAGACGCTTTGCCTGCTATCCCTGTTTTTCGGCGGTCTGCTTTGGCCGCTTGCCTGGCTGTGGGCCTATACCAAACCGGTCCTGTACAAATTGGCTTATGGCACCGACACGGTGGAACACGGCCACGGCGAGACAACCGAACCCGCCGTGGCCGAGGTGGCCGACGCCCGCGAACTGCAGCGGCTGCGGGAGCGAGTGAGCGAACTGGAAGCGAAACTGGCGGTAAATCCTGCGACAGCAGAAGGAGGACGGGGCTGATATGGAAATCCTACTCCTTGGCATTTATTCGTTTTTCGTCTGGCTGATCTTCATCAAGTTCAAGTGGCTGCCCTGGAATATCACCACCCAGGTCATCGTCATCACTATTCCCGTCATCGGCATAGCCTCCCTGATTCTTCTCTTGAACATTTATGCCCCTTCATCCCACGATGTCCGCGTCATCAATTATGTCGTCGCCATCAATCCGCGGGTGAACGGGCTGGTTACCGAGGTGCCCGTCGAGCCCAACCGGCCGATAAAAAAGGGCGAGGTGTTGTTCAAGATTGATCCTGTTCCCTATCAGAACGAAGTGAAGGTCTCTCAGGCCCAATTGGAACAGTTGAAGGTCCAGCTTATCACCGCCGAGGCCAATATCCGCGCCCAGCGAGAGGAGTTAAAAGCTGCCGCCGGCAAAAGGGAGGCGATCGAGGCCAAAATGAAACTTGCGCGATTGCGCGGCGGACAGTTCAAGAACCTGGCCGAGACGGGCGCCGGCAACAAGTTCGATTACGAGCAGAACACGGCCGACATCGCCAACCTGACCGCCGAACTGGCGTCCGCCAAGGCAAATGAATCGCAGATCAGCGAGATCCTCGCCGCCAAGACGCCGGAAGGCGAGCAGGATACGATTGCCAATATAAAAGCCCAGATTGCCCGGGCCGAGGCCCAGCTTGCCGATTCGCAGTGGAAGCTTGACCAGACCGTCTATCACGCGCCGGCCGACGGCACCGTCGTGTCGCTGGCGCTGCGTCCGGGGGCAATGGCCGTCCCCCTGCCGATGGTTCCCGCCATGAATTTTGTCGAGAACGAGCAGTGGATTCTGGCCATCTTCAACCAGAACGAGGTGCGCAAAGTTAAACCCGACCAGGAGGCGGAAATCTCCTTCCGGATGCATCCCGGGCGCATCGTCAAGTGCCGGGTGGATTCGATCATGTGGGCCACGGCCCAGGGGCAGCTGCCCATCGGCGGGATGAGTACGGTGGCCGGCGTGGCGCCCGTTCCGCCGAACAGCCTGGCCGTGCGTCTCCTGGTGGACGAAAAGGATCGGGATATATTTCTTGCGGCCGGCGCTCGCGGGGCGGGGGCGGTCTATACCGACAGCGGTGAGATGATCCATATTCTCCGCAAGGTATTCCTGCGTGTCAGTGCCAAGCTCGATTGGCTGATCCTGAAACTGCACTAAAGAGGCGGATATGTTGCGAGAGAGATTTTCGACCGGCACACTTTTGGCTACGGGAAAACCCTGGCGGGTGCGCCGATTCCGGCTCCTGTTGTGGGGTATGGCGTTGCTGTTGACCTCGGCGGGCTGTGCGGTCAAATCACCTCCCTCGCGGGAGGAACTCCGGCAGCAGGCCCTGGCGGGTATCGAGCTGCCGGCCGAATGGCGAGCGGGCGGATGGCCGGGACCTGTTGCCGATAACTGGCTGGCCTCTTTTGAGGACGATAGACTCGCCATCCTGGTGGCCGAGGCGGTTACCCGGAGTCCGGACCTCAGGATAAGTGCGGTAAAGGTCGAACAGGCGGCCGAATACGTCAACCTCGCCAAGGCAACACTTCTTCCGGCCCTCAATATTCTCGGCACAGGCGGGACCAAATCCGGCGGCGGAGATGCGACTTCAGCCCTGCAGGGCATCGCCGCTGTCGCCTCCTGGGAGTTGGACCTGTGGGGCCGCCTCCGTTATGGCCGCAATGGTGCGCAAGAATCCTATGTATCTACCATGGCCGACTTCGAATTCGCCTGCCAGTCCATCGCCGCCTCCACGGCCAAGGGCTGGTTTACGGCGACCGAAACCTTGTTGCAGCAGCAGATTGCCGAAGAAATGGTGCGGTCGGCCGAGCTGCTGCTTGCCCTGACCGAGAAGCGATATGAGGTCGGGGTCACCGGGCAGGAAGATGTTGCCCTGGCTCAAGCCAGCCTCGGCACCCTCCGGGATAGCGCCGCGCAGGTCGATCTTGCTCACGAACAGGCGATTCGGGCTCTGGAATTGTTGATCGGCCGGTATCCGACCGCCGAGCTGAAGGTCAGGCGGCAGTTGACAAAATTGCCGGGCCCCCTGCCTGTCGGCATCCCGCTGGAACTGATTGAGCGCCGTCCCGACCTGATCGCCGCCGAGCGCCGGGTGGCGGCGGCCTTCAACAGGATCGGCGAGGCAAAAGCCGCCCGTCTGCCCAAAATCACCCTCAATGCCAGCGTTGCCGCCTTCACCAGCGAAGCCATCCAATTGAAAGACGATTGGAAAAACCCGGTCAGCGGCGCAGGGGCCCGGCTTCTGGCCCCGGTCTATCAGGGAGGGGCGCTGCAGACCCAGGTGGAAATCCGCACTCTCGAACAAAAAGAGGCTGTCGCCGAGTATGCCGCCAAGGCCCTGCGGGCGCTCGGCGACGTCGAGAATGTTCTGGCGGCGATAGAAAATCTGGCCAGGCGCCAACGGCTCCTGCAGCGCAACGTCGTCGACCAGCAGCGGGCTTTCGAACTGGTGCAGACAGGCTATCGGACCGGTACGGTGGATATGCGAGGGGTTCAGCAGCAGCTGCTCGACCTCCACGCCGCCCGCCTGAATCTCTTGCGCGTGCAGAGCGAACAGCTGAGTCAGCGCGTCAACCTCCACCTGGCTCTGGGAGGCAGCTTCGGTGCAGACTTTGGAAACCGGCGGCAACAGGCTTTGAACCAGTAAAAATGAGGTCAAACACTTATGAAACAAAATAAAAATCCGAAACGGAAATGGAACATTTTATTCTCCTCAATTTTGCTCATCGCAGGCTGGGTCATCTTGAGCAGTCAGCCGCTCGCGGCGCAGCCGCCGAACAGTTTTGAAGGAAAAACGACACTGAAGGCCTCGTCGCTGATCGGCCCCGAGTTGCTGAAGAGCGACCTCTACACGGTCGATGAAGCGGTGATGAACGACGGCCTGCTCAACCACTACACGGTACGCTCCAAATTTGGCGAGTTCACGGCCGATTCCACCCTGGGCCTTAAGCAGCTGCTGCATGAGATCCAGGCTATTGCGGCCATGAAAAGGGTCGAGACCAAAAACACCGCCGCGGAATCGGTAGTGCAGTCCGGCAAGAACACGATCGATGCGGTGGGAAACCTGATTACGGACCCGCAAAAGACGCTGGAAGGCGCTGCCGCCGGCGTCAGCAGTCTCTTCAGCCGGGCATCGCAGGTGGTCGGCAAGAGGCAGACCACCGAGGCCGAAGATTCCAGAGTAGAACAGATTATCGGCAAATCCAAATCGAAGGGCGAGATAGCCACCAAGTACGGAGTCAGTGTCTATTCGTTGAATCCGGTATTGCAGGAGGAGCTGGAACGGCTGGCCTGGGCGGATTATCTCGGTGGAATCGGCCTGGCGGCCGCCCAGTCCGCCGTGCCGGGAGCCGGTGGCCTTCTCCTGACCACCTCGGGCACGGCACGCCTCCTCAACGAAGTCATCAACAATACCCCGGCCTCCGAGCTGTGGGTGCGAAACAAGAACAAGCTCGAGGCGATGAAAATCGATCCCGATACGGTGCAGCTCTATCTCAACAACCCGTCGTTTTCGCCGGCCCTGTTCACGATAATGGTCCAGTCCATGGAAGAAATGAAGGGAGTGGCCAACAGATCGCTGTTCGTCAAGATCTCTCTCCAGGCCCACACCCATGAGATGGCCGATGCCATCACCAAGATGACGACGATGCTCGCCGGCTACCATACCAATGTCGAGCCGCTGCAGAGCGTGGCGCCGTTCGGCAGATTCCTCTACGGCAAGACCGCAAAAGGTGGTGCGGTTGTGGCCTTCCCGGCCGATCACGTTCTCTGGAGCAGTCGGGTCGCCGATGCCGCCACCTGGCTCATCGAACCGGTGAAAGGACAGGTGAAACCTGCCGGCATGCAGCTGTGGATACTCGGAGATTTCAGCAAAAAGGCCCAGGCGGAACTGCAGACCCTGGGTTGGAAACTGCACCCCGACGCCCAGAGTAAGCTGCTGCCGATAAAGAAGGAAAAAACCAAATCTCAATAAACAGGAATTATGGTATGAAAAATTATATATTTATCAATATGCTGGCGTTGATGCTTGTGGTAACGGCATCATCTTCGGTAGCGTCCGCGGAATCTCCGCCCGGAGATCCCGGCTGGCCCCGCCTTATTCAAGCGGATGGCAAAGAGCTGACTATCCATCAGCCCCAGGTCGACTACTGGACGGACTACAAAATCCTCCATTTTCGCTGCGCCATTGGCGTGAAAACCGGCAAGACCGCTACCGAGAAATACGGCGTTGCCGAGATCGAGGCGGAAACGGTGGTCGATCAGGATAACCGGGTGGTGGCGCTGATGCCGAAGACGCGCCTCTTGCGGTTCCCCAATACCTCGGACACGGAAGAGAAGGCGCTGGGCAAGGCGGTGGAGGAGTTGTATCCCCAAGGCAGGCCGATGACCGTGTCGCTTGACCGGGTCCTCGCCTACCTCGACCCCGCCAAGCAGTCGCAGCAACATGCCGTCGATCTCAACCTCGATCCGCCGAAGATCTTTTTCAGCCCCAAGCCCGCCATCCTGGTGATGTTCATGGGGGAACCCCAGTTGCAGCCGGTAATCAAGGACCAGAATGACTTGATGTTTGCCGTCAACACCAACTGGCCCATCTTCTTTGATGCCGTGGGCCGCAAGTACTATCTGCTGAACGGGGATAACTGGCTGATGACGGAGGATGCGGCGAAAGGCCCGTGGGCCCCGGCGGGGGCGCTGCCGAAGGCTCTTTCCGCCCTCCCTGCGGATGACAACTGGGCTGATGTACGGAAAAACGTGCCGGGTAAACGAGTTACTGCCCCGCCGCAAGTATTTACCAGCACCGAACCGGCGGAACTCATTCTCACCCAGGGCGAGCCGACCTTTGCTCCGATAAGCGGCACGAAACTCATGCGGGTGGTAAATACCGAGTCGCCCCTCTTTCTCCACTCCGGCGACAAAAATTACTACTTCCTGACAGCAGGCCGGTGGTTCAAGGCTTCCGGCCTGAAGGGCAGCCCGTGGTCGTCAGCGAGCAAGAACCTGCCGGCGGATTTCAAAAAGATCCCCGATAACGATCCGGCAGCCTTCGTCAAAGCCTCCGTGCCGGGCACGACCGAGGCGAAGGACGCAGTGCTGCTCGCCTCCATCCCGACCAAAACGGTGACGACGAAGGCGGATCCACCTCAGGTGAAGGTAAGCTACGAAGGGCAGCCGAAGTTTCAGGTGATAGAGACGACGACGGTCCAGTATGCCGTCAACTCGCCGAACTCGGTCTTTCTCGTCGGCGGCAGCTATTACTGCTGTTACGAAGGCGTCTGGTTCATCAGCTCCACCCCCACGGGCCCGTGGGCACTCTGCGCGAGCGTGCCGTCGGTCATTTACACTATCCCGCCTGCCCACCCCATGCACAACGTGACCTACGTGGTCGTCCAGGCCACCTCGCCGACGACGGTCGTTTACACCCAGACCGCCGGTTACAGCGGTGAATACGTGGCGGCAACCGGAGTGCTGATGTTCGGGGCGGGGATGGTCGCCGGGGCTATTCTTGCCGATGACGACCATCATCACCATTATTACGGCCCCTATTCCTATGGGTGGGGTGCCCGGTACGACTACCATCACGGCGGGTATTACCGGGGGGGGCATGCGGCGTATGGCCCGTATGCCGGGGCGGGGCGGAGTGTCGCCTATAATCCGAATACCGGAACCTACTCGCGTGGGGCCCATGCCTACGGGCCTGCCGGCAGCGCCTCGGCCGGACGGGCCTACAATCCCTATACCGGCACCCGCGCGAGCGCCGCGAGAGTCGACACGGCCTACGGCTCGGCCGGGCGGGCTGCTGCCTACAATCCCACCACCGGCAATGCGGCCCGTGGCGGGTACCGGACGGGCGAACAAGGATCAGCTGCCGCCGTGCAGACCAACAGAGGCACGGGCGCCGCCGGCGTCAGGGGAGAGAGCGGCGCCGGAGCTGCCGCCTGGGATACGAGGTACGGGCAGGGAGCGGCGGCCAAGGATAAGCAAGGCAATGTCTATGCCGGCAAGGACGGCAATGTCTATAAAAAGGACACTTCCGGCAGCTGGAGTAAAAATAGCGGGAGCGGCTGGCAATCGACAAGCAGGCCGCAGCCGACCCGTGAACTCAACGCCCAGGCCGGGGCGCGGTCCCGCGGCAACGCGCAGGCGCGTCGTGCCCGATAGAGAAAAATCGTGCGTGAAAACGCGAAGACCATTCAAGGCCTTTTCATGGATGTATAGAGGGAATAGCGAATAAACAAAAGAGTGAGGCAAAATCAAGTCGGACAGCTTGCCAGACTATAGCTGAACATCACAGCCAGCGGGGCATCAATTCAAAACCACAACCTACAGAGATTTCGAAAGGACATCTCAAAAGCTGATCCTACCAACAAGCTTTTCCTCAATCATTGAGAAGAAATCCCATTGTTTGCTGGATGACGATTTACTGGGAGAACAACCGTGAACACAGTTCCTCGTCCGGATTCGCTCGCAACCTCTATACGGCCTCCATGCCTTTTCACAATGTCGTGGCTCACCGACAGACCGAGACCAGTACCTTTAGACTCTGGCTTTGTAGTAAAAAAAGGCTCGAAGATCCTGGGCATGATCTCGGGCGGGATTCCTTTGCCGGAATCTCGTACAGCAATCTTCACATAGCCCCCGTCATCTATGGCCGTACTGATAGTGATCGTACCGCCACCGTCTTCGCAGGCATCAGTGGCATTGTTTAAAAGGTTGAGCAGGACCTGCTTCACCTGGTCGGCTACCGCGTTGATCTGCGGAAGATCGGCTGCATAATCTCTCACCACAGTAATTCCCTTTCGCGCGTATTGAAATTTACCCAACAGCAGGATGCAATCAATTGTGGTATTCAGATTCATTGGAGCCCAACGGCCCGAGCTAGGTCGATTAAAGTCCTGCATGCTTCTGATAAGATCCCGCATCCGCCCACACTCCTTAAGCGCCATGTCTATGAGTGCTTTCTCTTTTTCACCTAAAGGAGAGTGACTGAGAATTCCCTTGATTACAGTCATGACACTCTGCAGAGGGTTGTTGAATTCATGGGCGATGGAGGCGGAAAGACTGCCAATAGCACTCAGTTTTTCCGCATGCA
>MGTI01000069.1:29925-30158 GCA_001799365.1 Desulfobacterales bacterium GWB2_56_26 | reverse complement strand
GCGACCGGAAGCAACGTTCGATGATCAGAAGGCTTTTGTAGCCGAGAGCTGCGTCCTCGAGGCTGATCGAGAACTAAATGGGGTCAAATCTTTATTCTTGACACTTAGCGACAGGTAATCCTAAAATCGATGAACTGGCTATTTAAAGAGAAGGAAGCTTTCCATGGAATTCTTTACATGCTCATGCCCGGAAAAGGGGGACGTGATTCTCGACGGTGTAAGCCAAGGTTCCA
>MGTI01000069.1:28494-29865 GCA_001799365.1 Desulfobacterales bacterium GWB2_56_26 | reverse complement strand
CGATCCTATTGCACCTATGGAGATTTCATTCAAATGCACCTGATGAATCCGTTCCTCAAGTCTCTGCTGTTGGTTGTAGCAGTAGTTGGCGCAGGGTGCGCTTCCTATAATGAAAACCTTCCCATCAAGGCTATTTCTCCAGAGACAGGATATAGATACGGGATGGTCCGCATGCCCTCTGCAAGCGACAAGCCCTTTGTCATCCTGGCCTTTTCCGGTGGAGGAACCAGGGCTGCGGCTTTCTCATTTGGGCTGATGGAGGAACTGAGGCAGGTTGAATATACCAAGGCGGATGGTTCGAAACGGAAGTTTCTGTCCGATGTGGAGATCATCTCGTCGGTATCCGGAGGGAGCTTCACTGCGTCCTATTACGCGCTCTTCCCTGAGAATTTTTTCAGCGATTTTCCGGAACGCTTCCTTTACAGGAACATCGAGGGCGGATTGATCCTGAGAATGTTCAACCCGTACAACTGGTTCCGGCTTTTATCGCCCGATTTCAGCCGGATCGATATGGCGGACGAATACTACAGCAAGACGATTTTCGCGGAAAGGACCTTCGCCGACCTCTTTGCTCAGCCGAAGGGAAGCGTACCGTTCCTGGTCCTCAACGCCACGGATATCAGTATCAATCACCGATTCGAATTCACTCAGGACCAATTCGATCTGCTCTGCTCGGACTTGTCGGGTGTACATGTTTCCCGCGCGGTGGCGGCATCGTCGAATTTCCCTGTGGCCTTTGCCCCACTCACTCTGAACAATTACAAAGAGTACTGCGGGCCTCTTCCTCAATGGATCGCACTTGCCGTTGAGCAGGATAAAAACCCGAAGAGGAGGATTGCCGAGGCAATGGCAGCCAAATCGTATCGTGACCCCGAGCGGCGGTACGTGCATCTGCTCGACGGTGGCCTGTCCGATAACCTGGGCCTCAGAGGCCCGTTTCAGGCAGTAACGACGACCGACAGCCCATGGAGCATCCTCAGACTTTCTAATGTGGAGGAACTCAGCAGACTCATGGTGATAGCCGCGAACGCCAAGACGACGAAGCAGCGGTCCTGGGATACAACGAGCGATCCACCCGGCATTGGAGCCGTGCTCGATGTGGTGACCAGTGGGCCGATGGATGATGTATCCTTTGACAGCTTAGAGATGATCGACGGCCATTTTACACAAATGAAACAGTTGTCCAAGACTATCGGTTCCTGCAACAAACGTATTGCCGATAAGTGTCCCGGCGTCCCGCAGATATACAATCCTTTGACTACCGATTTTACCTTTTCGGAGCTGACATTCGACGATATTCCCGATCCGCGCCTCCGTGTCTGTTTGCAGGAGCTTCCCACCTCATTCTCCCTTCCCAAGCAGACTGTGAAC
>MGTI01000069.1:406-28454 GCA_001799365.1 Desulfobacterales bacterium GWB2_56_26 | reverse complement strand
ACGGGGAGGTAGAGGTTGGCCAGGAGACTGTGGTCTTCGATTAAGGCGCGGCACACGAGTGATGTCTTCGCACGCGCAGGGGGCCTCGGTGAAATAGTTCAAGCTCGGTTGAGTTCCCTCCTGACCGCTACGCCTAATTTTTCAAGAGTATATGGTTTTTGAACGTACACTCCGACACCCATGCGCTGGAGTGCTTTGACCCTTTCCGATTCGGAATAACCGCTGGCGATGATTGCTCTTTGTCCTGCATGGATCTCGATGATCCGCTTATACGTCTCCAGGCCGTCAATGCCATTGGGCATGACCATGTCAAGTACTACCAGATCGATAGTGTGCGAGCGCAGATATTCAACAGCCTCCTCGCCGCTGGCCACGGCAGTCACTGCATAACCGAGCTTGGTCAGCATGCTGCTGGCAATCTGCAGTTGTTCCGGCACGTCATCGACGACCAGGACCTTTTCTCTGCCGACATAATCCTCCAGAACGTTCCGTTTGAGGAAAATCTCGGTCTGATCGCGGGTTGCCGGCAGATAAAGCACAAAACAGGTTCCTTCCCCCTCACGGCTTTGGAGATCGACAAAGCCGCCATGATCTTTGGTGGTGGCCCAGATGACGGTCATCCCCAGCCCGGAGCCACTTCGGCCCAGCGACTTCTTGCTGTAGAACGGCTCGAAAATTCTGTGGAAATCCTCGCTGGAAATGCCGATGCCTTCATCGGCAACGCTGACGCAGACGTACTCTCCGGCTGGGATCTCCTCGTATTTCATGAGTGGGGTATCGAGATAGTTGTTGTATGAGGAAAGCTTGATCTTGCCGCCGACGGGCATGGCCTCGGCGGCATTTAACAAAAGGTTCATAATCGCCTTGGTCAGATGGGACCTGGATCCCTTGATATTAAGGAGATCCGGCGCAAGACTGCTCTCGAGCGTCGTATTGGGATGGCTTTTCAGTACAGTATTGAATTCGATGGATGCCAGGTAGTCGGAAATAATCATATTCAGATTGATGATTTCGCCGGTTATTACGCCGCGTCTGCCCAGGGTGAGGAGATCCTGGACGACCGCAGCCGCCCTCTGTCCGGATCGTTGCATGAGGGCGATTTTGGAGTACAGAGGATTGTCCGGCGACAATTCCATCAAGAGAAGATCGGGATACGACACAAGGCCGGCCAGAATATTATTCAGATCATGGGCAACTCCGGCGGCAAGGCTGCCTATTGCCTCCAATTTCTTGGCCTGCAGCAGTTTTTCTTCCAGTTTCTTCTGTTTGGTAATGTCGCGGATTATCCCTTGCGTCCCAATGAACTGATTGGGCGAAGGTGTGTCTTCCTGATAAATTCCTTCCGCCGAGACGCTGAAGTATCCCGCTTCTTCGGTGATTCCGTCCTGTTTGTGCGGCAGCAGCAGGCGCAGTTCCAGGCCGTGAGTGGCTCGTTCTCCCGTCCTCTTCTCGTTTAAACAGTATTGTGCTTTCGACCGGTCGTCCGGTGCCACCAGATCGAAAATCGAGTGGCCGAGCAGGGTGTCGGGTGAAGCAATATATTTCGACACGGCCGGACTGATGAACGATATGCGTCCGCTTGGATCAAGGCGAAAGATGATATCCGGTACAGCATTGATAATCGAATTGAGATTTTTTTCGCTGGACTTCAGCAGGAGCAGGGTGTCGATGACCCCTTGGCGGGCAGCGAGCTGGTTTTTCCAGGTTTTTACGATGGTGAGGATGGCATAGTTCGACACGACCAGGACGGTCGGCAATAAGGGTGAAAGCAAATAGCCCCACGCCTGGAGGAAGAGCAGCGCGCCGATCCAGCCGCCGGCAATAAGTGCCAGGCATACCGCAGCGCTTGGCAGAATTCCAAGAAAGGCGACAGACAGACCGGCACCTATTGCGACAGACATTCCGAACAGGGCTTCCCAAATCAGAAAATCGTTGGGCCGGCTGACCTGCCGGCCGGTCAACAGGTTGTCCAGCACCTGGGCATGAACACCCACATGGGTGTGGACCGGTGCGGTGGGAGTCTGATAAACATGTCTCAACCCGGCAGCCGAGGCGCCGATCAGGATTATTTTGCCGTTGAGCCGGTGCGGTGAGATTTTCCCGCTGAGAAGGTCGCCGGCTGAGATCCGTGGAAATGTATCTGCCAGACGGGGAAACTGCACGATCATGTTCCCCAGCGTGTCGATTGCAATCGAACTGTTATTCACACTCAGCTCAAGGCGGCCGACTCCTCGGTAGTGTATCCCAAGCTGGTTGCTGTTGCCGTACCTCATCAGCATGGCCAGTGCCAAAGAGGGGTAGAGCCGGTCATCGAACCGTATCAGCATCGGTACCCGCCGCAGAACTCCATCGGCATCGGGGGTTGCGTTTAAAAAGCCTGAGTGCGTCACTGCATCGGAGAAGATCCGAAGGTTGCAGGCCACCCCCTGAGCCTTGAAAAAGCTGGTTTGATCATGATCCGCATCGGGAGCGTTCACCCGGACAAGGCCCGGAGGATGAAGCCCACATGAGGTTTCCGGCATAAAACCGTTCCGAAACAAAAATTCGTAGCCGAGAACAAACGGTCCTTTGGCCAGGGTGTCGGCAAGGTAGAGGTCGGGATCCATCTGCTCGATTGGGCTTCCGGCGGCACCGATAGCATAGTCGGGTTTGCGACTACGATCGATTCCGAGGTTGTCTTGGGAGGTGCGATCGGGTTCGGCCAGGATTACATCCAATCCTATACTGGCCGCACCCGCGGCGCCCAGAGTCCGGAGGAGCTGTGCAAGGTGGAAACGGGGCCAGGGCCACTGGCCATATTCGGCCAGGCTTTTGTCGTCAATGTCAACTATGACGATTAAATCCGATGCCGGTTTGGCTTGCACAAGGGCCATCACGACGTCGGTTGTTCTGTTGTTTGTCGAGCTGATAAGGGCGGGATGGATCAGATAAGCCGCACTCAAAGCCATACTCAAAAGAAATGCCGTGATCAGAAGGACCCTGGTTACTCCGTTCTCGTTATGAAAGGACTCAGACGGATCCATGTGTTCCACTACTTGACGACAACCTCGACTCGGCGATTTTTTGGTTCATATACGTTGTCTCCGGTTGGAATCAAGGGGTTTTCCTTGCCGTGCGAGGTGGTCCGGATGGAGTTCTCTTCCACTCCCTGTCCGACCAGCAGAGCTTTTACCGCCTTTGCCCTGTCGTGTGAGAGTGTTGTATTGAATTCTTTGCTGCCGAGTGTATCGGTGTGCCCTACCACCGAAATATCGTTGGAGTTGCGCTTCCTGATGGTGGCGATGATATCAGGAAGAAGCTTTGCCGAATCAGAGGTAAGAGTGGTTTCTCCTTTAAAATAGAGCAGGTAATGAAGGGGGCGTTGAGGTTGAACGGAGAGGGCCTCTTTGAATATCTTTTCGACAGCTTCTTTGCCGAGTTGTACCGGCGCGTCAGGCTGATCCTTGGCATCTCCGATTTTGGTCGCCTGGTAAGGGGTTTCTATGGTGACGCTGCCAGCTTCATTCAGAACGGTGATTATGCCTGGCTTGCCATCCGGATCGGGCGCCATTGCCACCAGCGTCTTTTTGGCGCAGCCGCTTGCAAGAGCGATCAGAAAAAACAGCAGTGTAAATCGTGCCATCCTGCTCATGTATCGGTCCTCTTTCGTGTAGAACTGCGCGGGACAACCTTCAATCCACCCGGATTAGAACGTGCGTGCCTCGTGTTCCGACCGTTGCATGCGGCGTTTCGATGCGCACCTGATCCGGCGCCAGCTGGGTAATCCGACCGGATAAAAAAGAAACCGTTCCCTGAAAGATCCTGGCAATCAACGACAGTTTCTTTTCGTTCGGCTGAAACATGAAGCTTTTGATGGCAATTTTGCTGTTGTTGCCCATGGAGATTACCGTATCGTCTTCCAGGATCAGGCCGGCCTTGCCATTTGGGCCTGTTTGAACAATATCACCCTCGAACAGCTTAAGATTTGGCTCGGCGTTGAGTGTCAGGTCGCCCCTGGCTATTTCAACTTCCCCGGCCATCGATTTGACGATACCGACATGTTCCGCAGACGATCCGCATGCCAGGGAACTTGTCAGCATCAGTACAGCAATCAGAATTTCCACGAAGATCGTTCTCATACCACCACGCACCTTAAGGGAAAAGTCTGTTATTCGACAAATGCCGGCCGCTCACGTAGTATGGCAGAATAGTACTCTTATTGAGGCTAACACTTGCAATACCCAAATGTCAAAAAACATAGTTACCGGTTAACATCATGCAAATATGGATGAGTTAACCTCCCGTAATGCCGATTAATCTCAGTCAAAAATGCACGCTAGCCAGGAATGGGCATGGCTTCACAGGTTTGTGAAAAACAGAATAAGCAGTACAGGGGTGAGAGTAAAATAAAATGCACAAATTATTCAATAATTAAACAACGTCCCCGAAACATTCAATGAAAAAATCAATGAGCAAATGCCGAAAAAAAATTCTGGCAGCAGCCACTGTATTACCGTTGCCGCAGAGCAGCAGGCGACCGCATGTACCATTTTGGAACGCCATGATCGATCACAGACGCTGGTCGCACATGGTTTCGATTGGGACACCGAGGAAAGGAAGTAACACGCCACTTCCTTTGGCGCGTAAATTATTTTTAGCGCCATTCATTTGGCCCAAATTGCCATTGTGCGCCACACACTTATGATTCCGCTGCTTCACCAATTTTTCCGATAACATGAGGAGTTAAATTATGGCGAAAAAAATCCATGCGCACGAACGATGAGTCTACTACCCCCAAAATTGCGAGAGCAGGCCATCGGCTACGTTTATCAACCGTACGAATGGCCTGTGATCGAGAGCGGAGGGGAAATCCAACTTGCTTCTTCAGGTGGCGCGAATTAGACTAGTTATAGACCAGTCCCTATGGAGGTGATGATTGGAAACAGTTGGAACTTATGAGGCGAAAACCCATTTCAATAAACTTCTTGAGCGTGTTCGCAAGGGTGAGAAAATAACAATCACCAAGCACGGCATGCCCGTGGCGACCTTGCAACCCGCCGATTCATCGAAAAAGACGCCCGTACGCGACGTCATCGATCAGTTGAAGCAGTTTCGAAGCGGCCATCGCCTCGACGGGCTTTCCATCCGCGACATGATCGAGGAAGGACGCACTCCTCGTGAAGGCCGCCCAAAAATGCAAGGTCCCGGCCTACGAACCCACCCGCGTCCGCTGAAACCTTAGAACCAGATCTTATTCCAAGTTGCATTCAAAAGAATTGGTTTGTGTGATCCGCGCACCAGGGACACCATGATGGTGCACAGAGTGCACCCGTGTCTATTTCTTCGGCCGAGACTCTTCCCCCGCGAGTTTCTGCCGGTCGACCTTGCTCAACCCCCGCACCACCCGCTCGTAGGAACCGCGGGCGAGGTCGACGAGCAATTCGTCGGGCAGATCGCCGGCGAGGGAAACGGTAATCCAGTGTTTCTTGTTCATGTGGTAGCCAGGGGTCACCGATTCATATTGGCCTACCAGATTCGCGCCGTCGACGGGGTCGCACTTCAGGTTGACCCTTGCAGGCTCCTCGTCCTGTGAGACCAACGCGAACATCTTACTCACTACCTTGAAAACCAGGGCCTCTGGCCCGAAGGGATAGGTCTCTTCCGCTCCGGGAAAACTCGCCAGGAGCCGTTCCAGCGTCTCTTTCTTCATGCTTGTTCCTCGGGTTGATGCCGGCTGCCTTACAGCCATTTCTTTTTCTTGAAGTAGCGCAACAGCGCCAGGGGAATGACCAGGAACAGGCCCCACAGACAAAAATAGGCATATTTCCATTTCAGCTCCGGCATATACTCGAAATTCATGCCGTAGATGCCGGTCAAAAAGGTCAGCGGGATGAAGATCGAGGCAAAAATGGTCAACACCTTCATCACCTCGTTCAATCTGTTGCTGACGCTCGAGACGTAGATATCCATGAGGCTGGCCAGGATGTCCTTGAAGGAGTCGATGGACTCGGCGACCCGGATGGCGTGGTCCGACACGTCCCGCAGGTAGATCCGGGTCTTTTCCTGAATCAGCTCGGATTCGCTGCGCAGCATCGCCGCCATCACTTCTCGGATCGGCGCGACATAGCGCCGGATATGAATGAGCTCCCTCTTCACCCGCTGGAGGGCGAGCAGGGTGTCGTGCGTCGGTTCGGCCGTGAGCAGTGTATCTTCGAGGGAATTGACGGCCTCGTCGAGCGAATCGACCAGGCAGAAGAAGCCGTCGACGATGAGATCGAGAATGGCGTAGGCCAGATAATCCGCCCCCAGGCTGCGTAGACGCCCCTTGCTGGTCCGGATGCGCTGGATGAGCGGGTCCAGCAGTTCGTCGGACTTTTCCTTGAAGACCAGGACAAAATTTTCGAGCAGCACGATACTGACCTGCTCATGCTCCGCCCGGCACCCGTCGCCCGAAGCGATCAGGCTTTTGAGGACGATAAACAGGAACTGCTCATGCTCTTCGAACTTCGGCCGCTGGTGGACGTTGAGAATGTCCTCGACCACCAGGGGATGGATGGCGAAGAACTCACCCAGCCGGCCGACCAGTTCGGCATCCGCCAGCCCCTCGACGATGATCCAGGTAACCGACTCACGTTCTCTGTACGGGATGAGGTCGTCCAGGGTCTCGAGCCGACGCTCCTCGGTATGATCACGGCCGTAGTCGACGAGGGAAATCCTGGTTTCCGCCTGATGGACGTCCCCCACATGGACGATGGCGCCGGGGGGAAGGCCGACCTTTGCGGACGAGGTGTAGAGTGATTCAGCCATGGTTGCAGATAAGTTGTTGTTGCCACCTTCGGTAAGGGCGTTGCCCGTAATCCTATCACACGTACCCCCACAAGGAGGACTCTTTTCAGTACCCCCTTGAGGGGTATAAGTACCTTCACGAAATTCCTTTCCAAAAAGCAAGAAATGAATTTCTAAGGTACTAATAAATCCCCAGCGCCGCTCTCCGTCAATTACGCAGCGTCGCGATAAGGCGGGCGGGATGCAAAAAGAGATCGAAGACATCGAGAATGTTCGTGCAGACCACATCCGCTGCCTGCAGCGCCCTTCCGCTTGCGCCTTCTTTCTGGATCAAGCAGATGCCGAGCGCCGCCGTCTGCAGCATCAGATGATCGTTTCGGCCATTGCCGACGGCCGCCGCCGTCTCCTGTCCGACCGCAACCACATATTCCCTTTTTAGCAGGTCCTGCGCCTCGGCGCCGATGACCGTCAACGAACAGGCCAGGCCGGCAAGCTTTTCCGCAACCGTGCCGTGCGTGTCGGCTGTCAGGACGTGAAGCTGCAGGTGCCGGGCGAGCTCGCCTATTTTCTCGACTACGCCTTCGATGAGTTCACCGTCTTCGGCAATGGTGCCGTTGTAATCCAGGATCAGATGTTCAATTCGCAGCGGGTCGGCACCTGGGATGAGTATTTCGATCATTGTGCACCTCTCTTTTTCATTTCTTCGGAACTTGGAGGGCGAAAGATTTTTCGCCCCTACGGCCGTCGCGAAACTCCCAAGCCTCAGCCGCCGATTTTTTTCTCCAGCCGTTTTTGCCCGAGTAGCAGCGCACTTACCAGGCAGAGGGCCGAGGCTCCGAGCACAATCCAGAAAACACCTGCCATTGCCTGGGAAACCGCCCCGTACAGGGCGGTTTTTTCTTCCGGACCCAGAAGCGCCTGGAACTCCGGCCGGAAAATATTCTCCGTCGACTCCTGCAGCCGGCGGGTGACAGCTTCGGGGAGCGATACCGCACTTTCGTTCAGCCTGCGGATGAGGCCGGTGGTCATGATGCCGCCGCAGATGCCTACGCCGACCGTGCCGCCGAGCGTCCGGGCAAACTGATGGAAGGAAGTGGCCACCCCGAGGTCCCCTGCGCCGACGCTGGCCTGCACCAGCAGCAGGGTCGACAGGGTGACGAATCCCATGCCGAGTCCAACCAGCAGAAAGACCAGAAAGCAGTGCAGCATCGTCGTCGCCGGACTGAAGAACAGCAGCATGACGCCGCTTGCAAGCAGCATAGCGCCGCCGGTTGCTGCCGCCGCCTTGCCGCCCGCACCGTCGACGAAGCGGCCGAGCACCAGTGAGCCGCAGGACCAGCCCAGGCTGAGGGACAGCATGGCCAGCCCCACATCCATCGGCGTTTTGGCCAGCGCGCCCTGAATGAAGAGCGGAGCATAGGCAAACAGCGAAAAAATGGCAAAGCTGCTGAAAAATGTGGCGGTGTTGCCCAGACCGAAATCACGCCGCCTGAAAAACCGCAGATCGAGCACAGGATCTTTGGCTTTCAGTTCGACTACCACGAAAACAATGAAAAATACCGCGGCCAGCGCCGCGAGCAGCCCCATCTCATAGGAGAGCCAGGCATAGTTTCTGCCGCCGGCGATAAACACCAGCAGAAAACTGAGGATGAAGCCGGTAAGACAGAGGATGCCGGCGATATCGAGATGAACCTCTTTGTCGCGCCGGCGTCGATCCTGCAGGAAAAACCCGATCCCGGCCAGGCAGAAAACGCCGATCGGCAGGTTGATAAAAAAAATCCACCGCCACGACATGTAGGTGACGATAAAACCGCCGAGGGTCGGCCCGATGATGCTGGCGATTCCCCAGACCGAGCTGGCAAAGGAGAGGGTCTTGCCTCGTTCGCCGGGCGGCGAAATATCGGAGAGGATGATATAGACAAGGGCAAAGATTCCCCCGGCCCCGATCCCCTGGAAGACTCGTGCGCCGACCAGAAAAGCCATGGACGGGGCGGCGCCGGCCGCAACCGAGGAGATGAGGAACAGGGCGATGGAGAACAGAAAAATGGTCCTCGTGCTGAAGAGATCGGCGAGTTTGCCGAAAACCGGCAGCGAGACGGCACGCGCCAGAAAATAGGCGGAGTAGACCCAGCTGTACAGATGCAGGGAGCCGAGTTCGGCGACGATGGTGGGCATGGCGGCCGACACGACCAGGGCATCCATGGCCCCGAGAAACAGGGCCAGGAGCGCGGAGATGACGATATACCGCCGCCCCTGTCGGAGCCGGACGTCCACGGTTATCAGGCCGGCTGCTTCGGGCAGACATCCAGCAGTCTGACCGGTTGGTCAAAGGTCTTCCAGCCGTGGCGAATGTCTGCCGGAATGAAATAGCAGTCGTGGGCGCCGAGCACCTTCCGCTCCTCGCCGATAAACATCTCCAGCCGGCCCTCGATAACCATGCCGCACTGGTCGAAGGCATGGACATGCCCGGTGTCTTCCTTGTCCGGATCGATCTGCATGCATACCATGATGAGATTGTCGCCGGTTGCCGCCCGGCTCATGATCCCCGGCCTGAATTCCGCCAGCTTCAGGTCATCGGCCTGCCAGAAAACCATTTTTGCTCCTCCTCTGGAAGAAGAAACCACCGAAAAAGCTGGCGGCAACTCGCTTGCTCCCTGTTGTGTTTTTACTTTGTTTCGCTTTGGCCATTTTCCGCTGTCAGTCCTGACGACCGCTTTTTTCCCGGGCAAAGAATGTTTCGATGATCGTCGCCGCTTCCTCGGCCGTCTCGACAAACTGGAAAATACTCAGATCTTCCGGTGAGATGACGCCCTCTTCCACGAGAAAATCGAAGTTGATGACCTTCTGCCAGAATTCCCGGCCGAACAGCAGCACCGGCAGCGGCTCGATTTTCTTGGTCTGAATGAGGGTCAGGGTTTCGAACAACTCGTCCAGGGTGCCGAAGCCGCCGGGAAAGGCAACCAGGGCCTGGGCGCGCATGAGAAAGTGCATCTTCCTGATGGAAAAATAATGGAACTGGAAACAGAGTTCCGGGCTGATGTAGGTATTTGGCGCCTGTTCGTGCGGCAGGACGATATTGAGCCCCATGGTCTTTGCCCCCATATCGTAAGCCCCGCGGTTGGCCGCCTCCATGATGCCAGGGCCCCCGCCGGTGATGACGATGAGATTGCAGCCGGAGCGGTGATCGCAGATCTCCGACACCAGCGCCCCCAGCCGCCGGGCCTCATCGTAATAGTGGCTCTTCGCCACCACCCGCTCGGCCACGGCAACATGCCGCTGCAGTTCCGAGTCGCCGGGGTCGAGGGCCGCCGCTTCCTTCAGCAGGGCCAGTTTCTCCGCCGCAGCCTTCGGTTCGGGAATTCTGCTGCCGCCGAAGACCACCACGGTGCCTTCGATGCCATGCTCCTGGAGGAGCAGTTCCGGTTTCAACAACTCCAGCTGCAACCGGACCGGCCGCAACTCTTCCTTCATCAGGAAATCGGTGTCGGTATAAGACAGCCGGTAGCTGGGCGATACCGTCTGCGGCGTGACCACCACCTCCCGTTCTGCCGCCGCGGCGTCTTGTTTTGATGTCGGATAGATGTTTTTGGGCGGTCTGGGATTCATTAACACATACTCCTTTCACAAACTTGATTTCTGGATCTACTATACGGTGCGCTCTGGACACCGGGGCGAACCTTGTGTTCGCCCTTTTGGGTGGACGCTCGTCTCAGGCCCCTTTCGCCGCCGCCTCGACGCCCTTGCTGAAGTCGGTGGGGATTGTGGTCATCCTGGCAGCCAGTTCCCGGTCGAGCATCAGGAGGGCATGGGGATTGTCGCCGATCAATTTCAGCTGAGCGATGATGTCGTTGTCGTTTTCCTCCTCTTCTACCTGCTCGGTAATATACCATTCAAGGAAAATCTGGGTGGCATGATCTTTCTTCTCCATAGCCAGTTCCATCAAATCGTTGATCGACTTGGTGATGAACTGCTCGTGGGCGAGTGTCTGGGTGAACATGTCGAGCTGCGAGGCGAATTCCTTGGGCGGCGCCTTGATGGCTTCGAGCTTGATATCTTCCCCCTGGCGCTGCACGTACTCAAATAGCTTCATGGCATGGAACATCTCTTCGTGATACTGGACCATGAACCAGTTGGCAAAACCCTTGAGCCCCATCTTATTCGAGCAGGCCGACATCGACATGTAGAGATAGGCGGAATACATTTCCTTGTTGATCTGCTCGTTCAGGGCCTGGGCCATTTTCTTGTTTAACATGGTGCTCTCCTTTTTGAGTTTTGTGTTGAAATCATTGATCATGGGCGAAGGGCGAAAAATTTTTCGCCCCTACGCTGCAACCTCGACGACGTGCTCATTTTTACACCCATTTCTTCGATAGGCCGAGTTTTTCCATGTCCGCCAGATAGCCTTCGAAGCGATCGAGGTAAAAGGACAGGGCCTTGGAAAAGTTTCTCCCCACCAGGCCGTCGACAAAGATCTGACTGATCTCCCGATATCGTTTCAGCACCAGCTGGGAGCGGTAGAAAATCAGCCATTCCTCCCGGGACATCCCGCGGAAGACGATCATCAGGGCCTTCCTGGCCCGCGGCTGATACATCCACAGATACATGAGATCCAGAGCATTGACGATAATGAGGCGTTCCTGTTCCCTCGCCTCGTAGTTCAGGGTCTCCATCATCATCTTCGGCGACTGGAGCATTTCCAGGACATCCTCTTCCGGGAAGAGGAGATCGAGTCGGGCGAAGACTCCGAACAGCTGGGCCAGTTTGGTCCGGTAGGCGGCGAGCCGCAAGCGGATGTTGGTCTGCCGGTCGGCCAGCCCCTCGATTACCGCCGCCACGCAATCCGAGGCAAGCTTGGAGATAATCGCCGCCCACTTCTGCAGCGCCCCCGCCACATCGGGGACGGCGACGGACTGCAGGATCAGGCCGATCGCCCCGTTCAGGACGATGGCCAGCGGAATGGCCAGGATCGACCGAAAGAAATTACCCACCGCGGCGGTCCGCGGCAGACCGCGGAAGACATTGTGGCCGGAGATGTATATGCCGTTGGCAAGTCCCATCGCCGCATAGAGGAGCACCGGATTGTTGGCGGTGGTGATGCCGAAGGTCCGGTCGAGCAGCACGGTTTTCACCAGATAATCGAGCAGCGGCACGGAAAAGCCGGTATAGAGCAGCGAATCGGCGATCCGGCTCCAGCTGACCAGGGAGTTCCACGGTAAGAGCGGCGAACGGCGCAGGCCGCCCCCGCCCAGCACCGACTGGATGATATTGCGTGAGCCGGTGATGCCGAACCAGATGAAGGCACCCAGATAGGCGAGCACCCACCAGTCCTTGGTGAGAAAAAAGGTCAGAAAGGCCGGGATAAGGCCCAGCAGGACTTTAAGGCTGTTCTTCAGATTGGTGTTGAGGTATTTCCAGTGATGATCGAGCTTCTCCTCGGCTTTGCCCCCGGCGAAAGATTTTTCATTCTCATTGTTCCGGCTGAGGCCGCCCAAGGTAGCGATATTGCCGGCAGTGCCGGGGTGGACCAGCAGGGCGTCGAGGTTCCAGTCGTGCCATTCCCGGCAGGCGAAGAACCTCGGCCAGAGTCTGGCGAGAAGCCCTTTTTGCGAGGCGAGGCCGTCGAACTCATGATAGCGGCGATGGGTATTGCCGGTTAACAGGGCACTGACCGGAATGAGCATCCGCTTCTTTTCCGCCACGCCTTCCCGCACCTCTTTCCGGGCTCTCACCGGGAGGGTGTCGAGGACGATCAAGCCCATGCCGTACTGATCCTCGACCTGCCCCGTCGAGCCCGAGCCGATGCGCGAGCCGAGCGACCGTTTCCGGTAAAAATTGTGAAATGTCTCAAGATGATAGAGAATATCCATCAGCTGCCGTTTGCGTTCCTGCATCTGATGGTATTCGTCGTCCAGCCTTCCCTGGTCTTCACTGCCCACGGGCAGCAGCTGGACCTGTTTTTCCAGGCTGAGACGCTGTTCCTCAAAATCCCAGATAATGGCCCGGATCGCCCGCTTGAGACCGATGACGTTGTCTTCGTTCAAGGCCTTCTGCAGATCGCCGATCAGGCGGTAATGATATTCGGGGCTCTTCAGGTGCACCGCTTCGCCGACCACCCCGCCTTTCCCCGCCATGACGCTGGCGGACATGCCGTGGGCGGCGTTCTTGAGGTTGTAGGCCTCGATATGGCTGATCATGCCCTCGCAGGCGTAGAGCAGCTCCAGGGTATCCTGGACGGTCAGGTTACTGAGATTGAGGGTGAACCTGGAACTCGAATGCAGGTCTAAAAGGCGCCTGAGCAGTTCCGGCGCGGAGAGCCGGAGCAGATCGGGGAGGTCCGGGCTTTCCCGCGGGTGGCTGGGGTTGCTGATTTCCGGGTTGCGGGAGGGCATGAGGAACTCCTCGATGATCCGCTCGACCCCCATTTTTTTCAGCCGGTCATGGTGCAGCCGGGCCCTCGCCTGCCACTCGGCACCCTCTCCCGATTCCAGGCGAAAGGCGGTCAGGGCCTCCTCCATCTGGCCGGCGACGGCGTTATGGATGAAGCGGGCCAGATGCAGAATCGACGGCTGCCCGGCGCCGACGAAGCGAACGAAATCGCTCTCCTGCAGAGGTTCGAGGGACAGCTCCAGCTCCTCGTTGAGATCGAAGCGGTGCCGGGAATTGAAGACCGCCAGCACCTCGAAGATATAGCGCTGCTGGTAATGCGAGACATGCCGCCCTTCATCCATCATCTCTTTGACCGCGTCGCCGCCGAGGAACTTGAGGAAGGCCCGGTTGTCGTGAAAGCCGTGAGGCTCCCAGGTAATCCGGACATACTTGTCGCGGAAGCGCGACGACACCTCGATCCCCACCTGGACCCGCATGTCGAGGATAGCGCTGGCCTCCACCAGTTCCTCCACCACCTCCGGGCCGACATAATTGTAATAGACCACTGTCAGATGGCGGATGCCCTTGATCCAGGCATCCATGACCAGATGGGTCGGCGATTTACGCCCTTTGGTATTGGCATCGTGGACGTGGTCGTCGAAGGCGAACTGGTTCCACTCCTCCGGCATTTCGAGCAGATGATACTTGGCCAGTTCCGATCGCACCACCCGCGGATTGCCGGTGGAGACCATGCGGAAATCGTGGGCGAGCTTCAGCTGGCGCAGCTCGTTGTCCTGGCAGCGCAGCAGATCCTTCATGATCTGCACCAGGACCCGGGCGGTATTTTTCTGATAAAAGGTGGTCGACGAGAGAAACACCTCGTCGCGCAGGGAGCGCAGGGCTTTGATCCGGTCGAGGGGCTTGCCCTGTTCAAACGACCCGAGCAGACCGGCGATGGCGTAAGCGATGCGTAACCCCTTGGGGGCCGCCATCTCCTTGATGCCGTGGGGATGCATGTGCTCGCTCAAGAGCGAGCGCAT
This sequence comes from Desulfobacterales bacterium GWB2_56_26, assembly GCA_001799365.1. Classification (GTDB taxonomy): domain Bacteria; phylum Desulfobacterota; class Desulfobulbia; order Desulfobulbales; family Desulfocapsaceae; genus Desulforhopalus_A. Next base: position 14,283 of record MGTI01000069.1, on the reverse strand, counting down.
CACCTCGGTTTTGCTGCCTCGCGCCACGACCTCGTTGACAATGCGGAGCAGTTCGTAATCGTTCTTATCGAAAAAGATCGCAGCAGGCTTATTATTCATCGTGAGCGGAAGAAAATGGTCTTTCTGGCAATAATCGTATCGTGTTGCTCTGCCGGAACAACCCTGCGGACTCACCAGCAGACCGGCAGACGTGCCAAGGTATCCTGTTTCTTCCTCTCCGACAATGCTATATGGTAATAGACATTATAGCACAATTTCCATCGTCCTTAACCAAGGTAAAACCATTTGCTCACTCAAATTTATTCCGATCCCGGATCATCCCGCGCAGTCGGTACAAAGAACCGGAAAAACGAGGCCCTGAAATGAACAGAACAACCCGGATACTCAGCAAACCCTGGCCGGCAAGGGAGGCAACCCCGGCCGTTACCGTCAATCCGCCCCTCTACAAAGGTTCCACCGTCCTTTTCAACAGCTATGCCGATATGCTGAAGGCGGGCCGCCACGAGTACGAAGGGATCAGCTATGGCACCGACCGGCTGCCCACCCAGCGGCAGTTTGAAGAGGCGATGTGCGAGCTTGAAGGCGGGACGGTCTGCCGGGTCTTTCAGTCGGGCATCGCCGCCATCCAGACCGCCCTGATGGCCTTTACGGCAAGCGGCGACCATATCCTCGTCTGCGACAACGCCTATGGGCCGGGCCAGCGCTTCTGCCGCAAAGTCCTGCAGAAATACGGGGTCGAGTGCACGCCGGTGCCGCCCGATGTGGGCGCGGATATCGCTCTGTATATCCGGCCGAATACCAGGCTGATCCTGCTCGAATCGCCGGGTTCCATAACCTTTGAGATCCAGGATATTCCGGCGGTCACCGCCGTCGCCCGAGAGAAGAACATCGTCACCGTCCTCGACTCCACCTGGGCGACGCCGCTCTACCTGCAGCCGTTTGAGCTGGGGGTCGACGTCTCCATCCATTCGGTGACCAAATATATCTCCGGCTATTCCGATGTCCTGGCCGGGACTGTGACCGTGGGGGAGACGCATGCCCGCACCTTCGAGAATTTTTACAAGATGATGGAGATCTATACGCCGGCCGAGGAATGCTACCTGGCTCTCCGCGGCCTGCAGTCGCTTGCCACCCGGCTGAAGCAGCACGAGCGGTCGGCGCTGACCGTGGCCAAATGGCTGGAGAGCCTGCCCATGGTCGACCGGGTGATCCATCCGGCCCTGCCCAGCCACCCCGAACACCATCTCTGGCAGCGCGATTTCAGCGGTTCTTCCGGGCTCTTTGCCTTCACCTTCAAAAAAGAGTATACCGATTCCGAGCTGGCCGCCTTTATCGATTCCCTTACCCTATTCCGGCTAGGCTACAGCTGGGGCGGCTACCAGAGTCTCATCACTGCGGCAAAAGTCATGCGGGCTACCCCCTCACGATATGCCGGTAAGACCATAATCCGGCTGCATATCGGCCTGGAGGAATGCGCCGATTTGATCGCCGACCTTGAAAACGGCTTCACCATGCTTAGATAGATCTGGACGATGTTTTTCACGAGGAACATTCGGCACGGTTCCTGGTAGGGTGCGCCGTGCGCACCAACATTCGGAGAGCGGTGCGCACGGCGCACCCTACATGCATTCGGAATTCGGAGCAGCATAGCGTATGAGTATGAACCTTCAAAAACAGATACTGCCACTCACGAACAGCGGCCCGCCGCCGATGGCCGGCGGGCCGCTTCCCGTCATCCCCACCGAGGTGCCGGACGCCCCCTGCTGAGGCCCGAAACCGCCTCCACGGTCCAGTGGACATGCACGTGCCGGCTATGCGATCAACCCTTTCGTCGAGGACTTTATCGAAACCGTCATCGGCCCGGTGCCGAGGGTGGCCACCAGCCTCAGTCGCTGCGACCGTCTCGGCACGATCGGTGCCCGGTCGGGTCTGACCCGCAACAATTATAAAGTGACACCGGGATTGTATTGCGTAGGGAAGCCTGCGGAGACAACGCCTGTGCTGGTCACCGCCAACTATAAATTAACCTTTGACGCCCTGCGCCGGGAGCTGGCTGGGCTCGATGCCTGGATTCTGGTGGTCGACACCCGCGGCATCAACGTCTGGTGTGCGGCGGGCAAGGGGACTTTTTCCGCCGAGGAGGTGGCCTTTCAGGTGCAACGGGCGCAGCTCGACAAGCTGGTCAGCCACCGGGAGCTGATCCTGCCCCAGTTGTCGGCCAATGGCGTCGCCGCCCGGGAGGTGAAACGGCTCTGCGGCTTTAAGGCCCGGTTTGGGCCGATCCTCGCGGCAGACCTGCCGGAGTTTCTGCGGACCGGTCAGGCGGGGGAGGCGATGCGGACGGTCACCTTCACCTTGCGCGAGCGGGCGGTGCTGGTGCCGCTGGAACTCTGTATCGTGGGCAAGCCGCTTTTGATTGCCGGGCTGTTGTTCTTTGTCCTGTCGGGGATTTCGCCGGAGTTTTTTTCGTTTTCCGCGGCGGGGAGCAGAGGGGCAACTCTCCTCCTCGCGACGCTTACGGCGATTGTCGCCGGGGCGGCGCTCACCCCGCTCCTGTTGCCATGGATACCTTTCCGGCAGTTCTGGCTGAAAGGGGCGATTCTCGGTGGCATCGCCGCGGTCTTGTTCACGGCCGGGACAACGGAAGCCGGCATGGTCGAAAATGCGGCGCTCTTCCTGTGGATCACCGGCTGCGCCTCGTATCTGGCCATGAACTTCACCGGCTCGACCCCCTTCACCTCGCTCTCCGGCGTGGCCAAAGAGATGCGCCGGGGCCTGCCGTTTCAGGTTGTGTCGGCAGGGCTCGCCGCGATCTTCTGGCTGGCGGGACCCTTTATTTAACAAGGAGAATTTCGTGCAAGACTTCCGATACCTCGACAACACCGCAATTTTGCGGCTCACCGTAGAAAAATGCATCGGCTGCGGCAACTGTGAACTGGTCTGCCCGCACCGGATCTTTCGGGTCCGCGACCAGAAGGCGGAGATCCTCGACCCCAATGCCTGCATGGAATGCGGGGCCTGCTCCAAAAATTGCCCGACAAACGCCATCTACGTCAACCCCGACGACGGCTGCGGCTGCGCCGCCTACATCATCAACAGCTGGATAGCCAAAGTGAGAGGCAAGATGCCCAGCGGCTGCGGCTGCTGATGCAGGCATTACCCGATCAGGAAGCCAGCGCTTGCAGCTGCGCCCAGGTATCCTGTTCAAGGAAACTCCCGGCCAGATTCCCCTCCATCTCTTTAAACAGCGCGAGCGGCATGGCAAAAGTCATCACATCGTCTTTGAGCATCCGTTTCAAATAGACCCGGGCAGAGATGTCGTTTAAGCCCAGCACCGCCCGCGGCTCGGGCCGTTCGGCCTCCCGGTAAGGGTAGATGCCGATGGACTGGCAGCCGGCGGCAAACGGAAAGATGACGTTTTCGTTATGGCCCCGGCCGTAGTTGGCGAGCACCGTGAGCGCCGCGATCTGATCCATGTTGCCGAGAAAGATCACCACCCGCAGGTCGTCGGCCGTCTCGTCGACCTCCGCAAGCGGCTTGAAGACCACGTATTTTGTCGGCACCTCGGTCATCGGCAGTGAGTCGATGAATTTCCCGACCAGTTCCGGCGTCTTGACATACCGTTCGCCGTGCATGAAATGGTGGTAGGCCTCGGGCCTGAGGTACGGTTTGACCTTTTCTCCTGCCTGACGCCCCGCCTCCCATTGGTCGTTGCCGGTAGAAAGAAAGTATTTGAAGCCCTCCTCGCCGCCGGCGAAGTTTTTATACTGGTTGCCGAAGCCGAGGCCGGTCCCGCCGCCCTGGCAGCCGAAGGTCCGGTTGTCGAAAGCCACGGTCTCGCCCTTGACTGCCGCGGCCAGCATGAACATGACACAGCCCCATTTGCCTTCCTGAAACTGCCTGGCATTCTCCGGTTTGTCGTCTGTGAAGACAATGGCCACAGGTTGATGCCGGCACTGCAGGTGTTGCGCGATCTGGCTTTGCATGGCCCCCCCTTTCGATTGAATATTTGATATGCCAAAGTACCTTGCCGCATTGTAACTGATCGCTCCCCTCTTTCCAACTCCAGACACCCCTCGGAATTGCGCATTACATGTAAAACAGGTAAGGTACCGGCGACCGAACGACTCTTTGGGGATATTCGCGGATGATTGCATCCGATCCTTTTCCATAACGAGGCATTACCTTGCCGCGGGGAGAAACCATGCAGGTTCATATCGATTTTCCGGCAATCACCGAATTGCTCCAGGCGGCCCTGGCCGAGGGCCGGGACTCGCTTTTCGAGTACGAAGTGTATTCCCTGCTCGCCCTTTCCGGGGCGGAAACGCCGCCAAAGTGCTTCCTGGTCCGCCGCAACGATCGTCTTACCGACGAAGAATTGACTGCCTTTCCCGGAGAGCATGTAGTCCTCAAGATCGTATCGCCGACCATCATCCACAAGACTGAAGTCCGCGGCGTACGGGTCGTCGACCGGGATCCAGGCAGGATCCGTTCGTCCATCAGGCGGATGCTCTACGAGGTGCCGGAACAGTATACCGCCCTCCTGGAGCGGGAGCCGCCAGCCATGCCCCTGCAATACCGGGGTCTGGCGGGCGAGGCCCTGGCGGCCGCGGTCAGCCGGGACGTTCGCGGGGTGTTGCTGGTTCAGTATATGCCTCCCGACTCCGAGGCCTTCGGCAATGAGCTCATCGTCGGCCTGCGGGCCACCCGGGAGTTCGGCATGATCATCACCGCAGGACTCGGCGGCACCGATACCGAACTCTATGCCGAACGGTTCAGGAAAGGTCAGGCCATTGTCGCCGCCTCCACCGAAATGCACGACGGGCACTCCTTCTTCGAGCTGTTCCGCAAGACCATCGCCTATAAAAAGCTCGCGGGACTGACCCGCGGCCAGCGACGCATCGTCACCGACGAACAGCTTATCGAGTGTTTCGAATCCTTTATCCGGATCGGCAACCATTTTTCACCGCTCCGGCCGGAGGCCGACTTCGTCATCGAGGAGTTGGAAATCAACCCCTTTGCCTTTACCGATTATCTCATGGTGCCGCTGGACGGGTTGTGCCGTTTCGGCAAACCTGCGGCCAAGGTGCCGGATCGGCCTATCGTTAAAATAGAGCGCCTCCTCCATCCCGGGAGAATTGGCCTCATCGGGGTTTCCGCCACCCGGAAAAATTTCGGCAGGATCATCCTCGACAATATTCTGGCCGAGGGTTTTGTCCCGGAAAACGTGACCGTGATCCACGACCGGGAAGAACAGATCGCCGGCGTCGCCTGCATTCCAGGTCTTGATCGGCTGGCTACACCCCTCGACTTGCTGATTGTCGCCGTGGCTGCCCCGGAGGTGCCGGGAATTCTCGAAGAGATCATCGACCGCGACTGCGCCGCCTCGGTCATGCTCATCTCGGGCGGCATGGGCGAGACTAAGGACAGCCGCGAACGGGCCGCGCAGGTGATCGCCATGCTGCGAGAGGCGCATTCCACTCCAGGCGGCGGCCCGCTCATCCTCGGGGCCAACTGCATGGGCGTCATCTCCCGACCGGGCAAGTACGATACCTGGTTCATCCCGGAAGAAAAGCTGGTCAAGGATCGGACGGCGAATTGGCACCGGGCCGCCCTCATCAGCCAGAGCGGAGCCTTCATGCTGCATCGCAGCCACCAGTTCCCGGAATTGCGGCCGGCCTATATGATCTCCATGGGTAACCAGACCGACCTCACGCTGGGTGATATGGTTAGTTATTTCAAGGAGTCGGAGGCGGTTGATGTGATCGCCGTCTACGCCGAAGGTTTCAACGATTTCGACGGCCTCGCTTTCTGCCGGGCGGTGCGGCAGGCGGTGCTGGCCGGCAAGGAAGTGATCTTCTACAAGGCCGGCCGAACCGCCGCAGGCAAGGCCGCCACCAGCGGCCATACCGCGTCGCTGGCCGGCGACTATATGGTCTGCGAGAATTGCGTCCGGCAGGCCGGGGCCATCGTCGCGCGAACTTTCACCGAGTTTCAGGAGCTGTTTTTCCTGGCCGAGACGCTGGCGGCCAAGAAGGTGCTCGGCAACCGATTAGCCGCCGTCAGCGGTGCCGGATTTGAGGCGGTCGGCATGGCCGACTCCATCGAATCGGACGACTATTCCATGCGGTTGGCCGACTTCAGCCAGGCCACCCGGGAGGGAATTACCGAGGTGCTCCGGGGCAAAAACCTGGCCGCGCTCGTAACCGTCGCCAATCCCCTCGATATCAACCCGGCCGCCGACGATGAGGCCCATGCCGAAATCGCCCGCTGTATCCTTACCGATCCCGGGGTAGACGGCTTGATTGTAAGCCTCGATCCGCTCTCGCCGATGATGCGGACCCTGGCTGGCGAAAGTCCCGCCCGCTATGCCATGGATAATCCGGACAGCATCAGAAATCGTCTCATAAGGCTTTCGAAGGAGACCGAAAAACCCCTGGTGGCGGTAGTCGACGGCGGCCGAATGTTCGATCCCCTGCGCGACGCCCTCGTCGCCGCAGCCATCCCGGTATTCACCGTCTGCGACCGGGCGGTTGCCGCCCTTTCTCTTTATATCCAGGGCCGTCTTGCCGCCGAGTCATTGCGGGCGACCAAGGGTACCTGACAAATCACCCTGGGATGAAGCAGAAATGAGGGAGAAAAGCACCGTTTTTGTCAACTATATACTCTCATTTTATATGTTGACAAAATCTCCCTGGGAAAGTGCGTTTCGCCTGCCCGTGTCAACAGACAACTACGGAACATCGACCAGTTAATTGTCAACAACGAAATGGCAAGTTGCCAAGAAGGGAGATGGTAGGCCCCGATCTCCCCCTCTACCTGCCGCCCCGTTACCCCACCGCCGTCTGTCATCCCTGCGCCGAAGATGCCCTGCTGGGAACGATCGAGGCAACCCGGAGCCGAAGGTGGCGATCCTGTCGGCGGGGAAACGGTCAACTATAAGATTCCGGCAACCATCGACGCAACCGCCCTCAGCAAAATGGCGGATCGGGGCCAGATCACCGGCGCCGTCATCGACGGCCCTCTTGCCTTCGACAATGCCATCAGCAAGGAAGCGGCGAGGATCAAGGCATAGTTTCACCGGTGGCCGGCCTGGCCGATATTTTTCTGGTACCCGATCTCGAAGCGGGCAACATCCTCGCCAAACAACTCACCTACCTGGCGGATTCCGTACGGCCGGGCTGGTCATGGGCGCCAGGGTGCCCATCATCCTCACCAGCAGGGCCGACTCCGCCAAATCGCGGCTCGCTTCCTGCGCCGTTGCAGTGGCCTATGCCAACTGTCAGACAGGCAAGGTGAAAAAGTTCTCCCTGTGTCCGCAGTAGCCGAAGGTTTTGCTACATTGCAACATTCCTGCACTGGGACCGATGCAACAGCCCGGCGACGGCTGGATTAAATCCTTCCTGAGGTCACAGATCTTCCTCTTGAACGGTGCTTTTGCAAACAACCTGAAATTGTGCACTGCAACATTTTCCGCTTGACTTACATCCTGCCATTACTATACTAGTTTGACAGGAATGAACGGCGTTCCTTACGGAATAATGAAGCTGCTGAATCAGGTAACCCACCGTTACAGCAAAACAAATGATTACAAACGTAAAAGGAGCAGTATTATGGAAACAGCAAGATTCGCAAAACAGACCCTGGTTTTTCAGAAAACACTTTTCGAGAATACCTTCAACGCCATGGCCATGATTCAAGATCAGACTGAAATAATCGTGAGCAGCTATCTCGATCAACTGCCATGGATCTCCGAAGACGCCAAAAAATCGCTGCAGAATTCAGTCGATCTGGCCAAGAAATCCCGTACTGAATTCAAAAAGGCGGTGGAGGACGGCTACCGGAAGTTTGAAGAACTCCTCGAAGAAAGAGCGGAACGACAGGGTCAGGAAAGAGAGGAACGACAAGGTCAAGAAAAAGCGGAACGAGGTCGGCAAAAAGAGGAAGCGAAGGGATAACCTCTACCCATTTTCAATGGCGCCGACAGGTTATTCCTGTCGGCGTTCCGCTTTCGCGGGAACTGTTTTTAACGATCACTGCTCAGGAGGGAGAGAGTACAATGTACGACCTGTTTGCGGCATACGATGCCTGGATGAGGGTTATATCGGCGCAGGTCGATGTTGCCAAAGCGTATGTCGAAGGTATTCATACGTATAACGGCGATTTTCTCCGGCCCCTGCTCAAGTCCATGTCGATCTTCAATCAGGTCGAAGCAAACCGGTTGTGGCAACGGACTCCCCTGGAAAACCTGGAATCGTATGAAAAACTTCTAACTTTCAATGCCGATCTCATGAGCAGATACAGCCTCGGCACGCTACAGGTTCTCGACCAGTACAATCAGCAGGAACTGCCCAAGATGGTTTCCGCCTGGTTCTCGACGATTTTGGACCGCGAAGGCGAAAAACTCGATGAATTCTTTATCCGCCAAAAAGAAGTGCTGGATCAGGTACTCTGTGAATTCCCCCGCGCGATCAAGGCGATCGAATCGGAATACGGCTTCCACTTCGAAAGGCAGCCGGACAGCCTCTTCGCCGAAACCGACAGATTCACCCTGCATAAGGTGCAGCCGAACGAGCCGGGAGTCGTGACCGACGAGCGGATGAAGCCGCTCATCATCATTCCGCCCTTTGTCCTCGGCGCCAACATCCTGGCATTTCTGCCCGGCGAGAAAAAGAGCTACGCCCACTGTTTTGCCAACAAGGCCATCCCCACCTATATCCGGATCATGAAGGATATCCACAGGACGCCGGCGGTCCAGACTATGAGCCTGGAGGACGATGCCCTGGACACCAAGTATTTTTGCGAAAAGGTCAAGGAAAAGCATGGCCATGCCGTTACCCTGAACGGCTATTGCCAGGGAGGCTTCTCCGCCCTCTGCAATATCCTGACCGGCGAACTCGATGGCCTGGTCGATTCTCTCATCACCTGCGTGGCGCCGATGGACGGCACCCGCAGCGTAGGACTCGGTGGGTTTCTAGACGAACTGCCGGAGCAGTTCAACGATCTGCAGTACGGCACCAAGACCCTTGCGAACGGCAATAAAATCGCCAGCGGCGAACTCATGGGCTGGGTGTACAAATTGAAAGGCATCGAGAATTCCGGGCCGATGGTCGCCTTTCTCCGGGACATGCTCATGCTGAAAGGCCGGGACGGCAAACCGCCGCCGATCAACAAGACCGTCGCAGCAATCAACTACTGGCTGCAGAATGAACGTACCGACATCCCCCTGTCGGCGACCGAAATGAGTTTCAAATCCTACAATATTCCGATCGCCGCCGACGGCACCCTGCCCGTCTCGATCTTTGGCAGGAAGCTGAATTTCCACGGGATAAAAGAAAAAAAGATCGCCTGGCTGCTCTGCTACGGCGAAACCGACGAGCTGGTAGAAAAGGAGGTGGCGCTCGCCCCCCTGGATTTCATCGACGTCGAGGTAACCCCGTTTCCCAAGGGCCATGTCGCCATCGCCACATCATGGTCCCATCCCGGCACGAAATACGCACTCGATGCGGTATTCGGTGCGGTGTCCGGGGCCGATGCGGTGTTCGGTTCAGGCAAGTACCGCGGTCCTGTTCGTTTTCACCTGGATCTGGCCAGGCAAGTCGCCGAACGGACCAAATCGTAGACCGGTCCGGGGTCGCAGAAGTCGCTCCGGTAACTTACGGTTTTTCGAAAAAGATATAGGAAGTCGAATAGTCGCTGAATTCAAAATACACTTTCTTCTCGTTGGCATCGACCACCCCGTTCAGATTTTCGTCGAGCACCCCGTAGCCAAAGCGGTAGGGCCTTTCTGCCTTGCCCTGGGTAGCAGCGGCGGTGGATAGTTTGTCGATCTTCATGAACCGCCTCACCAGTTTTTCCCCTGCGTAGACCTCCAGCACTCCATCGGTACCTGTCCAATTCTGCATCGCCCGGCCGAATTTGTTCTGTGTTTCCTGCGTACATGCCGAAAGCGCCATCGCCACCACTGCAACTGTTAAAAAAAACTTCATGTAGTACTTCCTTTCTTATCATTCCCTTCTTGAACATCGACCATCCCGCTCAAGCAGGCGGGGTGCTGACATCGTAAGCGTTCAGGCCCGATACTGCAAGCATCTCATTCCAAAGAATATTCAAGTTGGCGCTTCTTTTTTGTGCACTTTGTACACCAGGCTTTCCCGGCCTCATATACGTACGGAAACCTCGCATGGGGAAAAAATCAGCTGAGCTCGCTTTTGCTCGGTTGCTGGCGAACACAAGGTTCGCCCCTACAAACCCACTCACAAACCTCTCAGCGTGCACATAGCCTAAAACCAGGCCTTATGTCCCCATATTTCCTCTTCCAGGCTTTTCTTGTCCTGTTCGAGCTGGAGGTAGAGCGAAGCGTTCTGGATGGCCAGCCCGCATTGCCGGGCGATGGAGCTCATGAGGCTGACGTCCTCGTCCAGGAGGCCCCGTTTTTTGTCGCTGTACAACCCCATGATGCCGATCACCTTGCCCTTGACGGATATCGGCAGGTGCAGCATGGTGACAATTCCTTCCGCCTTGCGCTCCTCACGGTAATCGATATCGTACGTGGCGACATCGTCGATAACCTCTGCTTTATTGTGCAGTACGGTCATTATCCTGTCCGCCGAAACCGGTCCCTTATTGAGGTATTTTTCACTGAGCCCGTAGCTGGCGACCAGCTTCAGCTCCCTCGATCGGTCATCGACCAGCCGGATTGTTACCCCAAGCAGATCGAAAGCCAGCGCCAGGTCGGCAGTCATGAGATGCAGGATGACCTTGATATCGAGAGAAGAATTCAGATTTTCCGCCACCGTGGTGAGCAGCTGCAGATCGCGCTTTCTTCTGTATTCATGATGAGCCCGCATGATGGCAATGCCGCCCTGATCCGCCAGACATTTCATCATATCCACGTCTTCCTCGGAAAAATCGCGGGGCTCGGCGGTATACAAGGCCAGAATGCCGATCGGGTCTTCATCGGCGACCAGCGGGACAACAAGCAGTGAAGCTATCCCCTCTTTGATCTTGGCCTCATGGTTATCCACCCGGGGATCGGTGGTGGCATCCCTGGTGAACATGTAGCCCCCCTGCTTGAGGATGTCGCGGGTGACCTCACGCCCTTTGGCCGGAACGGCATGAACGTAGGTATCGGAAAGACCGATCTGCGCAACCGGATAGAACAGCCCCTCGCTGTCCTGTCTGCTGCGAATGAGAAAGAGCGAACACGCCTTGGCCTTCATCACCTCGACGGCGCTTTTGACGATAAGATCGAAAATCTCCACGCGATCGGAAGATTTCTGGATGTCTTTGATAATCTTACAGAAGTGCTTGAAGTGCTTGTCTTTTTTGGCCATGTTTCTCCTCACTCTGTAGGCTTTCATTTTTGTTGTCTCTGGCCAGCAGCCAGGCGGCGATCTTCGGGGCAAACTCCCTCTGGCACTTCGAACTGACATAGATACCGATGTGGCCGGTATCGAAACATATATCCTCCTTGTCGGACGAACCGATCCTGGAGGTCAGCAGGCCGCACATCTCCGGGGGCACAAGATGATCGAACCTGCCGTAAAAGTTCAGCACGGGCATGGTGATCTTCTGCAGGTCGACCCTCTCCCCGTCGATCACGAGTTTCGAGTCGATCAGCAGGTTTTTCTTGTAGAGCTCGTCGATAAACTCCCGGAAGGTAGCCGCCGGAACATCGGGGCTGTCGAAGATCCACTTTTCCATGCGGATGAAATTCTCGACATAGTTTTTATCGTCGATATTCTGGATGAAACCGACATATTTGTCAATTATCAACCTGGCAGGATTAAGCAGCAGAAAGCCAAGGTTCATGATGTCGCCGGGCATATTGGCGTAGACATCGCCCAGGATCTGGGCGTCGGTCTGCTTCATCCAGACATTCAACAGGCCCTTGTCGGTATCGAAATTGCTCGGGGTCACGGTGGTGACGAGATTTTTTACCCGATGCGGATTGAGCGCGGTGTAGATGATGGAGAAAACCCCGCCCATGCAGATGCCCATGATATTGAGTTGCTCTATCTTTTTTTCCTTGCAGATGAAATCGACGATATTGGCGATAAAGCCGTTGACGTGATCGCCGATGGTCAGATACTGATCCTTGCGGGTCGGATAGCCCCAATCAACCATATAGATCTCGACGCCCTGGGCCAGAAGACTCTCGACCACACTCCGCCGCGGCTGCAGGTCAAGCATGGTCTCCCGGTTGATCAGGGCATAGATGATGAGCAGGGGGGTTTGACATTTCACCTGCTCCGGGCGGTAGTGCTTCAGTTTGACCCTATCCTCTTCATAGACTATCCTGTAGGGGGTCGTGGAGATATCGGTATCGAGTTTGCTGGTCAGGACCGCCGTGGCCCTGCGCAGCTTTTTGCGGGTGGTTTTTCTGCTTTCCTCGATATTTCTAAGAATTAAGTCAACGGGAATCTTTGCATTCATTCAGGTTTCCCTCCAAAAATTTTTTGCCGGAAAATCCGTTCCGTCTTACGCCTCCTGTTTTTTTTGCAGTTTCGCTACTTGCCTGGATAGATCTCTGATCTTTTTCTTCATGTTATAAATATCCTTATACACCTCATCCATTTCCCGGCCGGTGGGGATCTGCATCTCCTTCAGGAAAGCGTCCGTCACACTGTTTTTCACGCCTTTATAGGCTGCGAGGGAAGTGATGGTATCGTTCAGGACATCCGTATATTCTTTGGATTTCAGCATGTCCATGAAATGGCCTTCGAGAATTTTGATCCAGTCGTTGTACACCTGCTTCGGGTCCTCGACGACCTCGCCGCCTTCCAGCATCTTCTTGATCTTGTCCTGCATCACCCGGTTAGTCTTTTCGAAGGGTGTGGTAAATTGATATATGAGTTCAATGAGATGGGAGAAGAAAATGGTGGATTTGTCGACGAGTTCGCTCATTCTTTCATGGTACTCCCGGGGCAGCCCGATCTTCGGAATCTTAAGGTATTTCTGCAGTTCGTTCCGGTACAACTCGCGAAACGATTCGAAGGCCGAATGATCGAGGTCGTCCAGGGTATAGGCCTTGGTGTGCTCGCCGACTTTGGCGAAACTTTTGACCGCCTGACTCTGAAACTCGATGAAGTTCTCCAGGGAATCCCCGGCCGACTCGGTCAGCGCTTCGGTGTAGGCGGCAACGGACCGGTGCAGCGTTTCCCGGTTTTCCGGGGCCATCATGAGCTTAATAAAGGCAATGGAGTTATTGATCGAATTCTCAAAGGTTTTGTAGGTCTTATATTTATCGTCGTCGGCCTGGCCGCCACCATTGCCCGAATCGAACTTCAGCCCCGAGCTGCCCAGGCCGTCCTCCCGATTGTTGCCGGGTTCGGGCCAAAACTTTTTGGCCATGGTCATCCACGATTCGACAAAATTGCCGATTTCATTGCTCTGGGTAGTGGTATCCGTCATACATAGCTCCTTTTACCGACTAAGGTATGTTGAACCAACAATGATTTCCCGGTTTCCTGAACAACTACTTCTTGATGCCGTAGTGCTTCAATGTCTCACTGAAGATATTCAATGACTCCATATCTTTGAGGGTTTTTTCGGCGAGGCTGGAAAAATCCATACCCATATCGAGATAGGCATTAACCTGATCGTCCATCGTCTTGCGGTAGACCAGATAATTTTCCATGGTTCTCTCAAGGTATTTTTCGAAAAATTCGTGGAGGAGATTTTCCCCGAACTGAATAACCAGGTGCAGCAGCGATACCGGTAACAAGCCCTGGTTGTTTTTGGCCTTGTCCATAATGATCTGGGTGAGCACCAGGGCCGTTACATCTTCACCGGTATTGGCATCCTTTACCTCGACCCTACTCCCCGCCTTGATCAGCTCAGCAACATCCTTGACGGTGATATATTCACTGGTT
>MGTI01000069.1:0-290 GCA_001799365.1 Desulfobacterales bacterium GWB2_56_26 | reverse complement strand
GGTGGGCAATGAGATAAAATCGAACTGAACTCACCGGACAATTAGTGTGTTTTCCTCCACTAATTTTTAATCCATTCCCCAATTTGATAAGCGTTGTATGTTACAGCGCAACATGCCTGATGTCAATACACTTTCTACATCGAGGATGTAGCCTACATCACATTATATCTCATTATAATAATAGGTTTTTTCCGAATTCGTTATCGAGAAATTTTTTTGTGCTGTGCACAAAATATTATTCTTGACAAAATCTTCATCTACATCTTTTGTTTGTAATGATTTGTTAGGTT
>MGTI01000068.1 GCA_001799365.1 Desulfobacterales bacterium GWB2_56_26 | reverse complement strand
AAACTTGTTGGAGGGCACAGCGTATTTGGCGAAGCTCTCGTCTTGTTTCATAAGTCACCATGGTCTTAACGTTTATGGGCCTGTTGATACAGGAGCAGCTTTTTACATACGGTTCTAACGATATTGGCGTCTTTCGAGGTCAGCCTGATTCTGCTGAAAAAATGACGGATGTTGGTCATCCAGTAGGATCGGTTCGTTTCTTCCAGAAACTGGAAGGAAGAGAGGGTCCCGTCCAAATAGTCGTACATGCTTTCCAGTTCATGGGAAGTGGCCAGTTGGGGAAGGTGCTCCGGTTTTTTTCGGGCGTGGAGCACGCCATAGTAGAGTTCGTAACAATGGATGGCGACAGCCTGGGCCAGGTTGATCGAAGAAAAATCGGCGGTGGGGATGGCCGAGGCCATATGACAGTATTTCATGTCTTCATTGGTCAGGCCGGTATCCTCCGGGCCAAAAAGAATCGCCACCTTGTTGCTTGCGAGTAGAGGCAGCAGGGTATCCACCAGCTCGCGGGGAGATTTTTCGACCAGCCGCTGCCGGCCTCGCCGCGCGGTGGTGCCGATTATCAGGGAAAACTCGGCAAGCGCCTCGTCCAGATTCTGAAACACTTCAAGATTGTCAATGAGATGTGCTGCCTTATGGGTGGCCATTTTGGCCATGGGTTCGCGCTCGGGGACATCGTCTCTCACCAGGATGAGGCGGGTAATTCCCATGTTCCAGGCGATTCGTGCGGCAGCGCCGATATTTTCGGGAATTTTGGGGCGGATCAGAACGATGGCGACTTGTGAAAGAAGGGCTTTGGGATCCATGGAACGTGTTTGCTGAATAGGCCCAAGATTATACTCGGATAAATGAGAGGCCTACAATTATGCCAAACGTTTGCACAAGTCAAGTAAAAGAGGGAGTGCATGTCCGACGATTCCTGCCTCGGGTTGGCAGGAATCGTCGACAGAAAAGGCTGGAGGGGGTAAAAATGCTGAACTAACTCTCCCACAAAGTGGGATAAGTGACTTCACGAAATTATTTCTTCCTCTTTTCTGCAGACAAGAAATGAATTTCTAAAGTGCTCAATGAAAAAAGGGAAATTATTCTGAGAGAACAGCCAAGTTGAAATTCAGTCTCTTTCGATTGTTGTCGACATCCTGGAGCGTGACCCGCAGACGATCGCCGATCCGATAGGTCTTGCCGGAAATCTCGCCGAACAGGCGATGGTGTTTGACATCCCAGAGATAGTAGTCGTCACCGAGTTGACCCACGGCGATGGAGCCGCTGACGCACATCTCCGGTATCTCGATAAAGAGAGCCGCTTCATTTACTCCCGAGATGATGGCGTCGAAGGATTCGCCGATATGGTCTTTCATATAGATGATTTTCAGACGGTCCTGGATATCCCGTTCGGCGGTGATCGCCGTTCGTTCCCTGGCCGATAAAAACTCTCCGGCCTCCTTGAGACCTTGAGGCTTGGCTTGGATCTTCTTTTCTCCGGACGGCTCACACAGCTTGAGCAGCGTGCGGTGGACCATGAGATCCGGGTACCGCCTGATCGGAGATGTAAAATGAGTATAGTCGGTTGAGGAGAGCCCGAAGTGCCCGACATTTTTAGCCGAGTATTGCGCCTGCTTCATGCTCCGCAGCATGATATTGTTGATAATGTATTCATAGGGCGATTTCCGGCAGAGGTCGAGCGCCCGGGCAAACCATGCAGGGTTTGCTTCCGCCGGCGGCAGATGGATATCGAGTGTTGTGGCAAAGACCACGAACTCATCTATCTTCAAGGGGTCGGGAGGCTCGTGCACCCGGTAGATCGCCGGCACGGTTTTCTCGGTAAAGTGACTGGCCACAGCCTCGTTGGCGGCCAGCATGAATTCCTCGATCAGTTGGTGGGCAAAATTTCTCTCGGCGCGGGCGATTGTCGCCACCCCGCCGGCGTCGGTCAGGGTGAATTCCGGTTCCGGAACATTGAAGTCAATGGAGCCCCGCTCCTTTCTCCTGGCCTGTAAGGCCCTGGCCAGTTCCTCCGCCCATTCCAGCTGAGTCAGGAACTGCTTATGCTCATGGCGAACGACCGGATCCTTATCGATGAGGATTTTGCGGACGGTCGTATAGGTGAAGCGGTTCCGACTGCAGATCACAGATCTGGTGAAGGATTTCTGCTGCAGACGACCGGATCGATCGAAGTCCAGAATTGCCGAGACGGTCAACCGATCTTTGCCGGGAACGAGGCTGCAGAGATTGTTGGACAGTCTTTCCGGCAGCATGGGAATCACCCGGCCCGGAAAATAGATCGAAGTCCCCCTGGCGTAGGCGTCCCGGTCGATGGCCGAGCCGGCCGGCACATAATGGCTGACATCGGCTATGGAGACATAGAGGCGATAGCCTGTGCGGCTCTTTACCACACAAATGGCATCGTCGAAATCCTTGGCGGTTTCACCATCGATGGTCACATGGTCGGTGGCTCGCAAATCTTCCCGTCCGGCCGCAAGCTCGAAATTTTCCTGAAGTTCGGCCGTTTCCTGCAAGGCTTCGGCGCTGAACTCATGAGGAAGCGTGAATTTTTCGATCACCAGACGCATCTGCGTATCGATGTTGTCCGCCGCCCCGAGTATTTCAAGGATCTTTCCAGATAGAATCCGGACCGGCTTGTGTTCGCGGGTAAACTGAACAATAACCGCATCGCCGTCCTGCGGATCGAGACTGTTGTAGTCGTCTATCCGGACGACAAAGGGAAAACGGGGATCGTCCGGATAGACCATGCCGCCCCGGGGACTTTTTCGGTAGTTGCCGGCAATTTTGTCGGTGCCGTGGGCAAGAATCCGGATGACGACCGCTTCGGGCCGGTGATCTTTGCGGATCCGCAGTACCCTGACGAGAACCATATCGCCGTGTTGTGCCGTCCCCATACTGGTCGGGGAGATAAACGGATCCCGGGCCAATGGTTCGCTTACGCCGTTCTTCTGATAGGTGGGACTGACAAAGCCGAACCCTTTCGGGTGCTGGATGAGGATGCCTTCATAGAGTGGGACAGTCTTACTGAGAATGTAGGATCTTTTGCTGTCTTTTCTGATCAGCCCCTCACGCAGCATCGCCTCGAAAAGGTCTTTGATTTCCTTTTTTCTGGCGCCCTCCCGTTCAAGGGTGTCGTTTATCTCCGTGAGCGATACCGCACTCTTAGCTAAATAGAGGTGACTGAGCAGGATGTTTTGAAACATGCTGGTAAATGACTGCCGCATCTCTTCGCCGGATGGGGTTTTAGTGCGGTTTCGTCTCGATTTTTCGAAAGATTTTGTTTTTTGGGCCATCTCGTCTTTTTTGTTTTCTCCGGCGGGGGAATTTTGTTAAGCTGCAATCTCGCCCGCTCTGCGGAATAACTGCTAAGAAGAATATCTGGAATGATTTCGAAGTGTGCTTATTGTAAGACTCTTGGCAGAGATGTCTATAGGCACCTTTTGTTTTACCACCCATCACCTGGAGGATAATGCGCCGTATTCCTTTTGATCTTGAGCTGTATCGTGACCAGATACGGGCATTGATCGCCGATAAACCGGGAGAAGAGATCTTCTGGGAAGCACTCGATTTTGCAGTTGAAGCCCATGCCGATCAGTGGCGAAGGTCAGGGGACGCCTATATCCTCCATCCGTGCTCCGTGGCCAAGATTCTTGCCGAGGAGATGGATATCACCAATCCGGAGATCCTTGCCGCCGCCCTGCTCCACGATACCGTCGAGGACGCGGAGGAGGTCACGGCGGAGCTGGTGGGCATAAAATTCGGCAGCTATGTCCAGGCGATAGTCGAGGGGTGCACCAAGGTCACCCACCTCTCCGGCGACCGCCAGATGGACAGCCAGACCACCCACCGCAAGATCTTCACCGGCGCGGCGTTGCGGCCGGAGGTTATGCTGGTCAAGCTCGCCGACCGACTCCACAATCTCCGCACCTTGCATGCGATGCCCAAAGCGAAACGGCAGCGCATCGCCGACGAAACGATCGACATCTATGCGCCGCTCGCCACCGTCTTCGGCCTCTTCAACATGAAGCGGGAGATGTACAATCTCGCCCTGCTTTACAAGTACCCGAAGCAGGGTGCTAAGCTGAACCATCATATCCGGCAGCTGCAGAACTCGCCGCTCGGCCAGATGATAGTCGGCGAAGTGATGAAAAATGCCGAACTCCGTAATCTCGATTGCCGGGTTACCTTGCGCACCAAGTATCTATGGGCCTATTACGATATTGCCAGCCGGATCCTGCTGAAGCGCATCGATACCCCCATGGAGATACTCATCGTTGCCAACGACGTGCAATCCTGCTACAGCGCGCTTGGTATCGTCAATCAGACCTTCAGGCCGATTCCGAGGACCATCCGCGATTTTATTGCCAATCCGAAACCTACCGGCTACCAGGGGCTTCATGCCCGGTCGATCATCCAGGGCCAGAAATTTCTTTTTAAGATCCGCACCGACGAGATGGAGCGGAAGGCCCAGAAGGGCATCTTCCGGAACTGGAGCTCGAAGACCGGCAAGCAGGGTAAGTTGATCAGAGAGATCCAGGAAATGTTCGATGTGCTCGGTTCCGAAGATTCCCTGTCGTACCGGGATGTCATCGCTGCCAGCGGGATCAAGGAGATGTACACCTACACCCCGCAGGGCGATCTCGTCTGTCTCCCGGTCCATTCAAACGTGTTGGACTTTGCCTTTCAGGTGCATACCGAAATTGGCCAGACCTGTCTGGGGGCGATGATCCGCAACAAACGGTATCCTATCGACCACGTCCTGAAAGACGGCGACATGGTGCGGATCATCAGGGCCGATAAACCGATTCGCTTCGACCAGCAGATGCTGCTGCTGTGCAAAACGCCGAGATCGAGGGGAGAGCTGGCCAGAGGCTTTAAAATCAGACGGCGGAAAGTTGCTAGGGAGGTTGGCCTCTCCATGCTGCGTCAGGAGATGCTGCGCTACGGCATTCCCTTTGATATTCTGGCCGGTGAGGTGCAGCAGTTGCTGAACCGTTATGTCTTGACCAGCCTGGACGAGCTGTACATTCGTATCGGCGAAGGACGGATTCACCTGAGGGAGGTGATTGGGAACATTAAGGAACTCCTCTTCGGCGGGATTTCCCCCCTCGTTACCCCGACCGGCGCCTTCAACAAGATTGAACTCACCACCCTTGATCCCGTTTCAGTAAAACTGTCATCCTGCTGCAAGCCTAATCCGGTGGCCAAGGACAACTGCGCCCTGCTTACTCTCAAAGGGCTGTCGGTGCATCATAAGAATTGCGAAAGATTCCGCGAGATCAACTTTCAGCGTGAAGAAGCGGTGGATATTAACTGGAATATCAGACAGACCCACGTTCGCAAACCGCAGATCATCCACATCCTCAGGGCCACCAGGAAGGAGATCATGGAAGTCATCGCCGGCGGCCCGGAGGAGATGGAGATGCAGAGTCTTGAAATCCTCTCCAGCTACTCTTCCATCAACCCTGCCTGGCAGCTTACCTTCAACGTTGTCAATCTGCTCGGACTGCAGAAAGTACTGCGCCATTTCGATAAATCGGGCATCCCTTACGAATTTTATCTGGAATGCTGAGGAGGGCTTGAGCACTCAAGCCTTGTTCCGGCTAGGTTAGGGGGGCTCAATTCAGCAATTCATGGCGTGGCGGCAGGCTCACGATCTACATCCAGGGGCTTTTTCTTGCTGTAATTAGCCAGCACCTTCCCCAGCATCTCCGGCAGATCCTCCGGCTGACGGGAGCTTCTGTGCAGCTGGGTGAGGGTCTTTTCCAGGGTGAGTTTCTCGCCCATGAAGACGTGCCTCAGGATCAGGGAAATGAGTCTGGTGATCGTCGTCAGGTTGGAAATCCGTGACTGGAGATGCTGGTCGCGGTCGAAGGCCGTCGAAGCGAAGATTTCAACCGGATTGCCATCCAGTTCGCTGACCGAGACATACCAGGTATTTCGGTCCCTGTCGGTGGTTCGATAGCGGACTGCATCGAGGACATCCGGCAGCTCCTGTTCGATCTGTCTTTGCGACCCGGATGGAGCATCCGGGAATCCCGCCAGCCGGGAGAGTTTTTGCAGGGAATCGGGCGATCTTTTGCACAGATCGACAATTGCCCGACATTTGGCGCAGAGTTGTTCGTCCGCCAGGGGCGCAAGTTCGCCGACTGTCCCGCAGGCGGTGCATTTATTTTTCGATTGTGTTGCCGTTTTTCCAGTTTTCATGAGGTACTATTTTTCTGATGTTTTCCTTGAGCAGGCCCTGAAACTCCTTGCCGTTGATCTCGCGTGCACCAAATCGTAATAAATGATTGGTGGTCATCTGGCAATCAATCAGTTTGAATTTTTCTCTTTTCAGATAGTTTACCAGGGCGATGAGGGCAAATTGCGAACCGCAGCTTGTTCTTGAAAACATCGATTCGCCAAAGAACACCCGGTCGAGCGTCACGCCGTACAGTCCGCCCACCAGCCGGTCGTCCTGCCAGCATTCGATCGAATGGGCAAAGCCGAGACGGTGCAGTTCGATAAAGGCAGCCTGCATTGCCGGAGTGATCCAGGTATTGTCGCCGGTTTCGGTACGAACCGTGGCGCAGTTTTCGATAACCTGGGCAAACGCCCGATCCCGGGTAATGGCCACATCCGAGTTACGGGCATAGCGGGTGAGACGTCTGGGAATCCTGAATTCATGGGGGAAAAGCACCAGCCTCGGTGAAGTGAACCACCAGAGGATCGGATCTCCTTCGCCGTACCAGGGGAAAATGCCCTGGCAATAGGCATTGAGCAGCCTTTTGGGACTGAGATCGCCGCCTATGGCCAAGAGGCCGTTTTCCTCTGCAAAATCCGGAGGAGGGAAGCGGATCTGATTGGTAAGTCGAAAAATTGGCATGGTTGAAATCGATTTATTCGCAGCTGAAGATCCTGGTAAATTCTTATAGCCACCCAGTTTACCACCGATGCTCATGGAAGAAAAGATCGTACAGGAAGGCGTGACCGCGAGAATGACACATACTTCATAAACTAATACTGTTTTTATTTATTGTCTGAGTGCAGTATTATGTCACCGTAGCATGAACCTTGTACCTGCAAGGATATGAATAACAATAAAGTACTGCACTGTTATGATCGAAAACGAGAAAAACCCGGATATTGCGCAAGTCATTCCGCTTCAGGATAAAAATGCTCCCGAAAACTTCTACGCGGGCGCCGACCGAGGCGAAGTACTGCTTCGGATGACGAAGGAGCTGGAGCAGGGTGCCGCTCTCCTGGTTCTCACGGGTGAAGAAGGCAGCGGCAAGACCATGATTTGCCGTTTGCTGGAACGTGAAGCTTCAGGATTCTGTTTCACTGTTTTTTTAACGAAATCCGCCGAATCATTTGAAGATGTTGTGAAAAAGATGGCCATGTGGTTAGGCCTGGCATCCGATGGCGGCTATGAAGGGAAAAACGTCGAAAGGGTGCTGGATAATATAACGGCCCATTTGAAACGGGAATCGACAGGTTTGCTGCTCATCTTCGACGAGGCTGAGAATATTTATCTCGCCACCTTGGAGCGTATTCGCAAGATGTTGGACCGGTTCACCCAGGCCGGAGCGCGTGTGCATATCGTTTTTTCAGGGCGAAAGAGTTTTCTCGACAACTATGCGCAACTGTCCATCCTCGACTTCGAAAATTCGGATCACCTGCAGTTCGATCTGATGCCGCTGTCGGAACAGGAAACGGGTGAATACCTGCATGCCTACGCAATGGATACAGGAGATTCTGACAGAATTAGAGTCTTCAACGATGAAATCGTCCGGAAAATCTTTTCCCTGGCGAAGGGAAATTTTCGGAAAACGAATCTTCTGGCCGAAGAATCGTTGCGAACGCATGGTGACGACACCTCGTTTATGGTGCTGCTTGAGAACGTCAAAGATGAGGTGGGGGTGAAGCAGAGGAGAAGAAGGAAGGAGAGGCCGAATGTCCTGAAGCGTTCCGCTCATTATCTGCCCTGGATGGGTGGCATTGGCTGTGTGATGGTGCTCCTCTTTTTTCTGCTGAAGCCTGGCGGAAGCGACCAGAATGAGGAAAAGGCACAACCTGCCGAAAAAGTTGAGGTCGTTGAGACACAGAAAGCACCCGAAGAAAAACAAGCGGAAGAACAAGTACGTTCTGCGCCGCAGGTTGCAACAGCACCCCAGCCGGAGGCGCAGATTCCGGATAGGGAATCATTGCGCGACAATGATGCTGCAGCGGAAAACAACCCGTCGGAATCGCTGAGCGCTGGTCCTGCCGACACGGAGAAAATGAGCGGGGCTGTCGAAGAAAAACCTCGCAAAAAAGCCGGCGTTGATATGGTTCGGGAAATTCGGGGAACCCCGGAGAATAAGGCCGTTCCGCCGCCCGTGAGCGTTCAGGTCTCGACGCCCACCGCCAAGGTAATGCAAATCCGCCAGGAAAAGCCGGTGAAAATAAAAAAAGTTCTGGCGTCGGATAAGGGGGCAAAAGCAGCACCCAGCAACCCTCCCGCGCCGCAGAAGGAATCCACCGCCGCCAAAAATCAACTGACTATCGATCAGTTGTTGCAGAAGCGAATGGCGGCCGGCTCCGCCTGGACCAAGAAGGGCAAGGAAGATGCATATACCATGCAGCTTATGGCTCTGACGGATAAAAATGCCGAAGACAATCTGAAAAAAATGTTGGCCCAGCCTCAGTATCGTCAGGAGGCGGGCAACTTCTTCATCTTCAAAAAAACCGCCGCTTCCACGATCGTCTTTGTCTTCTATGGCGAATATTCGAGCCTCGCCATGGCCCGCGAAGCTCAAGACCATCTTCCGCCCGTGCTTCGTAGTCACCAGCCCTATGCTATTTCCATCAAGGGGGCTATGGAGAAGGTGAAGAAATGAGGATGTGGGGAGAGTCAAAAACGCAATAAAAAAGGGGTTTGAGATGTTGCCATTCTCAAACCCCTTTTCTATATTTGGTGGAGCTAGACGGGATCGAACCGACGACCTCTTGACTGCCAGTCAAGCGCTCTCCCAGCTGAGCTATAGCCCCATGAATTCCTCTCAATCAAAAAACAGCGGTATCTTTAACAGGGTTTCTTGCCAGTGTCAACAAAAAACGGGATATTCTTTTTGCGGAAATAGCATAGTTGTTGCTAACAAAAATGATGTTTGTTACATTTCGTAGTTTGTGTGAAGTCATTTTTTCACTTCTTATTCGAATACTCTCGCCATAGGCTCAACTTCTTGATCCGGCTTTTTGAGCCACTATAATTTCAAGGCACGACCGGGTGCCTTTTCTAAAGGAAGAATACATGTATTCACCATTTAATTTTCTGTTCGGCTGGCTGTCCAACGATCTTGCCATCGATCTTGGCACTGCAAATACAGTGCTGTATGTAAAAGGAAAGGGGATAGTGCTGAGAGAACCGTCGGTCGTGGCGGTTCGCCAGGATGGTCGAATGAGCAGGGTCCTGGCTGTCGGCCAGGAAGCGAAAATGATGCTTGGTAAAACCCCGGGCAATATCACTGCCATCCGGCCGATCAAGGATGGTGTCATCGCTGATTTCGAAGTCACCGAAGCGATGCTTAGATACTTCATCAACAAGGTTCACAACAGACGGACGCTCGTCCATCCCCGCATTATGATCTCCGTGCCTTCTGGAATCACTCAGGTGGAAAAGCGGGCGGTGAGAGAGTCTGCCGAATCGGCCGGTGCCCGCGAGGTGTATCTCATAGAAGAGCCGATGGCGGCCGCTATCGGTGCCGGTTTGCCTATCACCGAACCGACCGCCAACATGATCATCGACATCGGTGGCGGGACCACGGAGGTTGCGGTGATTTCTCTCGCCGGCATCGTTTACGCCAAGTCGGTGCGCGTGGCCGGTGATAAAATGGACGAAGCCATCTTGCAGTACATCAAACGCAAGCATAACCTCGCCATCGGTGAACGGACCGCCGAACTGATCAAGACCACTATCGGCAATGTGATGCCGGAAGAGCCGTACGAAACCATGGACATCAAAGGCCGCGATCTCGTCTCCGGAGTGCCCAAGACGCTGCAGATTTCAGCGGATGAGATTCAGTCGGCCATTGCCGAGCAGGTGGATGTTATCGTCGAGGCAGTACGGGTGGCGCTTGAAGTGACTCCGCCCGAACTGGCTGCCGATATCGTCGATAACGGCATCGTTCTGACGGGTGGCGGTGCCCTGTTGAAAAATCTCGACAAATGCCTCAAGGAGGCAACGGGGATGCCGATAATAGTGGCCGAAGACCCCCTGTCTTCCGTTGTTCTCGGATCCGGCAAAGCCCTTGATAATCTTGACATCCTGCGCGAGGTGACGATCGAATAGCAACTCCCATGAACTGCGACGGAATGCCGTGTCGGATGGGATCTGCCGGCACTGAATGTTTTGCTCTGAACAGTCTCGATTTGTGCGAAAAAAAACAAAAGCAATAAAGGGGCGCTCCGTATTTGCATCGATCAGGATTCTCATTCTTATAATGATCCTGGTTGTCGTCGGCATGTTGCTCCTTGCCTCAATGTTGGGAGGCCGTTTCGGTACTCCACATCAGCTTACCCTGGATTTCATCGGTCCCCTGCAAAGTGCGGTGACCCGGACCTTTTCCGGTATCGC
This sequence comes from Desulfobacterales bacterium GWB2_56_26, assembly GCA_001799365.1. GTDB lineage: Bacteria > Desulfobacterota > Desulfobulbia > Desulfobulbales > Desulfocapsaceae > Desulforhopalus_A. The sequence continues at coordinate 1,760 of MGTI01000068.1, read as the reverse complement.
CGTCTTGAAGAACGATTATATTGCCTTCTGGAATGTTCGGGAGGACAATAAACGGCTGCAGGCGTTGGTCGACAAATATCTGGCCGAACTGGGAGAATACAGGGAAGCCTATTCTATCTATCTCCATCTGCAGGAACTCCTTGCCTTTAAGGAAAACTTGAGCTTTGAGCCGCTCGCCGCCCGGGTGGTCGGCAAGGAACCTGCCTACTGGTATCAGACCATTGTCGTCGACCGGGGGAAGAAGGACGACGTCCTGGAGGGAATGGTCGCTCTGGCCCCGAATGGCGTGGTCGGTCAAGTCATTCATACGGCCGAGCATTATTCCAAGATCCTGCTGGCCATCGCCCCCAGCAGTGCCATAGATGCCATGATCCAGAAGAACAGGGTGAGGGGCATTATCAAGGGGGCCGGGGAAAATGGCTACGTCCTGCAGTATGTGTTGAAGAATGCCGATGTCGAGGTGGGTGATCATATCGTCACCGCCGGGATCGGGGGACTGTTTCCGGCCGGCATCCCCATAGGCAAGGTATCGAAGATTAAGAAAAAACAGCGGGGAATGTTTCAAGAAATCGAAGTCCAGCCCGATATCGATTTTCAAAAGCTGGAGTTAGTCTTTATCGATCCGACGGATCGCCGGTCGATGCTCGAGTCCATGAATCTGTCCAACGAGAGGTAGATGCGAACATGTTGGTCTTCGCATTCTGGGTGCTGGGAGTGGCATTGATAGTAGCCCAGACAACCTTCCTGCAATATTTGCCGGTGTGGCTCGCTCGTCCCGACTTTGTCTTCATCCTGGTTACCTTCATAGCTTATCGCTTCGCCTGGATTCCCGGGGTGGTGCTGGTATTCAGTCTGGGCTGGATTATCGATGTCGTGGCCGGTATTCATCTCGGCATCTATCCCCTCACCTGCCTGGTCGTCTTTGCCCTCCTTAAAGGGATTACCGCGAAACGTCTGATCAAGGAATCGACCTTTCAGATACCGTTGGTTGGCCTCTGCTATTTTCTCATGCAGATTTTTTTTTATTTTATCTATTCGGTGCTGTTGCCGGAAGAATTACCGGAGTGGTCATGGGTGGTTGCCTTCCAACGGACCGCATTGGTAGTCGTTTCGGCGATTCCACTGTTTATATTGTTTAACAGTTTATATGAGTATATCCAAAAACGTCGGCTGCGGGGTAAAGCACCCCGGCGGCGCCCTCCCAAATCTATCTGAGATGAGAGGGTGAGATGGATCTGAAGCTTGGTTTTAAGGAAATCGACGACATCGAAGAGAAGGATGAAGGCGCCCTCGACCTGTTGAAGAAGAGGCTGCTCGGCGGCGCTGCCGTTGTCCTCTTTTTCTTTGCCGTCATCATCCTGCGGCTGTGGATGCTACAGATTACCAATGGGCCCGAATATGAAACCCGTGCCTACAGCAACAGGGTCAGGATTCGTGATATAGCCGCACCGAGAGGTCACCTCCTCGACCGGCATGGCCGGGAGATCGTCACCAATAGGCCTTCGTTCAATGTGGTGCTGATTCAGGAAGATTCGCACGACGTCGGCGATGTCTTGAAGAGACTGGCGCCGGTTCTGAAGATGGATATTTCCGAGCTGTGGGAAAAAATCCGAGACGCCTCCGGTACGCCGCGCTATCTGCCGGTGCGGCTCAAAGAGGATATCGACTGGCAGACGCTGGCCTATCTGGAAAGTCATAACCACGAATTTTCCGGCATCCGCACCGAGGTCCAGCCCGTCCGGGTCTACCACTACGAGGAT
>MGTI01000067.1 GCA_001799365.1 Desulfobacterales bacterium GWB2_56_26 | reverse complement strand
TCCTGTACCAGCCGGCCTTGCGCATCTCCTCCAGGACGATGACGTCGGCCTGCCGCAGGATGCGCAGCCGCTCGGCGGTCACCTCGCCCATGATCCGGATACCGAGACCCGGGCCGGGAAACGGTTGACGATAGATAGCCTCTTCCGGCAGACCCAGTTCGAGGCCCAGTTCCCGTACCTCGTCCTTGAACAGCTCGCGCAGCGGTTCGATGAGATCGAGGTTCATGATATCCGGCAGCCCGCCGACGTTGTGGTGGGACTTGATCGGGGCCTCGCCGCGGAAGCTCACCGACTCGATCACATCCGGGTAGAGCGTGCCCTGGGCAAGATACTTGACTCCACCGATCTTTTTCGCCTCTTCCTCGAAAATCTTGATAAAGCCAAGACCGATGCGCTTGCGCTTCACCTCCGGGTCCTTGACTCCTGCCAGTTCTCCCAAAAAATAGTCGGTGGCATCCACATCAATCAGGGCGAGTTTGGACTTCTCCTTGAAAAACAGTAAAATCGCCTCGGTCTCGCCGGTCCGCATCAGGCCGTTGTTGACGTAGATGCAGGTGAGCTGGTCGCCGATCGCCCGATGGATGATCGCCGCCACCACCGAACTGTCCACCCCGCCGGACAGGGCGCAGATTACGTTGTCGCTGCCGACCTTGGCCTTGATGGCGGCCACATTCTGCTCGATGAAGGAGTGCATGGTCCATTCCGGTTTGCAGTTGCAGATCCCGAAGATGAAATTCCGGAGGATATCGGTGCCAATCAGGGTATGGGCGACCTCGGGGTGGAACTGCACAGCCACCAGCGGTTTATGCTGATGACGGAGAGCCGCGTAGGGGGAGTTGTCGGAAACAGCAGTGATCTGGAAACCCTCGGGCACGACCTCCACCCGGTCGCCGTGACTCATCCACACCTGATGTTTCATGCCGCCGAGGACCAGGCCGGCAAAGAGCCCGGCGGTATACTGGATTTCCAGTTCCGCCTTGCCGAATTCTCGTTTTTCGGCCTTTTCCACCTTGCCGCCCAGCTGCTGAATCATGAGTTGAGCGCCGTAGCAGATGCCGAGGACGGGAACACCCAGCTCGAAAATGGCCGGATCGGAATGAGGCGCGCCTTCGTCATAGACCGAACACGGGCCGCCGGAAAGAACGATGCCGGAAGGCCGCAGTTCCTTGATCTTCTCTAAAGAGATGGAGAACGGGTGAATTTCGCTGTAGACCTTCTGTTCTCTGATGCGCCGGGCGATAAGCTGGGTGGTCTGGGAGCCGAAATCGAGGATGATGATTTTTTCGCTGTGGATGTCCATGGCTATACTCGCGTTGTCTCGTGTCGTTGGTTCGGGGTTAGGCGGTGCGGTAGTTCGGGGCTTCCTTGGTGATGATGACGTCGTGGACGTGGGATTCCCTGAGGCCCGCGGCGGAAATGCGGACAAACTTGGCCTTCTCCTGCAGGTCGCGGATGGTGGCCGCTCCCACATAGCCCATGCCGGAGCGTAAGCCTCCCAGCAGCTGGTAGAGGACGCTGATGATCGGGCCGCGATAGGGAACTTTCCCCTCGATGCCTTCCGGCACCAGTTTCGCGACAGAGGTTACTTCGGACTGGAAATACCGGTCGGAAGAGCCGTGATTCTGGCACATCGCCCCGAGCGAGCCCATGCCCCGGTAGCCTTTGTAAGTACGCCCCTGATAGAGAAAGGTCTCGCCCGGCGTTTCGTCGGTGCCGGCAAAAAGGCTGCCGATCATCACCGTACTGGCCCCGGCGCCGATGGCCTTGGTCAGATCGCCGGAATGCTTGATGCCGCCGTCGGCGATGATCGGGATATTGTATTTCCTTGCGACTTCCACACAATTCTTCAGGGCGGTCATCTGCGGGACGCCTACGCCGGCGACGACCCGGGTGGTGCAGATGGAACCGGGACCAATGCCCACTTTGATGGCGTTGGCCCCGGCCCTGATCAAATCCTCGGTCCCCTCGCCGGTCGCCACATTGCCGGCGATGATGGCAAGATTGGGGAAGGCCGCTTTAAGTTTTGCCACCGCCGTCATGACCCCCTTGGAATGACCGTGGGCCGAGTCGACCACCACCACATCCACCCCGGCCTTGATCAGTCTCTCCGCCTGGGACTCGATGTTCGCCCCGACCCCCAGGGCGGCGCCGACCAGGAGCCGGCCGTATTTGTCTTTGGCGGACAGCGGATATTTTTTGATCTTTTCCAGATCCTTGATGGTAATGAGGCCCTTCAGCTTGCCGTTATCGTCGACCACCAGCAGTTTTTCAATGCGGTGCTCATGGAGCAGAGCCTTCGATTGCTCGAGGTTGATCCCCACCTTGGCGGTCACCAGGTTTTTCGAGGTCATCACGTCGGACACCCGCAAATCGCTGTCGGAAACGAATCGGAGGTCGCGGTTGGTAACGATGCCGACCAGCTTACCGTGATAGAGGACGGGAAGTCCGGAAATCTTGTAGGTACTCATGATTTCCTGAACCTCGCCCACCGACTGGTCCTGGGTGACGGTGATCGGATCGATGATCATCCCCGATTCCGATTTTTTTACCCGTTCGACCTCCACGGCCTGCTGCTCAATGCTCATGTTTTTATGGATGATGCCGATGCCGCCTTCTCTTGCCATGGCGATCGCGGTGCGATGTTCGGTGACCGTGTCCATGGCCGAACTGACCAGGGGGGTTTTCAGCATGATGGTATCGGTGAGCCGGGTTTCCAGGTTCACTTCAGTGGGCAGCACCTCGGAAGCAGCAGGTACGAGCAGTAAATCGTCGAATGTAAGTGCGGTTTCTATATGATCTGGTAACATATCCCCTCCTTTTCAGGGCGTGAGGCACACAAGGCGACCAACGGCTGGTCGTGTTCATCATCGATGAAGAGGATGCCTCATCTTAGTAAAGATATCATTGTAGAGCATCTTTATAAAAAGTCTTATTTTTATAATGCCGGATGTTGGTGACGGCAATGGGCAACGCCCAGGAAAGGCAAAACACCTTAAATCTTGGGCGGAATCAGGAATCTCACGGAATGCTTCTCGAAATCAACCCGAAAAATCCCCAGGCGCGCCTGATCGATCAGGTTGTCAAGTTGTTGAAGGGCGGCGCCGTTATCTGCTATCCGACGGATACCGGCTACGGTATCGGCTGCGACCTATTCAACCAGAAGGCGATCAAGCAGATCATGCAGCTGAAAAGGCGGCCGCATGACAAGCCGTTCTCCTTTTTGTGCTGTGATCTCACCGACATCAGCCAGTATGCCCATGTCTCGAACACTGCCTACCGGCTGATGAAAAAAACCCTGCCGGGCCCCTACACCCTAGTCCTGCCTGGGACCAAGCTGGTCCCCAAGGTCATGGCCACCAAACAGAAGACGGTCGGTATCAGGGTCCCGAGCCATCCGATCAGCAGAATGCTCATCGAAACTCTCGGCAACCCTATCGTCAATACCAGCGTGATGCTTGCCGACGAAGAAACCGCCCTGGCCGAACCCTACCTTATCGACGAATACATCGGTAATCGGATCGATCTCGTTATCGACGGCGGAACGATCTTTCCCGATCCGTCGACAGTCGTCGATCTGACCAGCGATTATCCCGAGGTGCTGCGGGTCGGCAAGGGAGACATCAGTCCGTTTCGCTGATCAGCGATTCCTTCAACGACTTGCTCATAGTGAAGTGCAAGGTTTTCCGATCGGGAATATCCATTACTTTCCCGGTCCGGGGGTTCTTAGTCGACCGGGGTTTCCTGGTCCTCACCGAAAAACTGCCGAAGCCTCGCAGTTCAATCCGTCGTTCCTCCACCAGTGCCTTAGCCATTGTTTCCAGCATGATGTCCACCGCTAGGCTGACATCCTGTTTTTGCATAGAAAGTTCGCTACTTACCTTATCCACCAAATCTTTTTTCAACATACCGACAAACGAATATAAAAGAGTTACCGAGGAGGGACCTGACCGGTCCTTTCCTCAAAAGAAAAAAAATATAAAAAAAGGTTGTCCTGCCGGTTCCTACGGCAAGACAACCTTTTGACATCATTACTGGCCCTCTATCAACGGGATTCCTGTTATGCTGTTGTCGGTGTCCCTTGAGGGTACTCTGTACAGTCACGTCCCTGAGCAAATGCTTGTAGCAAACATCTCAGGGACTACCTCATCTGAATGTCTTCTTCCTATGCGTTGTCGCCTGGATCATTCCCTTCCGCGGCGGCTTTCAACAGATCGCCAAAGGTGGATGGGGCGTTCTCGGCGGCGAGTTTCTCGGCCTTCTTGAATTTCTCCACAGCGGCACCCTCGTCTTCGCCTTCCAGGGTCTTGACCGACAGGCCGATCTTGCGATCCTTGGCGGAAACGTTGATAACAATGGCCTTCAGCGTATCGCCCACCTGGTACATGCCGACCGGAGTTTTGACTTTGTCCTTGCTCAGTTCGGAAACATGAACCAGGCCTTCAATGCCCTCCTCAAGCTTCACGAACACCCCGAAATCGGTGACGTTGGTGATCTCGCCTTCGACTACGGTGCCGGACGGATAATTATTGTAAGCCGCCTGCCACGGATCGGGCACCAGCTGCTTGATACCGAGCGAGAATCTCTCGTTTTCTTTGTCGATCTTCAGCACAACCGCCTGAATGGTCTCACCCTTGGTGTACTTCTCGGACGGATGCTTGATCCGCTCGGTCCAGGACAGGTCGGACACATGGATCAGACCGTCGATGCCTTCCTCGATGCCGATAAAGACACCGAAGTCGGTGATATTCTTGATCTTGCCCTCGATGACCGAACCTACGGGATAGTTCTCGGTAACCAGATCCCAGGGATTGGGCTGGAGTTGTTTCATGCCGAGCGAGATCCGCTTGGTCTCGGTCTCGATGTTGAGTACCATGACCTCGACTTCGTCGCCTACGGAAACCATCTTGGAGGGATGACGGGGCTTCTTCGACCAGGTCATCTCGGAAACGTGGATGAGGCCCTCAACACCTTCCTCCAGTTCCACGAACACGCCGTAGTCGGTGATGGAAACGACTTTACCCTTGGTGGTCTGGCCGACCGGGTACCTGTTGACCACGGTCGCCCACGGATCGTCGCGGAGCTGCTTCACGCCTAAAGAAACGCGGTCATGCTCGCGATCGTACTTGAGAACCTTCACCTCAAGCTCTTCGCCCACCTTGTACAGTTTGGCGGGATGGGAAACGCGGCCCCAGGAAAGGTCGGTGATGTGGCAGAGTCCGTCCATGCCGCCCATATCGATGAAGAGGCCGTAGTCGGTAATATTGGTGATGGCCCCTTTGATGATCTGGCCTTCCTCCAGCTTGGAACGCATTTCCTCGCGCAGCTTGTTGCGCTCTTCTTCGAGGATCGCCCGGCGGGAGATAACGACGTTATTTCTTTTCTTATTGAATTTCAGAATCTTAAAATCCATGGACTCGCCGATCAGGGCATCGAGATCCTTGACTGGGCGAAGATCGATCTGGGAATAAGGCAAGAAGGCAGGCACGCCGATATCGACGGACATACCACCCTTGACGCGGCTTTCGATTTTTCCGGAAATGGTGCCGTCCGCTTCCTGAATCTCCGCGATACGTTCCCAAACCTTGATGGCGATAGCCTTTTCCCGGGACAGAAGCAGTCCGCCCTCTTCTTTGCGGCGTTCGATAAATACCTCGAAGACGTCGCCGATCTTGATTTCTTCGCCGGCATCCAGGCGGAATTCCGATTTGGCGATGTAGCTTTCCGCCTTATCGCCAACATCAACAAGGAGATAATCGTCGACAGTACCGATGATGGTGCCCATGGCCACATCGCCGACAGCGACTACCTTGTTGTTTTCTTCCATTTCAAAGAGCTCTGCGAAACTCAGCTCTTCGCTGCTGTCCTGGGTTGAATGTTTATGTTGTTCTGTCATGGATTTTACTCTTCCTGGCGGCCATTGGCCAATTGGTTAGGGTTGTTACTTCCGCATGTCGATATCTCCTGCCGAAGTAAAAAGGAACTCGGGCTGCTCTAACCGATAGAGCAGCATTCGTTTGTTTGAACAGTACTGTTTACCATTCTTTTATAGAATCGGCAACAACTTCTTGGATGAGGCTGTTGTTCCCTCTTTTTGTCCCGGCCGCCGGAAGACTTCCCGAGGCCATTGCAGAACGTCGTGCGGAACACCGGTTCACCTCTGCGGTCGAGGACCACGGGATCCCGGTTTCTTGTACGGCCTTCTCCCTCGGTTCCTTTGGGGTTTGCCGCTGCTCTCTGCGACGTGTTTATCCATCCCCTTCTTATCCACCCCCTTCGGCGGCGGTTTGAGCAGTGGTTCGTCGGGCACGATGCATTCCAGTTTTTTGTCGATGAATTCCTCGATGGCCGGCAGGTAGAAGGCTCCCTCCTCACAGGCAAAACTCACCGCTTTGCCGCTCGCCCCCGCCCGGCCGGTGCGCCCGATGCGGTGCACATAGTCCTCCGGTTCGTAGGGAAGTGTGTAGTTGACGACGAAGGTAATCCCTTCGATATGAATGCCGCGGCCGGCGACGTCGGTTGCCACCAGGACCTTCACTTTGCCCGAACGGAATAGCTCCAGCCGGACCGTCCGCTTGTTCTGCTCCACATCGCCGGAGAGCAGGAGACATTCGAGCCCGTTGCGCTCCAGCCGGTTGGCAAGACGCTTGGCCTCGTTCTTCATGTTGGTGAAAACGATAATCCGGTCGTCAGGATGGGCCAAGATAAGGTTGTAGAGGACGGTATACTTCTCCTCGGTTGTGGTCAGATAGACAATCTGTTCCACCGTTTCAACGGATTTCTGCTCGGGCTCCGCCTCCACCACCTTCGGGCGTACGCACCATTGCGAGGCAAGCCGCTGCACATCGTCCGGGACGGTTGCCGAAAAGAGCATGGTCTGCCGCTCTCCTGGTGGTGGCAGCCGGCCGATGATCCGGCGGACATCGGGGATGAAACCCATGTCGAGCATCCGGTCCGCCTCATCCAGCACCAGAATCCGGCAATGGCGCAGATCGAGGACATTTTTGCCCAGGAAATCGAGCAGACGCCCGGGCGTAGCCACCACCACGTCGGTCTTGCCGCTCTGGCAGGCATCGAGCTGTTTCTGGTAGTCCGCCCCGCCGAAAACGGCGGTTACGGCAATATTGCAGTACTTGGCGAGACCCGCGCCGTCTTTGGCGATCTGCATCACCAGTTCCCGGGTCGGCGCCAGCACCAGCGCCCGGACCGTTCCCTTTTTCATCTCCGCCTTTTTCTCTGCCAGCAGGCGGGTCAGGATGGCGATCAAAAAAACGGCGGTCTTGCCGGTGCCGGTGTGGGCCTTACCCACCAGATCGTGACCGGCCAGGACGTCCGCGAGCGTCTTCTCCTGGATAGGGGTGCAGTACTGAAAATTCTCGTCGGCAATCGCCCGCATGACGGACAGGGGGATCGGATAGTCGTGAAAACGGCTCTTGCCCTCCACCGGGGTCACCGGAAAATTGTCGAGGCTCCATTCGGATTTCGCCTTCTGCCTGGCTGGTGCCCGGTATTTTCCCTTTGCCGTTTGCGGGAGGTCTTGCCGTTGATCAGGTTCGGCGACGGAAGCCGCGGCAAGTGCGCCTTCGGCAGCGTGTTCTTTTCCTGTTTCGATTCTGCCTTCTTCACCGGCGGACTGGCCCACGAGCGCCTTGTACCTGCGCTTTCCGGCCTGGGCGATCCGTTTGATCTTTTTGCCGGCTGCCAGAAGAAATCTCTTCATCATATTGTCCTTATTGCTCCTCAATGAGTTCCGGGGGACCGGATTGGACGAAAGCCGCATGCGCGGCGGAGTTAAGGGGCCGTGCGTTTACGGCCCCTTATGCCGTTTGCGGTAAGTAATGTGTTACCTTGATTATTGGACAACGGCTTGGACGATCCTGTCAGGACCACCGGCAAGAAAAAGACAGGAAAAGCGGGAGAAATTCAAGTCAGAAATGAAAAATGATGATATGCCGCGCTATTTGCCGGCAAGGCGCAGCTCCTCCATCAGCGGTCCGAACAGGGCCTCGTATTCGGGAATGACCTTTTTCAGGACGACGCCTATATACGGTATGTCGGCGTCGCCCACTACCAGGTTTGCCGAGCAGGACAAGGCCTGCAAGTCGTAGAGGGTCTTGAACTCCTGGCCGATCAGCACGTAAAAGATATACCGCCGCCGGGACATATTCATGTTCCGCATGAACTGATGGAATTTGCCGGAAGCTATGCTGCCCGCCTCGAACCGGTTATGCAGAAAGACCGCGGCATAATTGACGAAGAGCATCTTTTCTATCGCCTCCTCCGGCTTATATGCCAGTTCGACCCGATAGCCAACCCCGCTAGACGCTTTCACCACCTCGTCCCTCCCCGGCATATCCGGCATCAGCACCAGGGCTCTCGGGATGTCCTCGATGACCTCTTTTTCTTCGAAGGTGCCGTCCTTCAGCCACTCCGTATCGGGCGGTCCCGGCGGCTTGACCCGCCCGCCGGCGCCGTCGCCGCTGCGTCCTGGAGCGGAGGCCTGCTCCATGCTTGGGTCGAGGCCGAACGGCACGCCGCAATGCGCGCATTTGATCTTGATCCTTCGCCCCGGCTCCAGCTGCCGGACACTCTCCCGAATCTTTTCGCCAAGCTTCAACTGCTTTTTACAATTGGGACAATTTACGATCATAGCTCCCTCGACAGTTCCATTCTCATCTCACTCCCACAGCGTCATCGAAAACTCATCGGCGACCGAAGAATCCGCTTTTTTCTTCTTCCTCCTGCTCCATCGACAAATCTGTCAGATTCGTGGTCGCCTCGCCCCGCTCGGCTTTTACCCGATCGAGACCACGGTTCATTTCCGCCCGCTGCGAGCAGTAGGTAAGGGCAGTTTTTTCGGTAATCAAACCACGACCGTATATTTCCAGAATATGTTGATCGAAGGTCCTCATTTCAAGGGCGGAGCCCTCGTTGATGATATGATAGAAGGTTTTATCCTCGGTTTCTCCGTTGAGAATGAGGTCCTTGACGCGGAGGCTGGTGCGGAGAATCTCCATCGCCGCTATCCGGCCGCCGCCGATTCGCGGCAGAAGCCGCTGACTGACGATCCAGCGGATGGTATCGACCAGCCGGTTGCGGATCTGCGGCTGCTCTTCCTGCTCGAACATGCCAAGGATACGGTTGATGGTCTGGCCGGCGTCGATGGTGTGCAGGGTCGAGAGGACCAGATGGCCGGTTTCCGCCGCGGTGAGACCGATTTCCATGGTTTCCCGGTCGCGCATCTCGCCGACCAGAATGACCTTGGGCGCCTGCCGCAGCGCAGCCCTCATGCCAACGGCAAAGTTGCTGAAATCGTTACCCATTTCCCGCTGGTTAAAGGTCGCCTTTTTCTGTTCGTGAACGTATTCGATAGGATCTTCCAGAGTAACCACATGCACCGACCGTTCCTGATTTATCTTGTTGAGCAGGGCCGCAAGCGAGGTAGTCTTACCGGTACCGGTTGCGCCGGTAAAAAGAATGAATCCATTCAGTTCGGTGGCCATCCTGTTGAAGGCCTCGGGGAACTGCATCCTCTCGATGCTCGGGATCTGGGTCTCCAGTTTCCGGAGGACCGTGGAGAAATAGCCTTTCTGGGTAAAGATATTGACCCTGAACCTGGCCGTGTCGGACAGCGAATAGGAGAGATCGCAGGAGCCATTTTCCACCAGGTCTTTCAGCAGCCGCCGGTTGTTACCTATGAGGTTGAGGGCGAAGGTCTCGGTCTGGAAAGGAGTCAGTTCTCCCACCGGCGGGGTGATATCCACCGGCACCAGCTGACCCGCCGATTCCACCTGCAGCGTCTTGCCGACGGTGATATTCAGATCGGAAACATTTGGGTGCGATTCCAGCATGGTGGCTATCCAGTAATCTATCTCCGTCTTTTTCATACCTGATCTCCTGCGAAAAAATGTGCAATACCACTTGCTTTCAGAGTATATTGTGGCCAAACGAGCGAGAGTTACAAGCTTTTTTTTGCGCTCGCCGTAAATTCTTTCCGATACCTATCCATCCAATCAACCGGAGTTTTTTACCATGGCAATTCCATTGCGCAGCGCCACAACGACCGAAGGGCGCAGAATGGCGGGCGCCCGCGCCCTCTGGCGGGCCAACGGGGTCAAAGAAGAACAGTTCGGCAAGCCGATCATCGGCATCGTCAATTCCTTTACCCAATTCGTGCCGGGCCATGTCCATCTCCACGAGATCGGTCAGCATCTGAAGAAGATCATCGCCCGGGCGGGCTGCTTTGCCGCTGAATTCAACACCATCGCCATCGACGACGGTATCGCCATGGGTCATGCCGGCATGCTCTATTCCCTGCCGTCCCGAGAGCTGATTGCCGACAGCGTGGAATACATGTGCAACGCCCATACCGTCGATGCCATCATCTGCATTAGCAACTGCGACAAGATCACCCCCGGCATGATGATGGCCGCCATGCGCCTCAACATTCCCGCCATCTTCGTCTCCGGCGGGCCGATGGAGGCCGGCATCGACGGCGACAAGCGCTATGACCTGGTCGACGCCATGGTCATGGCCGCCGACCAGAACGTCGGGGATGCCGAGATTGAACGGGTGGAACGTTGTGCCTGCCCGACCTGCGGCTCCTGCTCGGGCATGTTTACCGCAAACTCGATGAACTGCCTGAACGAGGCCTTAGGGCTTGCTCTGCCCGGCAACGGCACGGTGCTCGCCACCCACACCAGCCGCACGAAACTGTTCGAGCAGGCGGCGGTGCGCATCGTCGAGATGGCCGAGGCCTGGTACGGCCGCGAAGACAGCTCGGTGCTGCCGAGATCCATCGCCACCAAGAGCGCCTTCATGAACGCCATGACCCTCGATATCGCCATGGGCGGCTCGACCAACACCGTCCTGCATCTTTTGGCCATCGCCCACGAGGCTGGCGTCGATTTTACCATGGCCGATATCGATCAGCTGTCGCGCCAGGTGCCCAACCTCTGCAAGGTGGCGCCCTCCTCCAGCTACCACATGGAGGATGTCAACCGGGCCGGCGGCATCATGGCTATTCTGGGCGAGCTCGACCGGGCGGGCCTCATAGACGGCCGCGTCCACCGGGTGGACAACGACAGTCTCGCGGCAACGCTTGATCTCTTTGACGTCGCCCGACCGACCCATGGCAAGGAGGCGGAATCCCTCTATCTGAGCGCCCCCGGGGCCACCGGCAAAAATCTTGTCATGGGCTCCCAGGATGCCATGTACCTGGAGGCCGATCTCGACCGCCAGAGCGGCTGCATCCGCGACATGGAACACTGCTACAGCCGGGAAGGGGGCCTCGCCGTCCTCTTTGGCAATATCGCCCTGAACGGCTGCATCGTCAAGACTGCCGGTGTCGACTCCTCGGCCTTCCAATTCACCGGCACCGCCCGGATCTTTTCCTCGCAGGAGGCCTCCTGCGAGGCGATCCTCGGCGGCCAAATCAAGGCTGGCGACGTCATCGTCATCCGCTATGAGGGTCCGAAGGGCGGGCCTGGCATGCAGGAGATGCTTTACCCCACCTCATACCTCAAATCGATCCATCTTGGCAAGGAGTGTGCCCTGATAACCGATGGCCGGTTTTCCGGCGGCACCTCGGGCCTTTCGATTGGCCATGTTTCGCCGGAAGCCGCGGCCGGTGGGGCCATTGCCCTCATCGAGGACGGCGATATAATAGTGATCGACATCCCCGCCCGAAGCATCAACGTCCGACTGAGCGATGAGGAACTGGCGGTACGACGGCTGCAGGAACTTGCCAAAGGCAACAAAGCGTATAAACCCGCCGACCGGGACCGGCCGATCAGCAAGGCCCTCAAAGCCTATGCTCTGTTCGCGACCTCCGCCGACAAAGGCGCCGTTCGGCTGATCCCGGAATAGCCGGGCATTGCAGGTTGCTAATCCAAAAGTCTCGCTAGTGTCATGTCAAGCCTCAGATGTTGTAAGCTTGCGCCGCAATTTTGGTTTCCTGCGAGGCACGACTGAGGGCGCATAGCAGCGCTATGTAACCGAAGAAGTAACGAAGCCAGGAAGCCAAAAGGGCAAGCAAGATGCGACAGACGAGGCTTGACAGGACACTAGCCTCGTCACAGGGTATTTTTTTATGCTATGATATGCCCTGTGATTTGCTAACGAGCAGTTTTTTCAGAGCCATCGACATCGAGGAGCCCCGTGCAACCGACCAACACCGACAACCCCGAGTACTTCCATAAAGTCATCGACTGCCAGTACGCCTGCCCGTCCCACACTCCGGTGCCCGAATACATCCGCCTGATCGGCCAGGGCAAATATGACGAAGCCTTCCGGATCAACTGGATCTCGAACGTCTTCCCCGGCGTGCTCGGGCGAATCTGCGACCGGCCTTGCGAACCGGCCTGCAGGCGCTCGCGGGTGGAGGAGACCCCGGTCGCCATCTGCCGGCTGAAGCGGGTCACCGCCGATTACAAGAATCCGGCAACCGATTTCCGCCTGCCGGTGCCGTCTGCGAAAAACGGCAAGAGAATCGCCTTGATCGGTGCCGGCCCGGCCTCGTTGACCGTGGCGCGAGACCTCCTGCCGCTCGGCTACACCGTCGATCTCTACGACGACCAGAGCAAGGCCGGCGGCTTCATTCGCACCCAGGTTCCCTCTTTCCGGCTACCCGAGAAAGTCCTGAACGAGGACGTCGACCGCATCCTCACCATGGGGGTGACCACGTTCTTCAACCAGTATGTCGACAGTTTGAAGAAGATCGTGGACCAGGGCTACGACGCCATCTTCGTCGGCACCGGAGCCCCGCGCGGGCGGGATCTGCCGGATCTGCCCGGCCGCCGGGAAGGCGCCGCGGAGATCTTCATCGGCATCGATTGGCTGGCCGGGGTCCTCTATCGCCATATTGTCGGCTGCGGACCCCGAGTTCTGGTCCTGGGCGGCGGCAATACCGCCATGGACTGCTGCCGCACCGCCAAGCGGCTGGGGGCGGATGAGGTTTCGGTGATCGTCCGCAGCCCGCGGGCAGAAATGAAAGCCTCTCCCTGGGAAATCGAAGACGCCCTGGAGGAAGGCATTCCTATTATCGACAATCACGCGCCCCTCGAATTCGTGGTGGAAGAAGGACGGCTCACCGGCATGAAGTTTCAGAAGATGACAGCCGTTTACGACCGCGACGGCCGCCGCCGACTCATCCCCTCGGCCGAACCGCCGGTTGTCATTGCCTGCGATCAGGTCATCCTGGCCGTAGGTCAGATGAACTCCTTTCCGTTTATCGAGGGGGACTTAGGCCTCACGATGAACGACCACGGCCTGCCGGTGCTCGACCGGACCACCCATCAATCGACCGTCCCCCATATCTTCTTCGGCGGCGATGCTGCCTTTGGCCCGAAAAACGTCATCACTGCGGTCGCCCACGGCCATGAGGCCGCGATCTCCATCGATCTATTCTGTCAGGGCCGCGATCTGCACGACCGGCCAGGCCCGGCCCATACTCTCGTCAGCCAGAAAATGGGCATGCAGGACTGGCTCTACGACAGCAGCGTCTCCGTCGATAAGCGGCATGCGGTACCCACCGTCGACCGGGCCAAATCGTTGCGCGACCGGCTGATCGAGGTGGAACTCGGCTTCGACAAACCGACCGCAAACCACGAGGCCTCGCGTTGCCTGAACTGCGACGTGCAGACGGTCTTCACCTATTCCACCTGCATCGAGTGCGATGCCTGCGTCGATATCTGCCCGGAAATGTGCATCACCTTCACCGACAACGGCGATGCGGACGACCTCCGCGCCCGACTTCTCGCTCCCGCCGACAACAGAGAGCAGGACCTCTACGTTTCGCCCCCACTTCCCACCGGCCGGGTCATGGTCAAAGATGAGAATGTCTGCCTGCACTGCGGCCTCTGCGCCGAACGCTGCCCGACCTCCTCCTGGGAAATGATGAAATACACCTACAAATCGCGGGTGGCAGGAGAGAAATAAAATGAACAAAATCGAACGGGTCAACGACTTCGTCGTCCGCTTTGCCAACGTCAACGGCTCGGGTTCGGCCAGCGCCAACAACCTTTTCGCCAAGGCCCTGTTCCGGCTGGGGGTGCCGGTCAGTCCGAAAAACATCTTCCCCTCGAACATCCAGGGCTTGCCCACCTGGTACGAAGTCCGGGTCAGCGAACACGGTTATCTCGGCCGGCGGGGCGGCTACGATATGGTGGTCGCGGTCAACGGCCAGACCCTGCTCCAGGATTACCGGGAACTCCTGCCCGGCGGCTACTTCATCTACGACTCGACCAAGGAGCTTTCGGCCGACTTCACGCGAACCGACATAACGCCGATCGGCATTCCGCTTACAGAGCTGTGCAACGAGGCCTTCGACCACCCCAAACTCCGGCAGCTGCTGAAAAACATCATCTACGTCGGCTCGCTCTCTTTTCTTATCGACCTCGACTTCGCCATCCTCACCGAGGCTATCGAGCGGCAATTTGCCAAAAAACCAAAACTTGGAGAGCCGAACATCAAGGCCCTGGAGATTGGCTACGCCTACGCCAAAGAGCATTATCATGGGACCTGCAGGCTTAGAGTGCTGCGAACCGACAAGCTGGGCGCCGATATCCTCTTGGACGGCAATTCGGCCAGCGCCCTCGGGGCGATATACGCCGGCGCCACTGTTGCGGGCTGGTACCCGATCACCCCGTCCACCTCCATCGTCGAGGCTTTCGAGAAATACGCGGCGAAATTCCGGGTAGAAAAAGAGACCGGCAGGCGTAAGGTGGCGATCCTCCAGGCCGAAGACGAACTGGCGGCGCTGGGCATCGTTATCGGTGCCGCCTGGAACGGCGCCCGAGCCTTTACCGCCACCTCCGGCCCTGGCATCTCGTTGATGAACGAATTCCTGGGCCTTGCATATTTCGCCGAGATTCCGGCGGTGCTCATCGATGTGCAGCGGGTAGGTCCCAGCACCGGCATGCCGACCCGGACCCAGCAGTCCGACCTTCTCTCCTGTGCGTATGCCTCCCACGGCGACACCAAACATATCCTGCTCTTTCCCTGCGATCCCAGGGAATGTTTCGAGTTAACCGCCGATGCCTTCGATCTTGCCGACCGATTACAGACTCCGGTGATCGTCATGAGCGATCTCGACCTCGGCATGAACGAACATGTCAGCCCGCCGCTCTCCTGGGACGACAGCCGCCGGTACGACCGCGGCAAGGTGCTTTCCGCCGACGACCTGGAGAAGCGTCAGGGAAAATGGGGCCGTTATCTGGATGTCGACGGCGACGGCATCTGCTGGCGCACCTATCCCGGTAGCCATCCTACTAAGGGTTCCTATTTTACCCGCGGTACTTCCCATAACGCGTATTCAGCCTATACTGAGGAGAGTCCGGTCTATCAGGCGGGCATGGCGCGGCTGCTGGTCAAGTGGCAGACCGCCCGCACTCTGGTGCCAACGCCGCGGACAAAGATCCGCGACCCGCAGAGCCGCTTCGGTGCGGTCTTTTTCGGCACGACCACCCATGCCGCCTACGAGGCTTTATCGAGGTTTGCCCGGCAGCATGGAATGAAGATCAACTCGCTCCGGTTGCGGGCTTTTCCCTTCCAGGACGAGGTCATCGACTTCATCGACCGCCACGAGACGGTCTTCGTCATCGAACAGAACCGCGACGGCCAGCTGAAGAGCCTTTTGACGAACGAGGCTGGAGTGCTGCCTGCAAAACTTGAGTCGATCCTCAATTTCGACGGCCTGCCCATCACCGCCGATTTCATCACGGCCGCCATCCAGGCCTTTTTCGATCGCAATCCTGCATGCCTGGCAGAGCGCAATGGAGGTCAGCAATGAGCACCGAAAAACCGGTTTTCCGTCACCCACAAGCCACCAGGAACACCCTGGGCCTCACCCGGAAGGATTACGAAGGGGCCGTCTCCACTTTATGTGCCGGCTGCGGCCACGATTCGACCACCAACGCCATCATCCAGGCCTGTTTCGAACTGGCTGTCGAACCGCACCGGGTGGTCAAGCTGTCGGGCATCGGCTGCTCCTCCAAGACCCCCGCCTATTTCCTTAGCAGGTCGCACGGCTTCAACGCCGTCCACGGCCGGATGCCCTCGGTTGCAACCGGGGCGAATATGGCCAACCGGGAGTTGCTCTACATCGGCATCTCCGGCGACGGCGACACCGCTTCGATCGGCATGGGCCAGTTCGCCCACGCCCTGCGCCGCAACCTGAACCTCAACTACATCTGCATGAACAACGGCTGTTACGGCCTCACCAAGGGCCAGGACTCGGCCACCGCCGATTTCGGCTCGGCCGGCAAGAAGGGCGTACCCAACCCCTATTCGTCCATCGATCTCTGCGAACTCGCCATCGGCCTGGGCGCAAGCTTTGTCGCCCGCGGCTTTTCCGGCGACAAGCAGCAGCTGGTGCCGCTTATTATGGGAGCGTTTGCCCACCAGGGTCTGGCCTTCATCGACGTCATCTCGCCCTGTGTGACCTTCAACAACACCGCCACCTCGACCAAGAGCTACGAATACGTGCGCGAACACAGCGAGGCCACCAATACCTTCGACTTCATCCCACTCCAGCAGGAGATCCTCACCCACTATCCGGAAGGAACCAGCCAGGAAGTGATCATGCACGACGGCAGCATCATCCATCTGCATAAGGCCGAGGCGGGGCTTACGATCACCAGCAGGCGAAAAGCCCTGGACAATCTGGAAGAGCAGAAGGCGAGAGGACGGCTGCTGACCGGACTGCTTTATATTAATCCGGAAAGCAAGGATACCCATGAGATCATCAACTCCACCCTGCGCCCCCTCAACAGCCTGGGCGAGGCGGATCTCTGCCCCGGCAACGCAGCTCTGCAGCAGATCAATGCGGGGCTCAGATAACAAACGTCAGGGATGAGGGACCATCAGCGGTTCGCTTTACCAGCGATATTTGGCAGGAGGAATAGGTAAGGGGCGAAAAACCTTTCGCCCACTATCTATTTAAGGGCGAAAGATTTTTCGCCCCTACTGAACCAGGGGTCGCGCCCACCGGTGAGGATCTCCACCCCGTTTCTGGTGACTAAAAGAGTGTGTTCGAATTGGGCGCTGCGCGACAGATCGGCAGTCACCGCCGTCCACTTGTCCGGCCAGATGATGCATTCGGCCACTCCCTCGTTGATCATCGGTTCGATGGTAAAGGTCATGCCCTCTTCCATCACGGCGGTATTGTCCGGCTCAAAGAAATGGGCGATATAGGGCGACATATGAAAACTCTCGCCGATGCCGTGGCCGGTAAATTCCCGGACGATGCCGAAGCCGTTCTCCCTGGCGTGAGCCTCGATAACGAGGCCGATGGCATTCAGCAACTGACCCGGCCGGACCAAATCGATGGCCTTCATCAAACATTCCCAGGTCACCCGGACCAGCTTTTTGGCCGCATCGTCGACCTCGCCAACAAAGACCGTCTCGGAACAGTCGCCGTGCATGCCGTCGTAGAAGACTGTGACATCGCAGTTGACAATATCTCCCTCGACCAGCACTCGGCTGTCGGGAATGCCATGGACCACTACCTCGTTCACCGAGGTACAGATCGACTTGGGAAAGCCCATGTAATTAAGCGGGCTGGGATATCCACCCGAGGCGACGATCAGTTCGTGGGCGATCCGGTCGAGCTCGTCGGTTGCAACACCCGGCCGCACCTCGGCAAGAACCGCATCGAGGACCTTCCTGGCAACCCCGCCGGCCTTACGCATCCGCGCAATCTGACCGTCGGTCACCTTGACGCAGGAGAGTTTATAGGGCCCGGGCACCCCTGTGGCAGCGTACTCAGGCCGGGCGATGCGCCCCGGGACTGCACGGGTCGAACTGACGGTCCCCGCGGTAACGGTAGGCTTTCTCATCTTCTTCCTCTCAATTCTCGCCTCGCTCACCGGAGGTAAGATGGCACTTTTTTGTGTTTTTTACCGCCCTTACACCAGCAGGGATCATTCGACACATCATCGCAACTGCCGATGTTATCCCCCATTCAAGTCGTCTGCCATGGAGATGCGACTTGGATAATTCAAGGTCGGCAATGATTTGTCAAATACTATTCGAAAAGACAGTAAATTGATCGTCAGGAGGAGAACAGATGAGAATGGTCGCTTAAGGCAAAATCCTCTCGACATCTGAGGCGGGGAGTGAAGGAGGTAACCGGCAGGTGTACTTCTGCGTACATTGGTGGGAGGGGGATAATCGATAAGGATTGAATGTCAACAACGACATTTACCCTCATCGATTTGTTAAATTCCTGAAGGAACTCCTGCGTTCGGTTTCATAGTCCCCGAACGCGGTTTCTCCTCACCGCAGGGCCGTCAGCCGGCCGCCATCTTCGACGAAGTCCGCTCGTCGAAGTAGGTAGAGGCCCAGCGTGCCGCCTGCAGCCGATTAGAGACTTCAATCTTTTTATAAATATTGTAGAGATGAGCCTTGACGGTATTGGCACTGATGTAGAGTTCCTCGGAAATTTCCTTGTTCGACATCCCGCCGGCCATCAGCTTCAGGACCGACTCTTCGCGGGAACTGAGAATTTCCTGAGCAGTCACGCTTTTGTTCTTGCTGGGACTGTTCATCCATTTCATCAACACCGCCCGGGGTACCCAGATCTCTTCGTTGAGGATAGCCAGAAAACCTTTCCTGAAGGTGTCCAGATTGTCATCGATATAAAATAGGCCTCTGATCTTCCGCAGATGAGGCGATGACCCTAATTGCTCTTCCTCACCCTTCACCATGTTGATGACAATATAGAGCGCATTCAGGGTGGACAGTGTCGATTCATTTCTTTCAAGCCCGGTTTTTACCACGCGCCCCGCCACGAAATCATACCAGTCGCAGATTACAATGATATCTTTCCCGCTCGCCTCCTCATCCTGCAGGTTTTCGACGAAGAGACAGTTCCTCTTGCAATTCTCGAGGATATAGGTTCGCATCAGCTCGCTGATTATCCCTGACGGGATGGTGATATGTACCAAGGGATACTTAATAGCCATTTTTCACCTCGTTTTGGTTATTGTTCCCGTTTCCATAACGCACAGAGACACCATTTTCATCTTTGCAGTACTGTAATGAACAATGCTGAGAACAGATATTATATCTATTGACAATGACAAATGATATTTTCAGCATCAACAGCAAAGATCGGTACAATCCTGACATACAGTAATCTCGTCATTATACGGCGTTCCAACAATTTTTCCACATTTTTCACATCCGCCGGATAACTTTTTTTGTCAACCTTTAACATTTTCGCGTTACCGTTTTCCACAGTCTTTTATTCGATGATTACCTTACTCCCTCCGACAGCTTCGGGGAAGCATCTTGATTCCTTTTTGCGACGAAATGAAGGTAACATCCCTTGACGAAGACGACGCGGCCGCTCACTATCGGAATCTTCTCTAAGGTAATCATCAACATACATTGTCTCTCCATGAGTCTTTATAACCACTTGTCGGGTGCGCCGCAACCAGGGAACATCTGTTCATTACGCTCTTTTGTTTCGTGGTAAAACGTCATATACTACTGGCGTGCTACTCACGTGGAAGAGCTTTTCGCATCTTCCCCATCCCCCGACGAGATTAACGACAGAACACACCATGCCTCTCATCAAACGATCCGACCTGCCGGCCTTGCTCGACCAGAAATCACCGAAACTTGAGTTCCAGGTCTTTCTTTTTTTCGGCGAGCGGTTCCTCTGCAAGGAGGCGGCCGATCTGCTGCAGGAAAAACTCTTGGCCGGTCAGCCGGGTGCAGTACATGCCATCGACGGCGATCGGGAAGATCCCGCCCGGACCCTCTCGCGGCTGATGAGCTTCAGCCTGCTTCCCGGCCGCCAGATCTACCGGGTTGCCGACACCCGGATCTTTCACAGCAAGACCGTGGCCTCGGAGATCTGGACCAAAGCGGTGTCGGCTTTTCAGGCCGGACGTCCGGGGCCGGCCGGAAAGTACCTGCAGGGTCTGCTGCAGGCGGTCGGCATGAAGGTGGAGGAACGGGGGACCCTGGCGGAAATCCCTCCCGCGGAATGGCGCAATATCTTTGATTTCGACAAACCGAGCGAGCCGCTCGACTGGGCCGACAAGCTCCTTGCCGAGGCCGAAGGTACAGGCCCGGGGACGACTGCGGGAGTCGGCGAACGTTTTATCGAGGCCCTTGACAAAGGCATACCCCCTGGCAATATTTTGCTGCTGACCGCGGAGACGGTGGATAAACGTCAGCGCCTCTTCACCTATCTGAAGAAAAAAGCCACGGTGGTCGACTGTTCGGTGGCCGCAGGCAGCGGTGCCGCCAGCCAGGTCGAGCAGAAGGAAATCCTGAAAGAGCTGATCCAGAAGACCCTGGCCGGATTCCAGAAAAAAATGGAACCGCAGGCGGTAGAGATGTTCTTTGAGCGGGTGGGCTTTCATCCGGTGTCGGCGGTGGTCGAGACGGAAAAGCTGGCGCTCTATGCGGGGGACCGGCCGGTCATCACCTGCGCCGACCTGGAAGAGATGGTAGCCCGCACCCGGGAGGACGCCCTGTACGAACTGACCGACGCCCTCGGCAAGCGGCAGATCGGCAGGACCCTGACACTTGTATCCCGTCTCCTAGAACAGGGGATTCATGAGTTGGCAATCCTCGCGACGCTCCGCAACTTCGTCCGGAAAATGCTTATCTTCCGCTCACTCCAGAAGAGGCCGTCGCCTGCCTGGAGAAGCGGCATGAACGCCAAGGATTTCCAGAACAGTTATCTCCCGGCGCTCAAGGCGGAAAGCGAATGGTCCGAGTTGCTCCAGGGTCACCCTTACGCGCTGTTCATGAGCTTTTCCAAGGCCTCCGAATACTCCTGCGCCGGTCTGAAGAGATGGCTGGCCCTGCTGCTGGACGCCGAGTTCCGCCTGAAGGGATCGCCGCTGCCCTCGCGTCTGGTCCTGGAAGAGCTATTCCTGACCATGCTGAAAGGTGCGCCGAAGCTTTCCGGAAAGAGAGAGAGTATGGTATATTGAAACTGGCATATTTGATATTATTTTAGAGTAAACTTGAGACGATTCGACCTGATCGTCTCGACATCCCCCTTGATTTCCAAACTGAAAGCACGACCATGGCAGATACCAAGCATCATAGACAAGAAACTGTAATCACGAAGGATGCCATTGAGACGAAGGAACCTCCTCTCTACAAGGTTCTGTTGCATAACGACGACTACACCACGATGGAATTCGTCATTGCCATACTCGAAACCGTTTTTCATAAGTCGACACCTGACGCCACTAAAATAATGCTTAATGTCCATCACGAGGGGGTCGGGGTAGCAGGTGTATACACTAAAGAAATCTGCGAAACCAAGATTTCGGTCGTCCAACAACTGGCAAAAAAGAATGAATTCCCATTACGCTGTTCAATGGAAACGGCATAACTAGGGGGGAGCCCCTTTCCAATAACCGAACCCGGATAATTATGCTGAGCAAGACACTTGAAAAAGCCCTGATACTGGCCATACGAGAAGCAAAGAACCACAACCACGAGTATGTCACCGTCGAACACATGCTCTATGGCCTTTTACACGACGAGCTAACCAACTACATCATCGATCAGTGCGGCGGCTCGACCCAGATTCTGAAAGAACGTCTGGAGCAGTTTTTCGTCCGGGAAATCCCCACACTTGCTGCTGGCGGGGCGACCGAACCGGCCCAGACCATCGCCTTCAACCGGGTGCTGCAGCGGGCTGTTGCCCATGTTCAGAGCTGCGGCAAGACCCAGGTCGACAGCGGCGATGTACTGGTGTCGATCCTGGCCGAGGAAGAATCCCATGCGGTCTATTTCCTCACCTCGGTCGGCATCCATAAGCTGGAGGTGATGAACTTCATCTCCCACGAACTGCCCGCCGACGGCCTGCAGAAAGAGCCCTTCTCTTCGCCGCTGGAAACGCCCGACACCCAGAAAACAGGCAAGGACGCCAAGGCGCTTGAAGAATTTACCGTCAATCTGGCCCACTATGCGGCGCAAGGCAGGATCGATCCGCTGATCGGCCGCGACGACGAGTTGAACAGAATCATGCAGGTTCTCTGCCGCAGGAAGAAAAACAATCCGCTCTTGGTCGGCGAACCCGGAGTCGGCAAGACGGCAATGGCCGAGGGTCTGGCGCTACGCATCCATGAGGATAAAGAGGCGAGAGCCAAAGGCGAAAAACCGCGAGTCCCCGACCTGTTGCGGGGCGTGGAGATCCACCTGCTCGACATGGGGACGCTGGTGGCCGGCACCAAATACCGGGGCGACTTCGAAAAGCGTTTGAAGAGTGTGGTGACCGCCATCGAGAAGAAGGAAAATGCCATCCTCTTTATCGACGAGATGCATACCATCGTCGGGGCCGGGGCAACGAGCGGCGGTTCCATGGACGCATCCAACCTGCTGAAGCCCGCGCTCCAGGCCGGCATCCTTCGCTGCATCGGCTCGACCACCTACGAGGAGTACAAGAACCAGATCGAAAAGGACCGGGCGCTGTCGCGGCGTTTCCAGAAGATCGATATCGGTGAGCCGACGGTTGCCGACACCCATCTCATTTTGAAGGGCCTGCAGCATAAATACGAGACCCATCACAACGTCAAGTATTCCCATAACGCCATCAAAGCCATGGCGGAACTGTCCGCCCGGTACATCAACGAACGTTTCCTGCCCGACAAGGCCATCGATGTGATGGATGAGGTCGGCTCCTTCTTCCGGCTGGAAGGCCGCCAGGGTTCGGTGGTGAAAGTCGCCGACATCGAGAAGGTGGTGTCGCGGATCGCCAGGATCCCGGCCAAGTCGAGTTCGTCTTCCGAACTGCATGACATCAGGGACTTGGATGCCAGGTTGCAAGGCGTCATTTTCGGTCAGGACGAGGCGATCGGGGCGGTGACCAAGGCCGTCAAGCGCTCGCGCGCCGGTCTCGGCAATCCCGACTCGCCGACCGGCAGCTTCCTCTTTGCCGGGCCCACGGGCGTGGGCAAGACCGAGGTGGCCAGGCAGCTCGCCGCCATTTTGAATGTGCATTTCGAGCGCTTCGATATGAGCGAGTATATGGAAAAACATGCGGTGGCACGGCTGATCGGCTCACCGCCAGGCTATGTCGGCTTCGACCAGGGCGGCCTGCTCACCGAGGCCATTCGCAAACATCCGTACTCGGTCCTCTTGCTCGACGAGATCGAAAAGGCTCATCCCGACATCTTCTCGATCCTCCTGCAGGTGATGGATCACTCGACGCTTACCGATAACTCCGGGCGGAAGGCCGACTTCCGCAACGTCATCCTCATCATGACCACCAACGCCGGTGCGAGGGAACTCGCCGGCCGGGCGATCGGCTTTGTCGGCAGTAAGAAGGGCAAGGACCAGACCGCCATCAACAAGCTCTTCGCCCCGGAATTCCGCAACCGGCTGGATGCCATCGTCTCCTTCAGTGCGCTCGGCCACGAGGCGACGCTGAAGGTCGTCGACAAGCTGGTCGGAGAACTGGAAGGACAACTGGCGGAAAAACGGGTGACCGTCAAGCTGAGCGAGGCAGCCCGGCAGTATCTCGCCCAGAAGGGTTATGATCCCGATTACGGGGCTCGGCCGCTAAGAAGGCTGATCATGAAGGAAATCGGCGACAACCTCACCGAAGAAATCCTCTTCGGCAAGCTCTCCCGGGGAGGCGAAGCGCAGGTCGACGTACAGGACGGAGGACTGGTCTTCAGCTACTCCACCAACTAAGCCCCTCAGGACATTTCACACCTCACACCACCGAAAATGACCATTCGGCCGTTTCGGTGGTGTTTTTTTATGATCTTCCGGCAGAAACCGAAACGCCGCCGGCAGTTTACGAAACGTGTCCGTTGTTGTATAACGGACGGTATCGTATCGATAGCAACCGTTTTACCCCTGGCAACTCAACAAGGAGACCGGCAATGAGTGACTGTATCTTCTGCAAGATCGTAACAGGCGAGATCCCCGCCAAGAAGCTCTACGAAGACGATGAAGTGGTAGCCTTCTGGGATATCGCCCCCCAGGCCCCGGTCCATTTTCTGGTCATTCCCAAAAAACATCTCGCCGCCCCGGTCGATGTCACGGAGCAAGACGACCAGGTCATCGGCAAAATGATCCGCGTCGGCGCCAGGCTGGCTGCGGAAAACGGCGTGGCCGACGGCTTCCGGGTCATCTTCAACAACGGCAAAAAGGCCGGTCAGGTGGTGTTTCATATCCATATGCACATCATCGGCGGCAGGGAAAAACCCTGGCCGATGTAAAGGACGAAAACACTCTGACATTCCCGCCGTCGGCGTCATGCGGATTTGCGCTGACGGTGGATGTTGCCCTTGACCGACATGACTGAAATCGCCGCCGCCTTCGTCGCCGCCCTGCTGCCCCTTCTGCCGCAGGGAATCACCCTGCCGTCCCTGCTCCTCATTCTGGCCTGCGGTTATCTGCCGATGGGTCTCACCCTGCTGCTCGGCATCGTCGCCC
Source organism: Desulfobacterales bacterium GWB2_56_26 (assembly GCA_001799365.1). Taxonomy (GTDB): domain Bacteria; phylum Desulfobacterota; class Desulfobulbia; order Desulfobulbales; family Desulfocapsaceae; genus Desulforhopalus_A. Next base: position 7,076 of record MGTI01000067.1, on the reverse strand, counting down.
TGGCGACTACAAGGCGCAGGCTGCGCGAGGCAGAGGAGGCTTCCCGTCACGGCAAGGAGCAGGAAATCCGGGCGGCGGAACTGGCCATTCTGCTCGACAGCGAGCGCCGGCATGCGGCGGAAAAGCTGCAATTTCTGGAAGATGCCCGGGAGGAACTGAGCCTCAGATTTGCCGGTCTCGCCCAGCAGATCTTCGACGAAAAGAGCGCCCGGTTCGGCGAACAGAACAAAGAACGGCTGGAGGCGATCCTTGAGCCGTTCAATCACCAGCTCATCGCCCTCAAGCAGGAGATCAACGAGATCTACCGCAACGACAGCCGCGAAAGACTCTCCCTCAAGGCGGAAATCCTCCAGCTGCGCGATCTCAACCAGCAGATCAACCAGGAGGCGATCAACCTGACCCGCGCCCTGAAAAACGACACGAAGGTCCAAGGCAACTGGGGCGAATTGATTCTGGGCAGGGTGCTCGAACGTTCAGGGCTTCGCCACGGCCATGAATATGAAACCCAGGGCGGTTTCCGCGACCCCCACAACCGGCTGATGAAACCGGATGTGATCATCCACCTGCCGGAAGGCCGGGACATCATCGTCGACTCGAAGGTATCGCTCATCAGCTGGGAACGCTATGTGAACTGTGAAGAGGAGAGGGAACGGGCAGGTCATCTCGGCCGGCTGGTGCAGGCGGTCCGCGACCATCTCGCCACCCTCGGCAGAAAGAGCTACCAGGACCTGAACGGCGTCCGCTCCCTCGACTTCGTGCTGATGTTCATGCCGATCGAAGCGGCCTTTGCCGCCGTGCTGCAACACGACGACACGCTCTGCACCGAGGCCCTCGCCAACAACGTGATCATCGTCACCCCCACCACCCTCCTGGCGACGCTCAGGACCATCGAAAACCTCTGGCACTTTGACCACCAAAACAGGAACTCCCTGGAGATTGCCCGCCGGGCCGGGCTGATGTACGATAAATTCCGTAGTTATGTCGAAGAGATGGAGAGAATCGGCCGGCAGCTTGCCACCTGCCAGGCAACCTACGATGGCGCTTTTTTGAAGTTGACCCGCGGCCGGGGCAATCTCGTCGCCCAGTCCGAGCAGCTGAAGGAACTGGGCGTGCAGATCAAAAAGGAAATGCCCAAGGGGGTCCTGGACATTTCCGAACTTGAGCTGAAGAATTGATCCTGAATCTCGGGATCAGGTCTCGATGGGGGAGTTGCAAGGGGGGGAAAAACATGGTAGTGGAAACAGTTGCGATTTATGGTCAAGGGCAACGACTATCGCGTGGCAAGGGAGCCTGCAGGACAATCAGAATCTACGGAGGGAGCCGGTGCTGTTACATCAACACTTCATCGACAACGCCAAGCGGTTCGGCAAAAAGCTGGCAATCAACGACTTTACCACGAACAGGGAATTGACCTACCACCGGTCGCTCATCGCCTGCCTCATTCTCTCCCGATTCTTCCGTAAGCTGGACAAGGGCTTTATCGGCATCATGCTGCCGACCTCCGCCGGCTGCATCCTCACCAAGACAGCCGTTCTGATGAGCGGCCGCACGCCGGTGATGATCAACTACTCCACCGGGGCCGAACACAACGCCCGCTACGCCCAGAAAAAGTGCGACTTCAGGACGATCATCACCTCCAAGACCATGCTGGAAAAGATCGAGTGCCCCTTTGTCGACGGCATGATCTATATCGAGGACATCATGGCGGCCATCACCCCTGCCCAGAAGGCCTTGGCGGCCGCGACCGCCGCGCTCCCCGGCGCCCTCATCAAGAAACTCGTTCATCAGGGCCATGAGGACGACAGCGCCGTCATCCTCTTTACCAGCGGCAGTGAAAAAGATCCCAAGGCGGTCCAGCTGACCCACAAAAACATCCTGACAAACATCGCCTCGGTCACCCCAATCTTCGGCTTTAAGAGCGAAGACAGATTCATGTGCACCCTGCCCTTCTTCCATGTCTTCGGCCTGACTACCAACCTGTGGCTGCCAATCTATCACGGGATGACCATGCTCACCTATGCCAACCCGCTCGATTTCAAGAAGATCTGCACCATCGTGAGGGAACATAAAGCGACCTTTCTGGTCGGCACGCCGGCCTTTTTCTGGGGGTACTTACGGAAATCCGAAGATGGCGACTTCGCTTCCCTGCGCATCGCCCTGACCGGGGCGGACAAGTGCCCGGACGCCCTGCGCGAGGGTTTCAAAACCAAGCACAACATCACCCTTTACGAAGGCTACGGGGCCACCGAGTGCTCGCCGGTGATCTCCACCAACACCTCGGAATTCAACCGGCCGGGCAGCGTCGGCAAACCGATCCCCGGGGTCCAGGTCCGCATCGAGAACTACGAGACGGGCGAGGAGTGCGGCCCCGGCGAGGACGGCCGCATCCTGGTCAAGGGCGACAGCGTGATGAAGGGCTATTTCAACGACTTCGAACAGACCTCCCTGCACATCCGGAGAGGATGGTACGATACCGGCGACATGGGCAATATCGACCAAGACGGCTATCTCTGGCATGTCGGCCGGCTGAAGCGTTTTGTCAAGATCGGCGGCGAGATGGTCTCTTTGGTCAAAATCGAGGACGTGCTGGAAAAATTTCTGCCGGAGGACAGCCACTGCTGTGTGGTGGAGATCCCCGATGCGATCAAAGGGGCGAGAATCGTGGCGGTGGTGACCACGCCGCTTGACGAAAAGGCGGTGTTGAAACAGATGGCTGCCTATCTGCCCCCCATCGCCCTGCCGAAGATCTTTCTGGTCTGGGAAAACCTGCCGAAAATGGGCAGCGGCAAGATCGACTTCCGGACCATTTCGGAAATGGCGAGGGAACAGCTGACCCGGAAGAGCATCTCCTGACCGGCACGCGGATGCGCACCTTCTGCCGCTCGCCGCTGTTCGACACCCTGCTGTTTCTCCTCCTGCTCGCGGGCCTCGGATGGCTGATCCTGCACAGTGCCGAAAACGTCGGCTACAGCTGGCAATGGTACCGGATCCCCAGATATCTCTTCACGCTCACCGAGGAAGGGGTCAGAGCCGGGCCGCTTCTGCAGGGCCTGAAACTCACCCTGATCATCTCCCTGGCAAGTCTGGTTCTGGCTCTGCTGATCGGGCTCTTCACCGCCGTGCTCCGGCTGTCCGACTCCTTTGCCGGTCGAGGCCTGGCCAACGTCTATCTCGAAACCAGCCGCAACACGCCGCTGTTGATCCAGATTTTTTTTATTTACTTCGTCCTCGGCCCGGTCTTCGACATCGATCGGATGGCCGCGGCCATCATCGCCCTCAGCCTCTTCGAGGGGGCCTACGCCTCGGAGATTTTCCGTTCCGGCATCGAGGCGGTACCGAGAGGCCAGATTGAGGCGGCACGCAGCATCGGCCTTACCACCATGGCCACCTACCGCCACATTATCATTCCCCAGGCGATCCGCACGGTATTGCCGCCGCTCACCAGCCAGGCGATCTCGCTGATCAAGGACTCGGCCCTGGTCAGCACCATCGCCATCTACGACCTGACCATGCAGGCCCAGGCCCTGATCGCCGAGTCGTATTTGACCTTTGAGATCTGGTTTACCGTGGCGGCCATGTACCTGACAATTACGGTCCTTTTATCGCTTTTTGTTGGCATTCTGGGAAAACGTCTTAAATTACCGTAACATGAACGTTGCCAGGAGTCTGTCGGATTATAGCAATTTTTTCTCAGATCGAGGCAAACTCGAAAAAATTACCGGAGGCATATACTCAATATTCCGAGGATAATTTTTTCGAGTTTAACGAAGAAATGGGGGAAAAGGGCATAATCCGACAGGCTCCTAGGAAACCTTAACCCTACCAACAACAGGTGATCAGCATGAAACCACGGACCCTCAGCTTTTCCCTTGTCACAGTTCTCCTGATGCTTTGCCTTGCAGCCGTCTCTTTCGGCGCCTCGCTGCAGCAGGACCTTGCCGCCGGCAGCACCGTCGAGGCGGTGAAAAAAAAGGGCGTCCTCAAGGTAGGCATGGACATCTTCCAACCCTGGGCTATGAAGGACAAAAACGGCCAGCTCGTCGGCTTTGAAATCGATGTCGCCACCCGGCTGGCCAAAGATATGGGGGTGAAGGTCGAGTTCGTGCCCACCGCCTGGTCGGGCATCATTCCGGCGCTTCTGACCGGCAAGTTCGATGTCATCATCGGCGGCATGGGCATCACCGCCGAACGGGCTCTGCAGGTCAATTTCTCCCAGCCCTACGACTATTCCGGCATGAGCATCGTCGCCCATCGACAGCTGGCCGCGGGCTTTGATTCGCTCGCAAGCTTCAACAAGCCCGAAGTCCAGATCGCCGTCAAACTGGGCACCACGGCGGCCGCCGCTGCCAAAAAATATCTGCCCGAGGCGACCCTCCGGATGTTCGACACCGAGCCCCAGGCCTACCAGGAACTGCGCAACGGCAAGGTGCACGCGGTGGTCGGCTCCGCTCCCCGTCCGGCCTATGAGGCAATGGATTACAGCGAGACGCTCTTCATGCCGGTGGCCGGGACCTTCACCAGGGAACCCATTGGCTTTGCCATGCGGAAGGGCGACCCGGACAGCCTTGCATTTTTCAACAGCTGGATCACTCTCGTCACCCTCGAAGGCTGGCTGGAGGAGCGCCACACATACTGGTTCGAGACCAAGGGCTGGAACAATCTCATAGAATAACTCTGCGCCTCACGCACCCCGCCATGCGCCCGAAAAAGCCGGCTGTCACCCTCCTCGATGGAGTTATCCTTACCGCGGTTCTCGGTTTTTTCGGGTTTTTCTGTTACCGGCTTTTCTTTGAGCTCAACTATAAATGGAACTGGCCGGTCATCCCGACCTACCTGGTCCGGTTCGACCCGGAGCAGCAGCGCTGGGTCGCCAATGTTCTGCTCGAAGGCTTTTTCACCACCATCAGGCTCTCCGTCTGGGCGATGCTCTTCGCCGTCCTGCTCGGTTTTCTGGTCGGCATCTTACGGATTTCTCCCCGGCTGTTCTGCCGACTGACCGGCAGGACCTACGTCGAGGCGATCCGCAACACGCCGCCGCTGGTGCTGGTTTTCATCTTCTATTACTTTATCAGCGACCAGCTCTTTGCCTGGCTTGCTGTCGAAGATCTCTTCCGGGCAAGCCCGCAAGGGGTGCAGGAGCTGCTCACCCTGCTCTTTGCCGGCCCGGCATTGATCACCCGCTTCCTGTCCGGTGTCTTGACTTTGGCCCTCTTTCAGGGCGCCTACATCGCCGAGATCGTCCGCGCCGGCATTGAGGCCATCGATACCGGCCAGTGGGAGGCGGGCCGAACCCTTGGCCTCACCCGGTGGCAGCTCATGAGACTTATCATCCTGCCCCAGGCGGTAAAAATAATGCTGCCGCCGCTGGCGGGCGAATTCATCAATACCGTCAAGTGGTCGTCCATCGTCTCGATCATTTCCATCGAGGAGTTGACCTTTCAAGGCTTGCAGGTCATGGCCTCGACCCAGGCGACCATCGAGGTCTGGCTGACCGTCTCCGGGCTCTATCTGGTGCTGTGCCTTTCCCTCTCGCTGGTCGTCCGAAGAATCGAACGAAGGCTCGCCCGGCCGGATTCCCCGTACCCTCAAATGAGACCCTGAAAGGACAGTCATGGCCGCCGCCTCGCCTTTTGCCATAACCAATATCCGACTCTTTATCGCCTTTCGGGTATTCTTCAATGCGAGGTTCTACTATCCGGTCTTCACTATCCTCTTTCTCGACTTCGGCCTGACCATCGAGCAGTTCGCCCTGCTCAATTCCGTCTGGGCGGTCACCATCTTCTCTGCCGAAGTGCCTTCCGGGGCTCTCGCCGATCTGATCGGGCGAAAACGGTTGATCGTCGCCACCTCCTTCTGCATGATTGCCGAAATGAGCCTGCTTGCCTTCGTCCCCTTAGGCAGCAGCAGCCTTGTGTTCTCGGTCTTTCTCGTCAACCGCATCCTGAGCGGGCTGGCCGAGGCGATGGCGAGCGGCGCCGATGAGGCCATCGCTTACGATTCCCTTGCCGCCGAAGGCAACAGCGGGGACTGGCCGAAGGTGCTCAGCCTGCAGATGCGGCTCCATTCCGTCGCCTCTATCATTACCCTGACCCTCGGCGCCCTCGTCTACGACCCGAGCGCAATGAACAGGATGCTGGCCTGGCTCGGATCTTCCCATATCCTCACCCAGCAGACCACCATGCGCTTCCCGATTTATCTGACGCTCGGCATGGCCGTGCTGGCCACGGTCATTGCCCTGAGAATGGAGGAACAGACTTCTTCACAAGGCACGCCAGACGGCATAACCCCGCTCGCCGCACTGCGGAAAGTCTGGCAGGCGGGACGATGGATCATCCGAACCCCTTTTGCCCTTGCCGTCATCCTTTTCGGCATGGGCTACGATCATGTGCTGCGGATGGTCGTCACCATGACCAGCCAATATTTTCGGGAAATCGAGCTGCCGGAAGCAAGCTTCGGTCTGATCGGCTCGGCCATGGCCCTGCTCGGCCTGGTCACGCCGAAGATCGCCGAAAGGATGGCGGTGAGCAACAGTCCGCCCGCCAACCTCGCCTGGGTGTCCGCCGTCAGCCTTGCCGGACTGTTCGGCCTCTGCGGCTTTTATCCCTACTGGGGTCTGCTGCCGATGGCGCTGATCTTTGTGGCCATGATGTTCGTTGCCATGTTCACCAGTCACTACCTGAATCTGATCGCCGAATCCCATCAGCGGGCCACCGTCCTCAGCTTCAAGGGCATGGCCTTCAATCTGGCTTACGGGCTGATCGGCGTCTTTTTTGCCCTCTTGACCACCCATTTGCGGGGAAACGGCAGCCTCCTGCACCCGGAATGGTCCGCCACCGTTCTCACCAGTTACGCCTTCCGTGAGGCGCTCACATGGTTTCCCTGGTACACCGTTGCCGGACTTGGCCTCGCTGCCGTCGCCTGCTCCTGGTATCTGCGGAAAACACGGACTCCAGGCCATCCGACATCACCGAAAGAAGGGGAGAATCCTTGAGTCCAACCTCCCAGAGTTGCAGCTTGCAGTTCTGTCGGGGACTCTATATAGTGGTGATTCGTAAAAACGCGAACAACCGGGGAGG
>MGTI01000066.1 GCA_001799365.1 Desulfobacterales bacterium GWB2_56_26 | reverse complement strand
ACCGAGGAGCTTTCGATGATCTTCAAGCTGCCCCGCACCGCCGACGGCTATTTCCTTGAAGACCACGTCAAGCTGCGGCCGGTCGATATGACGGTACCCGGCTTTTTCCTGGCCGGCACAGCGCATAGTCCGAAATTGATCAGGGAGAGTGTCTCCCAGGCCAATGCGGTGGCCGCGCGGGCCCAGACCATGCTCGTGAGAAATGAGATTAATCTCGGCGCGGCAACCGCCAGGGTCGACGGCAATCTCTGTGCCGCCTGTCTCATATGTGTCAGGTCCTGCCCGTTCAATGTGCCGTTCATCAACGCCGACGGGTACTCGGAGATCGATCCGGCCAAATGTCACGGCTGCGGCGTATGCGTCTCCGAATGTCCGGCCAAGGCCATCCAGCTGATGCAGTTCGAGGACGACAGGATTCTCGCGAAGGTGGAACAACTTTTTGAAAGGATAAGTGCATGATGGAAAACTTCGAACCGGTAATTGTAGCCTTCTGCTGCCACTACTGCGCCTATACCGCCGCCGACATGGCAGGAAGCCAGCGGCTTCCCTACCCCGCCAATGTGAAGATCATCCGGGTTCCCTGCTCCGGCAAGGTGGATGCCCTGCATATCGTCAAGGCCTTTGAAAAAGGCGCGGACGGAGTTTATGTTGCCGGCTGCCTGGAGGGCGACTGCCATTTCAAAAGCGGCAACACCCGAGCCGGTCGCAGAGTGGCGTACGTCAAGAAATATCTCGAGGAGATCGGCATCGAGAGCGAAAGACTCGAGATGGTCACCATGTCGGCCGGCATGGGCTATCGTTTTGCCCAGACGGCAACGGAGATTACCGAAAAGATCCGAAAACTCGGGCCGAGTCCGATAAAAACGGCTTTGGCCCTGTAACCGACAGCGATTCAGTTGGCGGTATTAATTACAAGGAGAGTGAACCACAATGATCACTGCTGAACGAAAACCTTTAGAAGAACTCATTGAATACATCAAGCCTTTCAAGCGCATACTCCTGCTGGGCTGCAATGAGTGTGTAACTGTCTGCGCCGCCGGCGGCAGAAAAGAAGTTGGCCTCCTGGCATCCGGGCTGCAAATGGCCATGCTGAAAAATGGCAGCAACATCGATATTCGCCAACATACCCTTGAGAGGCAGTGCGATCCCGAGTATGTCGAGGAACTGGTGCCGATGCTGGATGGCGCAGAGGCCATCATGTCCATGGCCTGCGGCTGCGGGGTCCAGCAACTGGCCATGCGGTTCAAGGACAAGCCGGTCTTTCCGGCAGTCAACACCAAATTCATGGGTGCCTCCGAGCGCCAGGGCGTGTGGGCGGAAAGATGTCAGGGTTGCGGCAACTGTTTGCTCGGCATGACCGGTGGGATCTGTCCTATCGCCAGATGCGCAAAACAGCTGATGAACGGACCCTGCGGCGGTTCAACCGGCGGTCATTGCGAAATCAGTGAGGAAGTGGATTGTGCCTGGCAGCTTATCTGGGACAGACTGAAAGCCCTCGGACAGACAGACATGTATCTTGAAAACATACCGGCAAAAGACTGGAGACCGGGCGGTGGCAGTGGTCCGAGAAAGATTATAAGAGAGGATTTGGCAGAATGAAAACCGAAAGCAGATTAGAGAAAGTTTTGGCGGCAGGACATCTGGCAGTTACCTCAGAGTGTGGACCTCCTCGCGGCTGCCAACCTGCCCATCTCATAGAAAAAGCGAAATATCTTGATGGGATAGTTGATGCAGTGAATGTCACCGACAACCAGACGGCGATGGTTCGCATGTCCAGTCTCGCTGCTTCTTTTATCATCAAACAGCAGGGGTTGAACCCCCTCTTTCAGGTGACCTGCAGAGACCGTAACAGACTTGCCATGCAGGCCGATATCATCGGAGCGTATTCGATGGGCATCGACACCATGCTCTGTCTCTCCGGCGACCACACCAAGTTCGGCGATCATCCCATGGCGATGAACGTGCATGATATCGACTCCATCCAGATGATCCAGATGGTGAAAGACATGCGCGACAAGGGCATCTTCCAGGGGGGTGCTGAAATCAAAGGGGCGCCGAAGATGTTCATCGGCGCTGCCGCCAACCCCTTTGCCGATCCCTTCGAACTGCGGGTCATGCGGCTGGCCAAGAAGATTGCCGCCGGTGCCGATTTCATCCAGACCCAGTGCATCTTCAACGTGCCGAAGTTCGAAAAATGGATGGAAGGCGTCCGCGAGAAGGGCCTCCACAAGAAGTGCTATATCCTGGCCGGCGTGACTCCGTGCAAATCCCTGGGCGCCGCAAAATACATGGCCAACAGGGTGCCGGGCATGGACGTACCGAAAGAGATCGTCGACCGGATGGCAAGTGTGCCGAAGGAAAAACAGGCGGAAGAAGGGGTAACCATCTGTGTGGAGACCATCGAAAAACTGAAGAAAATCGAGGGAGTTTCCGGCATTCACATCATGGCCATCGAATGGGAAGAAAAAGTACAAGAAATCTGCGAAAGAGCAGGACTTCTTCCCCGACCTCAGGTATAAACAGCATAAGAGCGATTTAAACCCATATAGCCGGATTGAGGAGAGTAAACATGAGCGATAGTAAACTTATTCTTGTAGTGGATGACGATACCGATCTCGTGGAAATGGTCTCCATGAAGTTGGAAAGCAAGAAGTACCGGGTGGCCAAGGCCTATGACGGCGTGGAAGCTATGGATCGGATCAAAGAAGAGCGTCCCGATCTCATCATCCTCGATGTCATGATGCCGCGCAAAGACGGTTACACCCTGTGCGATGAACTGAAAAAATCTGCAGAGTATAAAGGTATCGTCATCGTCCTGCTGACTGCTGTGACGGAGGCGATCAAAACGACAAACTATACCCATATGGGCGGGAAAACCACCCTGGCGGACGATTTCATTCCCAAGCCGATCGATCTCGACAAGCTGATGGAAATTGTCCAGGACAACCTGTAATAAAGAGTACTACCGATCCCCTCCATGTGCGTGGAGGGGATCGGTTCCCCTTTGAAAAATGTCGAAAATGTCGAGCCAATGGAAGAGAGCACAAGGATTCGCATTGGCGGCATAAAGTTCAGTGAAGAGTTGGCGCATGTGACGGTTGTCTCCCCTTCCCGGGAAGAGGCCTCATTTGACGACTTGCTTCAACTGTTATCTAGCCGACACATCAATCTCCCGTTCCTCTGTCATTCTCATAAAGAGTCGCATACGAAAAGCAGCTTCTGCATCTCGCGCGACGATCTCGGGCGGGTTCAGGAAGCATTGCATTTCGCTTCCTATAACCACGGCAACGTCCGCATCATACCGTCGGTCGGGACCTTGACACTTTTTCCCCACCGGAACAGTTTCCGGCTTCTCGGCCTTGTTCTCATGACTTTTGCCGAGAACGACTATCCGATCCATTCACTCAGCACGTCAATTTCGGCGATTGCCCTGAACACCGATTTCCGCCATCTGGACAACATCGCCGACAAGTTGGCGGAGGTAGTCATTCTGCCCGAAAACCATGCGCCTTTCCGGCAGGAGTTCCGTTTAACCCAGCTGTTTTAAGTAACGTTCAACGCTTGTCCGGAGGCATCGGCTTGGAAACCATTGCAGTGTATTGGGAAGCGCGTGTTAAGGTATACAGTCTAACCGAAAAACCCGGGCTCGCCATGGGGGTGCTTTTCTTTCCCACCCAGCGAACGGGCTACTGGAGCGGGCGGCTCATGGAACTCGAAGCCTCCCTGAATCGCTTCGAACTGGTCACCTGCCATGGTGCCGAGGAGGGCAGGATGCAACTCTCTGTGGTGATCGAGGCATCCGGACGGGACACCTTGCTGAAGCTGATGGATGACTGGCTCCAGGGTGAACCATCGGCCCAGTTCATGATAGAGGAACAGGTTGACCTGGTTTTTCTCCACGGCCCGCATTTTCAGGACAGATTCGGTATTGCCGATACCGCTTTTTCGGCCCTGGCGAAAAACAATATCCGTATTATGCTTTCGGGCTGTGCTGGAACCAGCATGTACCTGGTTTTTGCCGGGGACGAGGGCAGTACGGCAATGAAAATTCTCACCGATACGTTTCTTATACCGACAGTTGCCTGATGCCTTTATCACGACTCAACATTACTACCACAGCACTTCCTCCCGATGATTGACGACATTCAAGATGAAATGAACCAGGCCGAATGGCGGCTCAAGGTTTTTGATTCTCTTTCGTACCCGACGCTCATCCTCAAGCCGGACCAGACAATCCTGGCCGCCAACCGAAGGTTTCACGAGAAGAACAAGACGCACGGGGCGCAGATTATCGGTAGAACCTGCCAGGAAATCTGCTCCGAACAACACCATCTCAGCCATTTCTCCTGCTCCGGAACCGTCTGTCCACTGCAACGGCTGCTCGTGACCAAACAACCCCAGTCGGTGGTTCTGAAAAACATCGATGAGCATGGCAATGAGGTTTGGGAAGAGCGGGTCTTTTCGCCCATCGCCACCGGGGAAGAAGAAATTAAGTACATCATCGTCAGTATCCGGGACGTTACCGCCGTCAAGCATCTTGAAAAAAAATACAGCGATGTCCGGGAACTGATCGACAAGGTCGTGCAGAGTTCGGTAAGCGGCATCATGGCCGCCGACCGCAAGGGGGAAATCATCCTCATGAACAAAGCCGCCGAGGATCTGTTCGGCTACTCGGCGCGGGATGCCAACCGGGTCAATATCGAGGATTTCTACCCATCAGGCGTGGCCCGGCAGATCATGCGCAAGCTCCGCGATGAAAATATCGGAGAGAAAGGCAAGCTGCCCATTACCCAGGTCAATATCATCACCAGGGACGGCGTAGAGATTCCGGTCGAAATGACCGCGGCCATCATCTATGAGGATGACGGACGGGAAGCGGCCACCGCCGCCATTTTCAACGACCTGCGCGAAAAAATGGCTGTGCAGAAAAAGCTCGAAGAGGCGGAAAGCCAGCTCTTTCAATCGGAAAAACTGGCGTCTCTCGGCAGGCTTGCCGCAGGCGTCGCCCACGAGATTAATAATCCGCTCACCAGTATTCTGCTGTACGGCAATCTGATGAGGGAAAAGCTGGCCCCCGATCATCCCCTGCTGGGAATCCTCAGCTATGTCCTGGAAGATGCCGAACGGTGCAAGGATATCGTCAAAAACCTGCTGGCCTACAGCCGCCAGACCCGGCCGGCCAAAGAGGTGTTTTTCCTGAACAATCTGGTGGGCGAGAGCCTGCGTCTCATCCGCGACCAGAAACTGTTCATGAATGTCAACATTGTCAAAAACCTGGATGAGTACCAGATCCTGATCAATGCCGACAAGAATCAGCTCTGCCAGGTACTCATCAATCTGATCATCAATGCCTTCGATGCCATGGAAGGTAGCGGCACGCTCACCCTCACCACCTATCGGGACCGCAAGGCGGGGAAAGCGTATATCGAAATTGCCGACACCGGCGGCGGCATTCCGTCGGAGAACCTCTCCAAGGTTTTCGACCCGTTTTTCACTACCAAGGAAGTCGGCAAGGGCACCGGTCTTGGCCTCAGCATGGCTTACGGCATAATGGAGGAGAATCACGGCAAAATTTCGATAAAAAGCACCGGGCCGGAGGGGACCACCATCCTCCTCGAACTCCCCGAGGAGCAGGTCTCCAATGAATTTCACTTCATGTCGATCGGCTAGAACCGACCGGTTCAAGATGGGCCAACATACCAAGATAACTGCAAATAGCGATAATCAATATTTTTTATGATCGCATAAATGACAGCTCGACGGAGCAAGCAAAAGACGGTATATTTCCATTGTTTTCTTGGTGAGAAACCGCTACACCTAAAGCAGGGTTATCTATAGCAGGAAAGTCCCGACAGCAACAGGTAAAGATGAGAGAAGAAGGAGGCGGCCACTGGCATCGTTTGTGATTATCACGTGTTATCCTGAAGGATAAGCCGATAAACATTAACCGATAAAACAACAAGTATTCAGATTATTGGAAAAACTTCTGAGGGTATAAAGAATTGATGATGAATTTTAATATACTGCTAGGCTTGGCCTTATTTATCTGTCTGGTCGGATTAATTATTCGTTTGTCAATCTGGTTCTCCCAAGGGACACGTTCCCCTGCGCCGGAGGCTTCTGCGGCAACGAGAATATCGGCGGCCTTGCAGGGAGTGCTCGGGACGATTTTCAGCGGACGGATCGTCCGGATGATCAAATCGCTCTTTGTCGACCTGCTCTTCCAGGAGCGCATCTTCAACAAGAATCTCCTCCGCTGGACTGCCCATACCCTGATCTTTTTCGGTTTCATTCTGCTCCTTCTCATGCATGCCATGAGCCCCCTGGTGAGCGAGTCGGTCTTCAGCAATTATCAGCCCACCCTCAACCCGTTTCTCTTCCTGCGGAATCTTTTCGGTCTGATGGTGCTGGCGGGGGTGGCCATCGCCGTCTATCGCCGGTTGACTCTCAAGGCGCAACGGTTGCGTTCCGCACCGAGCGACTGGGCCGCACTCGTCTTCGTGGGGGTGATCATCCTCTCCGGCATGCTGCTTGAAGGCTCCAAAATGTCCTCCTACAGCAAATACCAGAGCATGGTTGAGGAGTATGGCTCTTCCGACGAAGAAGAAGCCAAGGCCCTGGAAGCCTTCTGGGTGCAGGAAAACGGCCTGGTGTCGCCCAATGTCCAGCTGCCCCCCGCCCCGGAACTCGTCCAGAAGGGCATGGAGGTGAACGGCACCAGCTGTATCGAATGTCACGCCTCCAACAAGACCGCCTTCGCCGGTTTTGCCATGGCCAAGATTACTCGACCGTTCTCCGCTCTCTTGGGAGATGCCGCCGCGGTTACCATGTTCTGGTACCTGCACATTCTTGCCTGCCTCGCCTTTCTGGCCTGGCTGCCTTTCAGCAAGATGTTCCATATCATCGCCGCCCCCCTCAGTCTGATCGTTAAAAGAGTGTCGGGAGACGCAATTGACAAGCCGGCCAATCTCCTCACCAGCAGGATGATCGGCCTGTCCGCCTGTACCCATTGCGGAACCTGCAGTCTCGAATGCTCCTCGAACATGTTTTACGAGTCCTTTGGCAACGATTTCATCCTGCCCTCGGAGAAGGTTCAGTACCTGAAGAAAATCATGACGGGCAAGGAAACCGATCCTGCCGTCCTCAAGAAAATGCAGGAAGGTTTGTACGTCTGCACGAGCTGCGACCGATGTACCACTGTCTGCCCATCGGGCATCAATCTCAAGGAACTGTTCGTCCATGCCAGGTACATGCTGTTGAAACAGGGTATGCCGGAAAAAGCCCTGCTCAGCCACTTTTCCTTCCCCCTGGCCCTGGCCCAGAACTTCGTCGACGATCATCTGCAGGCCCTGAAAAAGGTCACCGACCAGTTCAAAAAAAGCTTTCAGCATCTGACAGACATTCCCGTGCCGGTTACCATCGGCAGCGGCAGGGGATTCAGCAACACTTCCTTCCGGGGCTGCTATTCCTGCCAGCGCTGCACCAACATCTGCCCGGTTGTGCGAAGCTTCGACGACCCGGTGGAGGCGCTGGGCATGCTGCCCCATCAGATCATGTTCAGCCTTGGCATCGGCAATGTGGACTTAGCCATGGGATCGCAGATGATCTGGAGCTGTTCGACCTGCTACCTGTGCCAGGAACATTGCCCCAATCAGGTCGAACTGTGCGATATCTTCTACACTCTGAAGAACAGCGCACTGAATAAAATTGAGGCAGGAGCGAACTCATGAAATACGCATTCTTTCAGGGATGCAACATCCCGATCCGTATCCAGCAGTATGCCACCTCAACCACCGCGGTCCTGCAGCACTTCGGCATTACCCTGGAGGTCGTACCGGAGTTCAACTGCTGCGGCTATCCGGCCCGTAATGTCGATGAAAAGGCCTACCTGCTGCCATCGGTCAGAAATCTGGCCATTGCCGAGAAAAGAGGCCTCGACATCCTGGTCATCTGCAACTGCTGCTTCGCCAGCCTGCAGAAAGCGAAAAACGTCATGGCCAAAGACAGCGTCCTGCTGGCCGAGATGAACTCCATTCTGGCCAAGGAAGATCTGAAATATTGCGGCACGGCCGAGGTCAAGCACTACCTGACCGTCCTGCACGAGCAGGTGGGGGCAGAGACCATCAAAAAGAAACTGGTCAAGATGTTTACCGACCTCAAGGTGTCGGTGATCCATGGCTGCCATATCCTCCGCCCCCGGGAGATCACCAGGTTCGACAACTCCTTCATGCCACGGATTACCGAGGAACTTCTCCTGCCCACCGGGGCGAAGAGCCTCGACTGGCGCGGCAAGCTCGAATGCTGCGGGGCAGCACTGGCCGGCATCAACAACGACCTTTCGCACAAGCTGCTGAAGGAAAAAATCAACGGCGCTCAGGATGCAGGTACCGACTTCATTACGCCTATCTGTTCTTATTGCCATCTGCAGTTCGACACCATGCAGATCAATATACAGAAAGACAGTCCAGAGACGAAGCTGCTCCCGGTCCTCCTCTTCCCGCAACTCCTCGGTCTCTGCCTGGGACTCGATGAAGCGGCATTGGGAATCGAGCAAAACAGCACGATCTCACCGGAACATATCGACCACATAAAGTCTCTCCTCGGTCCTCCCAAGGAAGAAAAAAAGAAGAAAAAGGCACCGGTCGCTGCCTAAGCCGCCATCGCCCCTACTGCGTTCCATCCACGCAAACCACCTCCTTTCTTTCGCCGATGAGGTGGTTTTTGCTTTTTTTTCCGGGGAAAATGTTTACACTTCACTGGTGTCGTAAATTCCTAAAAATCACCCTATGTTGGCTCGGTAGTGGTATATCCCGGCCACAATAAACCAGCACGGAGATATGTATGAGTAAAGTAATTGCGTTTGCCGGAAAAGGCGGAGTCGGAAAAACCACTGTCGCCTCCCTGGTCGTCCGTTATCTCGGCGCGACCGGAAAAACCCCGATTCTTGCAGTCGATGCAGATCCCAACAGCAACCTCGGAGAGACCATGGGACTGCAGGTTACCAGTACCATCGGTGAGATCCGGGAAACCTACATGAAAGATCCCCAGGGTATCCCCTCGGGGATGGATAAAATCAATTATCTGGAAACGCTGGTCGAACAGGCACTGATCGAAAATAGGGCTTTCGACCTGCTGGTCATGGGTCGGCAGGAAGGCCAGGGGTGCTATTGCATGGTCAACAATATCCTTAACAAATTCACGGACAAGCTGACCAAACACTACAAATACCTGGTGGTAGACAATGAGGCGGGAATGGAACATCTCAGCCGGCGAACCAGCGGCAGGGTTGACCTGCTCTTTCTCGTCACCGACTACTCACTGCGAGGTCTGCGCGCGGTACGCAGGATAAACGATATGCTCGGCGGTTTAAAACTAGATGTGAAAAACCTGGCCATCGTCGTAACCCGTGGTCCAGAAAACCTGAGCCAGGAATTTCTGGCGGAAGTGCAGGAGATCGGCCTGCCGATCGCCGGTGTCATTCCCTATGACCCGGCGCTGCTGGAATTCGATATGGAACGCCGCTCACTGCTTGATCTGCCCGCCGAATCCCCGTCGGTGCTGGCGGTCGATAAGCTCATGAAGGAATATTGCCCGACTGCCTGACGGGAGAACCATCTCACCGGGGGCGAGCGACTCAGGTCGCCCCCGCTCCTCCCCCTTAATTTCCTCAGCCTTTCCCTCTGATTTTTCCTCGCAATCGTACTCTCTTTGACCTAGATCAAAGACAATTTCTGCGGGCCTGATACCATGCTTACATAATCGAGCTTATCTTCATCGTGAGAGCGTCGAACGCATTACCAGATCAGAGAGGAGAACAGCCATGAAATGTCCGGGTCAGGATATGAAGTACTGGAAAGAAAATGCCATTTTTGAGGTGACTTGCCCGAAATGCCAGGCTCTGGTGGAATTTTATAAAGACGATACCAGTCGGAAGTGCGGCAGCTGCGGCCATCGCTTTGTCAATCCAAAGATGGACTTCGGCTGCGCCTCATACTGTCAGTACGCAGAGCAGTGCATCGGCGCGCTGCCTGAAGAATTTACCGGAGGTAAAGAAACCCTGCTGAAAGAAAAGGTGGCAGTCGAGATGAAACGGTATTTCCAGACCGACTTCAAGAGTATTCGCCAGGCCTCCTCTACTGCTCAATTTGCCGAAAATATCGGCAAAACCGAAGGGGGTGCCAAGCTTGCCATCGTTCTTTGCGCCGCCTATCTGTGTGGCACCGGCCTGGCCGCGGCCCGGACCATTCTGCAGAAGGTCGGGGCGAACGAACAGATGATCGAGGAGATTTGTCTTCTCCTTGCCGAGCAGCAGGAAGAGCAGGAATGCCGGTCATTGCCGGCGAAAATTCTCCACGATGCACTGATTCTCCGGACTGTGCAGGAAGAACTCAAAGAGCAGCCGGCAGGCGCCGAACAGGTGCAGCAACATGCTGCAAAGCTTACAACCGACTCCGCCAGGGACATTGCCGCCTCCCTTATCGGGGGCGGGGCCTCTGTCCTTCCGTAAGCCGGAACGGTCTCAGGAGCCGTAACTCTCCATCAAGGTCGAACCTGACCTTCCGGCAGTCGTAGAACCTCTAGCTGCGACTGCCGGTGCTTGATTCCGCTTCATTTTTGCCACTCCCCTTCTTGTCTCTTGCCGCTCTATGCGATATTATCAGCTATGGCATTAAGCTGGAATAAACTTCCGGCTGTCTTCCATGAGTTTTTTCCGCGTCTTAGAATCCAGCCTCAATCAATCCGCAGGTGGTCATGGCCTCAGTATTAGTCGTCGATGATGAACGCAGTATGCGTGATTTTCTCAAGATCCTTCTTGAAAAAGAAGGTCACAAGGTAGCCACCGCCGATAATGGGGAAAAAGCTCTGGAGATTCTCGGCAGCCAGGCCGTTGAAGTGGTTATCAGCGATATTCGCATGCCCGGCATCACCGGCATCGAACTCCTTGAATCGATCAAGGAGGATTTCCCGGACCTGCCGGTTATCATGATCACCGCCTTCGCCTCCCCGGACGATGCGGTTCTGGCCATGAAAAACGGGGCCTTCGATTACATCAGCAAGCCGTTCAATGTCGATGAAATCAAATCTGTGATCGAATCGGCAACCAGCAAGATCCTGCAGACCAACAAACCGCAGGATCTCAGCGCCTCCTTTCCCGAGATTATCGGCCAGAGCAGGGAAATGCTCAAAATCTTTGATATGATCCAGCGCGTGGCACCGACCCCGGCCAACGTCCTCATCTTCGGCGAATCCGGCACCGGCAAGGAACTGGTGGCCCAGGCCATCCACAGCCACAGCAAGTTCGCCTCGCAGAATTTCGTCCCCATCACCTGCAGCGCGATCCCCGAGGATTTGATGGAGAGCGAACTCTTCGGCCACGTCAAAGGGTCCTTCACCGGGGCGATCTGCGACAAGCCCGGACTCTTCAACGAGGCCGATGGCGGCACAGCCTTCCTCGACGAAATAGGCGAGTTGACCCCGATCATCCAGACCAAACTCCTGCGTGTCCTCCAGGAACGAGAGGTCAAACCGGTCGGCGGAACCCGGGCGAAGCGGATCAATGTCCGGATCATTGCCGCGACCAACAAGGTCCTCGAGGAGGAGATCCGGGAAGGCCGGTTCCGGGAAGATCTCTTTTACCGCCTGGCCGTGGTTCCCATGCGGATTCCGCCCCTCAGGGAGAGGAAAGAAGACGTCCCGCTCCTGGTTGACCATTTCCTGAAAAAATACTCCCGGCGACTCGGCAAGGAAGTCCAGGAAATCTCCTCCTATGGTCTGCAGGTGTTGATGAATTACCACTTCCCGGGCAATATCCGCGAGCTGGAAAATATCATCGAACGAGGCGTGGCCTTGGCCAATTCCAATATCATCCTTCCCGAAAGCCTCACCTTCTCGGGGAAAGTCAAGCAACCGCCGGCGGCGGTACCGAGCGAGGAGCACAATAGTCTTTTCCAGGCCGCCGCAAGCGAAGAGGAGTTGTATGATCTGGGTATCGAGCGGATCGTCGCCGACCTGGAGAAACGCCTCATCCTGCACACCCTGCAAAAAACCAACAACTCGAAGATGAAGGCGGCGGAACTGCTGCAGCTCAGTTTTCGCTCCCTGCGCTACAAAGTCAAAAAATACGGCCTGAGCTAAAGCTATGGATTTTTCCTCTTTTCTCGGTCGGGCCCGGAAAACGGTCAGCATCGACCAGATGCTCCGCAACCAGTTGCTCTGGATGTTGCTGTTGCGGGTGGTTCTCTACACCCTTCTGTTGACCATCAATTCCATCTTTCGCGACCGCCAGTTCGATGTCATTGTCCTGCCCGACAATCTGCTGGTCCTGCTCCTGTTGATCATCTTTCTGACCACCATCTTCTCCGCTTTCTTTCTCCTTATTTACCAAGGAAGCCTGCGGAAATTCGGCTTTGCGCAGAATCTGCTGGATACCTGTTTCGTTTCCATTCTGGTTTTTTTTTCCGGCTCTTCCGAATCCATCTTCACCACCGCCTATTTTTTTCCGATTGTGGCCGGAGGTCTTATCCTGCCGAGAAAAGGCGGACTTCTGGCTGCCGCGGCGGCGTCCCTGCAATACGGCGCCATTCTCGCACTGGAGATTTACGGCCTGTATCCGGCATACCTGAAGGGTTTTCTTCCGCTCGCCGCCACTTCTCCCATGGTTATTCTCAACCATTTTGCCGTACATGGGTTGACGTTTTTTCTCGCCGCAATCCTGAGCGCTCTCTTTGGCCTCAGGCTGCAGACCACGGAAAAGGCCTTGAGCGATTCAATCAAGGATTTCGACAGGCTGGCGGTTCTGTACAAACAGATATTTGACAATATCTCGACCGGCATCATCACCATCGACCGAAACCACATTATCACCTCCGCCAATAATGCCGTCGGCAAAATCACCGGCTTCGACCCCCTGTCCTTGCTCGGGGAAAAACTCTCCTCAACCTTGCCGAGTCTTGATCTCTCCAGCGAAAACCAGCGTCTTACCACCGATTTCAGCAAAAATGACGGTGCCAAAGTCCGGATAGGCTACGCCCACATGAACATGGAAGAATCGGCAGCGGATCCACAGTCCCATACCGCACCGCATAAGATCATCACCCTCAGGGACATCAGCGAGATTGAAAAACTGGAGCGCCAGGTTCGCCAGACAGAGAAACTTGCAGCCATCGGGATGATGAGCGCCAGCATTGCCCATGATTTTCGCAATCCTCTTACGGCAATCTCCGGCTCGGCGCAGGTCCTGCTCACCGAATTTGCTTCGGAGGGAATTAAAAATTATACCAATTTCCAGCTGACCAATATCATCCTGCGGGAGTCCAACCGGCTGATTGAAACAATTGGGGATTTCTTAAGATTTTCCCGGCCGGAACATGC
Source organism: Desulfobacterales bacterium GWB2_56_26 (assembly GCA_001799365.1). Lineage (GTDB taxonomy): Bacteria > Desulfobacterota > Desulfobulbia > Desulfobulbales > Desulfocapsaceae > Desulforhopalus_A. Next base: position 15,922 of record MGTI01000066.1, on the reverse strand, counting down.
CACCTGCAGCTGGTTTTCCCTGCGCAACTGTCTGGAAGAAGTTCTGCAGGTTTGCCAAGCGGGGGCGGCCTGGCCCGAAACGGCGAGGATCGATTTCGATTTCAACGGCGTTATCGATATCTGGGCGGATCGAAGACAGATGCACACGGTCTTCAACCACCTCATTCAGAACGGGATGGCCTTCTGCCCCATCGGTCACGAATGTATCGTCATTTGCGCCCGGGAAGTACAAACCGAGGGAAATCAGGAGGCTATCGAGATATCTGTGAAAGACAACGGCCCTGGGGTGGATGAAAGCAAGATAGATTTTCTTTTCGAACCGTTCTTTACTTCACGACCGGATGGCACGGGGCTTGGTCTGGCAATCGTCAGGCAGACAATTATCGAACATCGTGGTTCAATTGTCGTATCAAACGATCCACATGGCGGAGCGGTTTTTACTATAGTCCTGCCTTTGCCGCAATAAATCTTCCGCTGGCGCAGACATGAGGATCGTCAATTGGCTTGCGGTTGCCCTGCCTGAAAGGGTTGCTCTGCAGTGAACTGCAGGTGTTCGGTCTTCAGGTAGATTGTTCCCGTGCCTGAAGGATCGACGGCAAGTATCTCTCCGCCTATCCAAATTTTCTGGCCTGCTTGCAGGGTATTGAGCGCAGGATATGCGGCAAGTTCCACCTCGCTTTCAATCAGCACACCAAAACCGTCTTCCGAAACGTCAAGAAGAAGAGTCGATTTTCCTCCTCCCGCATCCTGATTGGAGTAGTAGTACACCGGCCACAAGACGCGCAAACCGGTAAATTTGTCATCGGTTGCGTTTTCGTTGAGATTCTCCATTGAGGCGAGCTGCTGTAAAAGTTCATCCGGAAGGGGGTGAAGGAAGAAGGAGGCCTGCTGAACCTTTTCTCCGTCATTTTTTGCATTTTCTTGCCCAATCTTCAGTTCCACTGCCTTGGGAACAGATGGTTGCTTCTTTTCAATCCTGTGACTTTTTTGAAAATAGAGACCACCGCCGACAAACAGCAACAAGAGGGCGACACCAACTCCCAGGAGAACTACCCTCGGCCGACTTCTCTTCAGGAACTGAACGAAGGTGGAATTGGTAAACATCTTCTTCGCCAATCTGCTCATTCGAACCCCAAATATTTACATATGAGAACTGAACGGCTGGAATGTTGGAGCCCGCCGGGAAGTCCTCTTCTGCCCCAACCGTTTAATTGTGCAAGCCAGCACGACCCTTGGCCCATTTGCCATTAAGCCGAAACCTCACAAATGTCATCAGCTGCTATCATTCGTTCCGTATCTTCTTTCTGACCTTTTCTTTGCTTATACCACACGACCAGAACCCGATGAAGAAAAAAATCCCATAGCAGTTCCCGCGGCTTGTTGCAAGTTATTCTTCCTGTTCTTTCCATACTTTGGCCCCAAGGCCGGAGAGTTTTTCCACCAGGTTCTCGTAGCCGCGCTCAAGATGATAAATACGGGATATCTCGGTTCTCCCCGATGCGGCAAGCCCGGCAATAACCAGGGAAGAACTGGCCCGCAGGTCGGTGGCCATGACCGGCGCGCCGCACAACCCGTTCATCCCCCGCCCGGATACCACGGCGGAATGGCCATCAATGCGTATCGTTGCCCCCATCCGCTGCAGTTCCGCTACGTGCATGAAACGATTTTCGAAAATTGTTTCCGTTATCACGCACAGATCCGAACTGAGAGCCATGAGAGCCATGAACTGTGCCTGCAGATCGGTGGGATAACCGGGATAGGGCATCGTCTTTATATCCACGCTCCTGAGAACAGACGAGTTCTTTGGGTGATTCGGCCAATCGATGCTTATGGAGTTGGCAGCCTCGGTAACACGCAGTCCCGCAGTCCGGAGTTTTTCGAGCAGTGATGGCAGATGGGAAGGATTACAATGAGTTACCGTACCGGAGCCGCCGGTTGCGGCGATGGCGATGAGGTAGGTGCCGGTTTCGATGCGGTCGGGAATTATGGCACAATCCGCAGGGTTAAGCTTCTTGACACCATGGATGATCAACTTGTCGCTGCCCCGTCCTTCAATCCTTGCCCCCATCGACCGCAGCATATCGATGAGATTGCCGATCTCAGGTTCACGGGCGGCATTTTTAATGACCGTTGTGCCCTCGGCCAGGACGGCGGCCATCAGCATATTCTCCGTACCGGTCACCGAGGGGATATCGAAGTAGATGACATTGCCCTGCAGCGGGCCGTCGATCTCAGCATCGACATAGCCGCCTTCGAGTCGGCAGGTGACGCCCAGCCGTTCCAGGCCCATGATATGAAAGTTAATGGGCCGCGCCCCGATGGCGCACCCGCCGGGAAGCGAAACACGCGCCTTACCCAGTCTTGCCACCAGCGGCCCGAGCACCAGGACTGAGGCGCGCATGGTTTTTACCAGACTGTATGGCGCCTCGGCATCGACCAGCTCGGTCGAATCGAGAATCAGCAGATCGCCGCTCCGTTCGCTCTTGACGCCGATATGTTCGAGTAGGCGAATGAAGGTACGGGTATCCCTCAGGTCGGGAACATTGTGGAGTTTATGTCTTCCCGGTGCGAGCAGTGTGGCTGCCATCAGGGGTAGAGCGGCATTTTTCGCGCCGCTGATCCGTACTTCTCCATGCAGCGGCCGACCGCCTTCGATAATCAGTTTTTCCATTTTTACCTCATGTTGTATCCGCCATTTCTGGCATGCAGTACCCGATCCCTGCCGGCATAGTCAACCAGAATCCCGACATCGCAAAAGCCCGGCGTGCCGTTACAGGGATCGGCAAACATTTTTCGTACAGCTTCGCCCTGGTCGGCGCCGATCTCCATAAACAACTGCCCCCCGGGACAGAGCACCCGCGGCAATTGCCGCCGTATCTCACGGATGAGCGAGAGGCCGTCTTCGCCCCCGGACAGCGCCAGATGCGGCTCATGCTGCGCAACCTCGGGCGCCAAGCCCTTCTCGATTTCCCAGCTGCTCACATAGGGGGGATTGGAGACGATCAGAGAAAAAAGATCCCCTGTTGGCCGGAAAGGCGACAGCAAATGCCCCTGGACCAGTTGAACCTGTTCGGCCAGCCGGTGACGATGCAGATTTTTTCTTGCCACCTGAAGAGCTGCAAAAGAAAGATCCGCAGCAACGACCATTCTGCCGGTTTCTTTAGCAAGCACCGCGGCGATGACACCGCTGCCGCAACAGAGATCAAGGAGCAACCCACGATCGATATTTGCCGGGAGTGCCATAGCCAAAACGCGGTCGAGCAGAAATTCGGTTTCCGGCCGAGGGATCAGAACGGCCGGAGTAACATGGAATGGCATCGACCAAAACTCCTGCTCTTCCAGGATATAGGCAACCGGTTCGCGTTTCTTGCGGCGTTCGATGAGACAGAAGAACCTCCGTTGCGAGACCTCGTCAACCTCCGTCTGACCATTGAGAAAGATTTCGGTCCTGGTGAGGCTCAGGCAATTTTCCAGAAGAAGACGGGCATCCAGCTGATATTCCGGGACGCCTGCCTCGGCCAGTTCGACTGCCCCGCGTTTAAGAAGTTCCGCCAGACGCATACTCACCAGAAGAAGAAGTGGACCATTGCCCGGCCCAAAGCAAAAATATTATGCAAAAAGCGAACTAATTATTGGATGGCCTTGAGTTTTTCTGCCTGATCATGAGCGATAAGCGGATAAATCACATCTTCAATCTTGCCGCTCATTATTGCATCCAGCTTGTAGAGGGTTAGATTTATGCGATGATCGGTCATTCGTCCCTGAGGAAAATTGTAAGTGCGGACCCTTTCGCTTCGGTCGCCGCTGCCGACCTGGCTTTTGCGGTCCTGGGATATCTTATCGTGGCGCTCCCGTTCCATCTGGTCGAGCAACCTGGCCCGCAACACCACTAGTGCTTTGGCCTTGTTCTTATGCTGGGATTTCTCGTCCTGGCAGGTTACGACAAGACCGGTCGGCAGATGGGTGACACGGACTGCGGAGTCGGTGGTATTGACCGATTGACCGCCGGGTCCGGAGGAGCGGAAGACATCAAATTTCAGTTCATTCATGTCGATATTCAGTTCAACCTCATCCACCTCCGGCAGGATAGCCACCGTCACCGCCGAGGTATGGATCCGGCCCTGGGTCTCCGTTTCCGGAACCCGCTGGACCCGGTGCACTCCGCTTTCGTATTTGAGCTTGGAATAAACCTGCTCGCCGCTGATGAGCGCGATGATCTCCTTAAAGCCGCCGATACCCAAGGGATTCGAACTCATCACCTCGACCCGCCAGCCCATGCTTTCGGCGAAGCGACTGTACATGCGGAACAGATCCCCGGCAAAAAGAGCCGCCTCGTCGCCGCCAGTTCCCGCGCGTATCTCCAGAAAGATATTTTTATCGTCATTAGGGTCCTTCGGCAGGAGAATGATTTTCATCTCCTGGTCGAGGCGCTTCTCCTGGTTGACGAGATCTTCCAGGTCGGCCTTGGCTAATTCTTTTAGCTCAAGGTCCTCGTTCTCATCGAACAGGATAGTTTTAATTTCCAGGATTTCCTGCTGAACTTTCTTGTATTCCCTATACTTATCGTTCAATTTGATAAGATGGGAATGTTCCCGTACCACCTTTTGATAATCTTTCTGATTGCCAACCAGATCGGGATCGGACAACCTGCCTTCAAGATGAGAAATCTTATCGTCAAGATCAGCAAATTTGTCAAACATAGCTATCGTCCGGGAGGAGTAAAAAGAAAAAAGTCCACAACCATGTCAAGCATCGCAAGCATCGTTGTGGACGGCACAGAAAGGTGATGGCTGTCGGAAAAGATCCGACACTACGGTAAGGAAAATCAGGCTTTGCCTTTTCCTTTTTTGGCGTAATGGTCAGCGTAGCGCTGCTTGAACTTCTCGATGCGCCCGGCGGAGTCGATCAGCTTCTGCTTCCCGGTAAAGAAGGGATGACAGGCAGAGCAGATCTCGACCTTCATCTCCGGCATGACGGAACCCAGTTCGACTTCATTGCCACAGGCACATACGGCTTTAATCTTATTGTATTTCGGGTGAATGCCTTCTTTCATAGTTACTATTCCTCCAACACACCTTGAGGCGGTGAGTTAATATTGACAAAAGCTAGAATTATCTCGACACGAGGGAGATATATTACTCAAACAATAATTTTTTTCAACTAAAAAGGCAGCTCCACGGTCGGGAAGAAATTACGTGTTCATTGAATCCAGGAAATCCGCATTGGACTTCTGCAGTTTTAGCTTGTCGATCAGGAAATCCATACAATCGGCAGGATTCATCGAATTGAGCAGCTTGCGGAGAATCCAAATCCGATTGAGCGCATCGGGCTTGATGAGCAGATCCTCTTTCCGCGTGCCAGACCGTTTGAGATCGATAGCCGGAAAGATACGTTTATCGGCCATCTTGCGATCGAGTACCAGCTCCATGTTGCCGGTGCCTTTGAACTCCTCGAAGATAACTTCATCCATCCGGCTGCCCGTTTCGATCAGGGCTGTGGCGAGGATGGTCAGACTGCCGCCCTCCTCGATATTTCTGGCCGCACCGAAGAAGCGCTTCGGACGATGCAGGGCATTGGCCTCGACACCACCGGAGAGAATCTTGCCGCTGGCAGGAGTCACGGTGTTATAGGCTCTCGCCAGCCGGGTGATACTGTCCAGCAGAATGACGACATCCTTTTTGTGCTCAACCAGTCTTTTGGCCTTTTCGATAACCATCTCTGCGACCTGAATATGCCGTTGCGGCGGCTCGTCAAAGGTCGAGCTGACCACCTCGGCGGCCTTGACGCTCCTGGTCATCTCGGTGACCTCCTCGGGGCGTTCGTCGATGAGCAGGACGATCAGGTAGACTTCCTTGTGATTCCTCACAATAGAATTAGCGATCTTCTGCATGAGCACCGTCTTGCCGGTCCTGGGCGGGGCCACGATCAGTCCTCGCTGGCCCTTGCCGATCGGGGCGAACATGTCCATGATCCTCATCGAAATGTTGTCCGGCTGCCACTCCAGGGAGAAGGCTTCATTGGGATGCAGGGGCGTCAGGTTGCCGAACAGGGTCTTCTGTTTCGCTGCCTCGGGTGGATCGAAATTCACACTGTCGACTTTCAGCAGCGCGAAATAACGTTCCCCCTCCTTGGGCGCCCGCACCAGACCTTCGATGGTGTCTCCGGTGCGAAGGTTCAATCTTCGGATTTGCGATGGAGAAACATAGATATCATCGGGACCCGGCAGGTAGTTGTAATCAGGAGCTCGGAGAAAACCGAAGCCATCCGGCAGTATTTCAAGCACACCGTTGCCTCGCATCTTACCGTCCTTATCGGACTGGGCCTTCAGAATCGCAAAGATGAGTTCCTGTTTACGCAGTGCACTGTACCCTTCGACCTTCAACGATCGGCCAAGAGCTACCAGTTCACCGATTTTCATCAGTTTAAGTTCCGCCAGATTCATGTAATCAACTTCTCCTTTCTAGGAATTTCGGCAGGATATGATAAGAGGACAATATGTTTATAGGCAAGTTGGCAGTCGGTTACACCGAACCGATGCGAACATCAGCTATTTTCACAACCGCACACTCCACGTACGACCTACGCAAGAGCGAACAGCAATGGAAACCATACGTGATCGTTACGAAAAACTCGTTGAGTTCTATAAGTCTGTCAGATACAAAAACAGAATGGGGTAAATGACCAGATCCGTGAAGAATCAACCAGTTGAAGTCTGCAGATTGTCCAGAAGCCGTCATCCACTGACAGCTTGCTCCAGAGTGGTTTTTACAACAGGATTCAATGAGGTGATTCAGCAAAGACAGGGATTGAGTTTCAAACCGTTGTTTCTCTTATACGTATTCAAATCTGCACTGTCAAGCTTTTTAGGGGCCGTCACGAAATAACTAGGCCATTTCCACCCCGTTCCGAGCATTACCTGGCTATGTTATTTTGACAACGGGTTAGCCGGGAAACGGTTAAATTCCCACTTTTTCTTTCACATTTCAGCTTTTTCCCGAGCCACGCCAACTGCGATACGGTGCTGACAAAGGTGCCGGTATTATCGATGACGAAATGAGCAGAATCGCGCTTCCGGGCAATCGGCAGTTGCTGCGCAAAAACCCGCCGGATGTCTTCAGCGACCAGGGCATCCCGCAGCCGAACCCGGGCAAGGCAAAGATCATCGGGTACATAGACGACCACCGACACATCGAAATCCTGCTGCCATCCCACCTCGAAAAGCAGCGGCACCTCGACCACCAGGTGTTGGGATTGCAACTGGCATTTCCGGTACAGATCCGCAACGTGCCCGCGCACGAGAGGATGCAGAATGTTTTCCAACTGCGTCTTGGTCCGGCTGTCGTTGAATACCGAATGTCGCAAAAGCATTCGATTGAGGCTGCCGTCGGCGTTCAGGTAGCGGGTTCCGAAAATCTTCCGGAACTCTTCATAACCCTGCCGGCCGGGGAGCATTTCCATTCGGCAGAGCTGGTCCGTATCGACATGTTCGGCCGCCAGAATACCTGCAAGGATTTTACTTGCTGTACTCTTGCCGGAGCCCAAACTTCCTGTAACGGCTATAATCATCGTGTCTCCTCCCCGCCATACCGGTGCTCCAGATCTTCAAGGATTTCCTGAAAATCCGGCCAGAGATCGGCACGCTGATCAAACAGTTCGCCGGTAACGGGATGATGGAACATCAACCGCGACGCATGCAGCATCTGTCTCGGAAACAAACTATTATCACGATGTGAACCATACACTACGTCTCCAGCTACGGGACAACCGAGGGAGGCCATATGGACGCGAATCTGGTGGGTTCTGCCGGTCTCTATGACGAGCTTGACCAGACTGTACCGGCCGCCGAACTCCCGCAGGACTTCCCAGTTAGTGACCGCGTGTTTTCCGGCGACAAGGCTTATTGCCATTTTCTGGCGATTGATCGGATGGCGACCGATGGAAGCTACCAGCCGGCCGCGTTTTTCCCTGAGAACGCCATGCAGGAGGGCGATATATTCTTTCGTCACTCTTCTGTTTTTGAAACAGTCAACAAGAGTCCGGTGGATAACATCCTGTTTGGCCACCAGCATTACGCCGGAAGTATCTTTATCGAGTCTGTGCACGATGCCGGGACGTAATTTATCTCCGACATCGGCAATAGAGCGGCAGTGATGCAGCAGGGCGTTGACCAGCGTTCCCCGGCTATTGCCGTTCCCCGGATGCACGACAAGACCGGGAGGCTTGGAAAGGAGCAGGAGAAATTCATCCTCGTAAAGGATGCTGAAATCTATCTTTTCCGGTTCGACATGAACCAGTTCTGGTTTCTCGACAAATCCACGGATCGTTTCTCCTGCACGGAGACGGTAGCTGCTTTTTCGCTGCTCCCCATCGACCAGAATATGGCCGTCACGAATGGCTGTACTGATTAAGGCTCTGGAAACTAAAGTAATGCGTTGCGCCAGGAACTGATCCAGCCGAATGCCGGCCTGCCCCGGATCAACGGTAAGTTGAAAACCACCTGCGGTGGATAAAGCGTCGCCTGCTGTTTCCTCGTTCAATACCATCGTTGTCCCGGGGATTACTATCGACAGAAGACTCGCCTGCACGGTTACTACAGAGAGATTCTAGGAAAAGATGGCTTCGATAGTCTTGCTGACCGCTGCTTCTTCCGTTTCCTGGGCAAGCGACAATTCCTTCACCAGCAGGTTTTTCGCAGTGTCGAGCATCTTTCTCTCACCATAGCTCAGGTCCTTATCGACACTCAGGAGAAAGAGATCGCGGAGCACTACCGCCACTTCATGGACTGATCCGGTCTTGATTTTCTCCATATAGTCCCGGTAGCGACGATTCCATGTCTGCGTCCCCAGTTCAACAGATCTGTCTGCCAGAATGTTGAAGACGTTTCTCACTTCGCTTTTTCCGACAATGGCTCGAAGTCCGACATTTTTACTGCTCGCGGTTGGAATCATTATCCTCATACTGTTGTCGAGGATTTCCAGGATATAAAACGACTGATCGATTCCACCGATTTTTTTTGTTTCAACGGCCTTAATAACACCAACACCATGGGCTGGATATACAGCCATATCGCCTTCAGAAAACACAGGATTCTCCTTTTATCAAAGCGCCTTGCACAAGGCCGAACACATTAATAACAGAAGCACAAGACACAACAGAACGTTTACGAACTAAGGGAAGTAACGGCCGCCAAGAAAACATTTCTTGTTACCGATTGAATTTGACTTTTTTGCTGCAGCGGGCAATACTAGATGACATCTAGGTCTGACTACAACTTTGGATTTAATATACCACGTTTCTCATAAAATTGCCGCACTTTTTCCTGAGTCTGGCAATAATGATGCGTTTTGGCAAAAGATGAGGCTCTTACCTCAAAAGTTCGTGGGGCAGATGCGGACTACTTGAGGCTGTTCAGAAGATTTAGGGCCTTGGCCGTCTCACCTTCCAGCAACAATTCAATGCCCTGCTGAATGCTGTCAAACCTTGAGGTAAAGATTGTCATTTCGGCATCGTCGAAGTTGCTTAAGACATATTTTTCTACGGGGAATTCGGGATGAATGTCGCCCTTTCCCGGCCTGCCGATCCCGATCTTCAACCGGAAGAAGTCACCTGCTCCCAAAGTTTCGACGATCGATCTTATGCCGTTATGGCCGCCGGCTCCACCCCCCTTGACCAACTTGATCCGGCCGGTTGCCATGTCGAGATCGTCATGAATGACCAGTAAATGGTCAGGCTGGATTTTAAAGAAACGAAGGTATTGCACCACCGCCTTGCCGCTTCGATTCATGAAGGTAAGGGGTTTGATGATGTGCAGATTCTTTCCCGACCAAGAGTCCGCAGCATAGAGGGCCTGCCATTTTTCCCGATAGGCCGCCCATCCCCATTTTGAGACCAGGTGATCGACAACCAGAAAGCCTATATTATGGCGGGTAAGATGGTATTGTTCGCCGGGATTCCCCAGCCCGACAATCAACCAGGTATTTGCTTCCATGGGTCATAAACTGAAAAAGGTCCGGAAAAGTTACTTTTCCGGACCTTTATAAAGATATCTGCAGACACGCCCAGGGGCACCCCTTCAGCGCATCCGTAAAAAGAGCAGCTATATCAGACCTCTTCGACTTGATCTTGCCTCATAAGCAGCCGGCGATCAGGCTGCCGCTTTTTGTCCGGGCTTGATAACGCTCACGGCTACAGCCTCGGTGTCCGTGACCATTTTCACATTCCCCGGGATAGCAATTTCGCCGCACTTAACAGCCTCTCCCATTCCGAGAGGGGTGACGTCGACCACGCATTCGTTAGGGATATCAAGAGGTTTCCCTTCGAGAACCACTTTGTTGTAACTGATAATCATATCCCCGCCGAGATCGACACCTTTAGCCGTGCCGTTATAGACAACGGGAACGGAGTACTTCCGGGTCTTCTCGATATCGATTTCGCAGAAATCGACGTGGATCAGTTTATCCGTAATAGGGTCAGTCTGAATTTCGCCTATTGCAACGCTTTTCCCCGGACCATCTTCGATTTTCAGGGTAACAACGGTGTTGCGGCGGGAAAATTCCAGCAATTGTGCCATAAGGGTTTTGGTGTCCATTTGGAGATTAATAGCCTCTCCACCGCCACCGTAAACAACCGCAGGAGTCATCCCCTTCATCCGCATTTGCCGCATTGGTCCCTTCCCGGTGGCACTTCTTACCGCAGCAGACATTTCAACCTGAAACATAATTCCTCCTTTGCCGACCAGTCGCCACTGACATGAACAAATACGACTGAGCGGATATGGTAACAAAAATTTAAATGATTCTCGTAAGATTCTTACAATTTCTCTCGAAGAGATCACCTTTTGGTTTCTCTTTGAGTAATGAGTGCCACAAGCCCTGAGCCTATTTCCTCAGGATATCCATAAAAAAATCAGTTAGACAAAAAGCGAGCTGACTGAATCTTCATTATGTATTCTATTAATCGCATCCGCCAGCAAATTGGAGACGGACAACACCTTGATCTTGTCACAGTTCAAGGCTTCGCCCCGAAGAGGAATCGAATTAGTGACGACCAGCGTCTTCAACGCCGAGTTGCGTAGTCTTTCTATGGCAGGGCCGGACAAGACTGGATGAGAGCAGCAGGCATGCACTTCTCTGGCACCGTTCTCGATCAATGTTTTCGCTCCTGCACAAAGCGTACCGGCGGTGTCGACCATATCATCCATCAAAATAGCCGTCTTTCCCTTGACGTCGCCGATAACATGCATCGCCTCACATTCATTCGGCTTATCCCTGCGTTTATCGATGATAGCCAGCCCTGAGTTCAATCTTTTGGCGAAAGCCCTGGTTCTTTCAACCCCTCCGGCATCCGGCGAAACCATGATGACATCGTCTCCGAAGTTCTCTTTAATATGCCTGAGGATTACCGGGGCGGCGTACAGATGATCAACCGGAATGTTGAAAAAGCCCTGGATCTGGCCGGCATGCAAGTCCATACAGAGAACCCGGCGCACACCGACCGCCATGAACATTTCTGCAACGACCTTGGCGGAAATAGGCACACGGGGTGCATTCTTCCTGTCCTGACGGGCATAGCCGTAATAGGGAACCACGGCGGTAATTCTTCTCGCCGAGGCCCTGCGTAGTGCATCCACCATGATCACCAGTTCCATCAGATGATCATTTACCGGAGTACATGTCGGTTGAACCACGAAGACATCGGTTCCCCTGACATTTTCCTTTATTTCGACAAAGATCTCTCCATCACTGAATTTTCTCAGCTCAGCTTTGCTCACGGAAATCTTCAGATGCAGGGCGATCTCCTCCGCCATCTTTGGGTGAGCATTGCCTGAAAAAATTTTTAAATCTCTCATGATATTAGTTACCCGGAAAACTGAATGGATCAGTGATGGCTGGGGCGGAAGGATTCGAACCTACGAATGCCGGGATCAAAACCCGGTGCCTTACCGCTTGGCGACGCCCCAGTACATGCTCTTGACAAATAAACCTTTGTTCCGTATTCCAGCCGTAATTCCCGGATAATACGCTCTAGTTCTGAAACTGTCGTTTTTCCTGAATCCGGATATATGCCAAAAACCGTTGGGCCGCTCCCGGACATCAAGGCCTTTACAGCACCGAATGCGGTCAGCGCCTCTTTAATTTTTTCAATTTCCGGATGCCTTGCACAGGTAACCTGCTCAAGATCGTTATACATCTCCGCAAAAGGCAAAGCCCCCGTTTTGAACTTTTGAAAGCAAGACAATTTAGAGTGTTTCATCTGCATTGTCAACGTAAAATTTTTAAAAACCCACGAGGTTGAGACGAGAAAACCGGGATTGACCAGAATGAAATGACAGTCGGTTATCGAAGCCACCGGGCACATCAAGTCACCGATGCCGCAGGCCTTTACCGCCTCGTAGTCCACCGCGAAAAAAGGAACATCCGCGCCCAGCGGGCGGGCGAGATCGATGAGTTTCTGCTCGCCGAGGGTGCAACCAAAAAAGGCGTTCAGTCCCCGCAGAACCGCTCCGGCATCGCTGCTGCCGCCACCGAGGCCCGCAGCCATCGGGATCCTTTTGGCCAAATGAATGCGAACCCCGCAGCCATCGGTTTCCCGGCAGGCGGAGAAAAATGCTTCAGCCGCCCGCACCGCAAGGTTGCTCGCATCCCCCGGCACGCTCGGATCATCGCAGGAAAAGTGAATCCCACTGCCCGGAAAGACTTCAAGCTCAAGGGTGTCATGCAGTTGAAGTTTCTGCATCCACGTTTCGAGATCATGGTAACCGTCCGCTCGCTTGCCGACAACCCGGAGCAGCAAATTGATCTTTGCCGGTGCGCGCACCGTCATTTTACCGAAACGAGCGTCCATCATCCCGCAAGGCTATTTCTTGACCGCTTTGACAAATCGGATCTTGATATCGTAGAGAATGTTTTCCAACAGCGCCTCCTCGTCCTTGGAAAGATTCCCTTTTGTCTTATTCTGGATAAGCGCCAGCGTGTCGATCGCATGTCTTGCCAGATCGAGATCGATAATGGTTTTTCCCGTTCTCGGATCGGCAATCTCGCCAAGATGGTAGAGCGCAGAGGTATTCAACGACATAACAAAAGCCGGAAAGGTAACCTCAGGCATGACACATCGTCCTTCCTTCGTGGGAACCTTCCCCTCCGGACATCCACAAGCACTCTCAGTTTTCACCCCTTCGACCGCCATCTTTTTACTCCTTCTGAATCTATTATCATATCCTGCCCCGGCTGCACTTTTCTCCAGGGCAAGAGCACTTCATTTTCCAGCAAACAGAAATCCCGGACACTACACGGAAGTCAGGTCCAGAACATGTGCGTTGGTTATGTTTGCCAGCTTCTGAACTTTAGCCAGTAATTCTTTCGATACAAGTTCATCGGTGCTGAGGAGGATGATATTTTGATTGCTTTCCTCTTCACGACCGACAGTCATCCGGGAAATGTTGACTCCGGCATTGCCGAGGGTGGTCCCCAAGGCACCGATCACCCCCGGTACATCGTTATTGTACACCAGCAGCATCGGTCCGGAGACCAAGGCCTCAAGCCGGAATGAGTTCAACCTGACCAGGCGCGGTTCGTTTCGACCGAAAACCGTGCCGACCAGGACATTCTCCCCCTCGCCGGTCGATACCCTGATCGAAAGGGTGTTGATGAAATCGTCCGCCCTGCCGCTCTTCGATTCGATAACTCTGATTCCCCTTTCTTTCGCTATGATCGGGGCGTTGACATAATTCACGGCATCCTTCAGGATCGGCATGAACAGTCCTTTCAGAAAGGCCACGGTGATGGGATTGGTCTTCAACTCCGCCAACTCGCCGCTGAACTCTATATTCACTTCCGCAACTCCGCCCCTGGCAATCTGCATATGCAGACAGCCTAGCATCTCGCCGAGGGTCAGATACGGTCCGACCTGAGCCAAAACATCGTCGCTCACCGAAGGCACATTGACGGCATTGGTAACCGAGCCCTTCAGGAGATAATCGGCGACCTGTTCGGCGATTATCAGTGCGACGCTCTCCTGGGCCTCATTGGTGGATGCCCCGAGATGCGGCGTACAGATAAAATTATCCAGGCCGAGCAGCGAACAGTTTTCGAGAGTAGTAGGTTCTTTCGCAAAAACGTCAAGGGCGGCACCGGCAATTTTCTTGTTGACCAGGGCGTCATAGAGTGCCTCTTCATCGCAGACCCCGCCTCTGGCACAGTCGATAAACATGGCATCCTGCTTCATGTTCTCAAAGAACGCGGTCGACACGAGATTTTTCGTTTCCTGGGTTAAAGGGACATGGACGGAGATATAGTCGGCGCGTTTCGCCAATTCTTCAAGAGTGACCAGTTCGACCCCGATCTTTTCCGCCATTTCCTTCGGCATAAAAGGATCGTAGGCGATGGTTTTCATCTTCAGTCCCTGCGCCCGGCTGGCGGCGATCCCGCCGATTCGGCCGATGCCGATGACCCCGAAGGTCTTGCCGGTCACCTCCCGGCCCATGAATTTTTTCTTTTCCCATTTCCCTTCCTTCATCGACCTGCACGCCTGGGGAATGTTGCGGGACAAGGCCATCATCATGGAGATGGCGTGTTCCGCGGCAGTGGTGGCATTGCCGTCCGGGGCATTCATCACCACAATGCCTTTTTTGCTCGCGGCAGGAATATCGACATTATCGAGACCGATGCCCGCCCGCCCGACAACCTTCAGCCGATGCGCCGATTCGAGCAGGTCGGCGGTGACCCGGGTGGCGCTGCGGATCACCAGACCTTCGTATTGACCGATGATTTCTTTCAGCTCCTCCGGCGCAAGTCCGGTTTTGACGTCCACTTCCAGGCCTGATTTCCGCAGAACATCGATACCGACCTGGGACAAATTGTCGCTTACCAGTACTTTCATCTCTTCTCCCCTGTATGCAATCTGATCTCGATTGTCCCAGATCCCTACCCCGACCTGAAACAGCCACAAGAATACAACTGCTCACTTCGAAAACAGAATCTATTCGATGGGCAACAACGTCTCGGTAATGCTGGAAAAACTATACATAGATCATCTACAGAGAACAACCGAAAAAAATGAGACTGCCGCGCCCTTCGCGGAGAGAACCGCCAAGGTCTCCCCGCAGGAATTGCCCCAACGGTATTTATGTTGTACATTGAAGGTGAAAAAGATATATATATCGCGCTGTAAGCTGTCCTATACCAACCTTGAGACGCATCACTCGGATCTTTCCTGTTTCAAAGAACCGATTTTTTTCATATTTTTTCGGCAGACTGCCTGAACTGCCCAAAGGAGCGAGCATGACTGAAACACGACTGCGCTTTCCGCCGAGTCCGACGGGATATCTGCATATCGGAGGCGCACGAACGGCTCTGTATAACTGGCTCTATGCCAGACAAACCGGGGGAAAACTCATTCTTCGCATCGAGGACACCGATGTTGGCCGGTCGACCCAGGAATCGATCCAGGGCATTCTCGAAGGCCTGGAATGGCTCGGTATCGATTTCGACGAAGGGCCGTATTTCCAAACCGACTTTGAAAGCGACCATATTGCCGCAGCGAATAAACTCCTCAGTCAGGGTGATGCATATAAATGCTTTTGCACCAAGGAAGACCTCGATGCCAAACGGGAGGCCGCCCTCGCCGCCAAGACGCCTCTGGGTTATGACCGGACCTGCCGGAATCTCTCTGCTGCGGAAATCGCCGAAAAGGAGGCTGCAGGGATCCCTCACGTCATCCGCTTCAAGGTGCCGGACCGGCAAGGGCTACTCGGTTACGACGACAAAGTCTTCGGCCGGATCGAATGTAACTATTCGGAAATCGACGACTTCGTCATCGTTCGTTCAAACGGCAAGCCGCTCTACCTGCTCTGCAACGTGGTGGACGATATCAGGGACCGGATCACCCATATCATCCGCGGCCAGGACCATATGACCAATACCCT
>MGTI01000065.1:5380-13318 GCA_001799365.1 Desulfobacterales bacterium GWB2_56_26 | reverse complement strand
ATAGTCGCCGAAGGCCTTGGCCAGCGCCTTGCAATCCTTCTGCTCGAAAAAAACCGGCGGCAGCGGGAAAAACAGGCTGTTCTCGGGTGCGGCAGTCCGGCAGTCGTCAAGGGTGTAGGCCAGTTCCTCGGCGGCGCGCCAATCCGGCTGCCGATACTGCTCATCCAGAAGATAACGCAGGCTGACCGGCCGCACCACGTCGATGTTTCTCGCGCTGTTATAAAATCTCACCGAGGCTCTGCCGGTCAGCCAGGGGGCGAAGCGGATCTCCTCGCTCACCACATTCTGCAGATGATACCGTTGTTCGATGGCCTGAGAGACCACCGGTTGCCTGCCCGGGGTGGCGACGCTCCCGGCAGTCGTTCCGGGAGGGGCCGCGGCCGGCTCCGGGGCCTGTGCGGGCGCGGGCGGTCTTTTGGTGCCTTCCATAAGTTTCTTCACATCGGCCAGCGACATCGGCCCCTTCAGGTAGGACATCACCCACCTGGTCTCGAACAGCAGCGGTTCGTCCTGATGGGCGGAATGAAGCACGAACTGGCGACCCTTCAAGGCCGAGAGCATCTTCCGTACTTTCGCGCCGTCGAGAGTCCCGTTGCTTGCCCCGGCAATTCCATCCACCACCCGGTCCTGATCCTGGCTGGTCTGCAGCCGGCCGACAAACCAGGTGCCAATGTTGGCCAGGCCCTTATAGTCGAGATCGACCGGATTCTGGGTGGCAAGGATGATGCCGATGCCGTAGGCCCTGGCCTGCTTCAGCAGGAGGAGCATCGGCTTTTTCGACGGCGGGGCCGCCACCGGCGGGAAATAGCCGAAGATCTCGTCCATATAGAGCAGGGCCTTGAGCGAACCGGTGCCCGGCTGATGGCGCATCCAGCCGATGAACCGGTTGAGCAGCATGGTCACGAAGAACATCCGCTCGGTCTCGGACAGGTGGGCAAGAGAGAAAATCGCGGTCCGCGGCGCACCCTCCTCCGTGTAGAGGAGCCGCTGGATATCGAGCGGTTCGCCTGCCGTCCAGGCGGCAAAAGTCGGACTGGCCACGATATTGTTGAGCCGCATGGCGAGAGTAAGCCGCTCGGCTTGCGGAAAAAAGGTATCGAGGGGGAAGACGCCGACCTTGGCAAAGGGCGGATTGACGATATGGCCGATAAGCGCTTCCATCGCCAGATCCTGGCCCAGCCGCCAGCAGTGGAGAAAGAGCGAACTGAGCAGGATATGCTCCCGGCTCTGCAGCGGGTCGCCCTCGACGCCGATCAGGGCGAGGAGGCTGGTCGCCGTCGAACTCACCAGACTGTTCAGGGTATCGGTGTCGTCCGCCATCTCGGCGGCCGGAGCCTGGAAACTGTTCAGCACCGAGACCGGCAGGCCGGCGCTGCTGCCGGGCGTGTAGATGGTGAGCTCCGTCTTGGCCCGCAGGGCTGCGATCCGCTCCGGCCCCTGGTCCCACGACGCCAGTCCTTCCTGCCAGGTTTTGGCGGTGCGGGCGGCCAATTGCTCAACCGTCATCTCCTTTGCGGCGGCCTCGCCGGGATCGATCCACGGCAGGAATTCCTCAGGAGTGCAGCGGGGAAAACTCAGCAGCAGATTGCCCATATCCCCCTTCGGATCGATGACGATCGACGGCACGTTATCCATGATCGCCTCCTCGATGACGGCGATACCGAGACCGGTCTTGCCGCTGCCGGTCATGCCGATGATCACTCCGTGGGTGGTCAGGTCCTTGTTCTTGTAGAGCAGCGGCGCTTGAGGCGAAACGCCGCCTGCGAGACTCAGTTCGCGGCCGAGATACATCAGGCCGAGCTTTTCATACGGGTATTGACCGTCCATGGTTGTATATCCTCCCTAAACTCCTTTTATGCATTTTGTCATGCGCACTCCACCTGTTGCTCACACTCCCTTCAATTTTTTCCCAATTTGCTTTGACGGAGAACTGGATTTTTGCTTAATAGTAATTATTATCAAGCAGAATAAGCAAAAAGACCTAAGAAACGTTTCCCATCGGGCAATTTTTAGCAGAGAATCCATTATGGCTATCCAACGTATGAGAACAGAAATTTTGACTCGCCGCAACTTTATGAAAATCGTGGCGGTGGCGGGAGCGGGTGTTGTCAGCTGGCAACTGGGGCTTTTCGGGTCAACCCGTTCAGTCTATGCGGCCCGGAGAAGCCAGCCGATCATGGGTACCGTGCTGAATCTTACCGTTTACAGCCCGGACCGGGACCAGGCAGAAGAGGCGCTGACCAAAACCATCGTTGTCATGCAGGAACTGGAGCGGAAACTGAGCCGGCATATGGCGGACAGCGAACTGGCCCGGTTGAACCGCGGTGGCTTTCTCGACCAGCCTGGGTCCGATTTCCTGCAGGTATTCGATCTGTCGCAGGACTTAAGCCGCAGGACGGCCGGGGCTTTCGATGTCACCATGCTGCCGCTCCTTTTGCTGCACGAGGAGATCCGCGGCAACAACGACCATCCGGACAGCGAACGGCTCACTGCTGCCCGGCGTCTCGTCGGCTACGACCAGCTTATCCGGACGGAAACCGGCGTCCGTTTCGCCAGACCCGGCATGGGCGTTACCTTTGACGGCATCGCCAAGGGCTACATCGTTGACCGCGGCAGCGAGACCTTGAAGAGCCTCGGTTTCCCCAACGTCTATGTCGAGGCGGGCGGGGATCTCATGGTCAGCGGCCTGAAAGACAAGAACGAGCCCTGGCGGATCGGCATCCGGCCGCCGAGGCCTGTCGAGGCCAAGAAAGTCGTCGCCCTCGCCGTCAGCAATCGGGCGGTGGCGACTTCCGGCGATTATCTCCAATCCTTCACCCCCGATCTGCGGCACCATCATATCATCGATCCCCACCGGGGGTTTTCGCCGCCGGAGCTGGCCTCCAGTACCGTCACCGCCCCCACCGTGGCCCTGGCCGACGGTCTGGCCACCGCGCTGATGGTTCTGGGCGTGCAGGACGGCCTGGACCTCATCGAGTCGCTGGACGGCTGCGAGGCATATTTAATCGGCAAAGATCTCAGAACACACCACACCACAGGTTTTTTCGGCTGATATGAAGACGATACGGTTAAAGAAGGGGTTGGATATCCCCATCTCCGGCGCCCCGGAACAAAAAATCCGGCCGGGCAACCGGATCAGGCAGGTAGCCATTGTCGGCGACGATTTCCCCGGGATGGCTCCGACGCTGCTGGTCCAGGCGGGCGACCGGGTCATCCTGGGCCAGCAGCTTTTCACCGACAAGAAAAATCCCGGCGTGATCTTCACCTCCCCCGGCTGCGGCAGGGTTGCGGCCATCAATCGCGGGGCGAAACGCAAATTCGAGTCGCTGGTGATCGAACTGGACGGCGAGGAGGCGGTGACCTTCACCGTGCCTCTTGCCCGGCCGGATCAGCTCGAGCCGCGGGCGTACCGCGAACTGCTGATTGGTTCCGGCCTGTGGACCGCCTTCCGGACCCGTCCCTACGGCAAGACGCCGGCCATCGGCACGGATCCGGCCTCGGTTTTCATCACCGCCATGGACACCGCTCCGCTGGCCGCAAGCCCCCAGGTGATCATGAACAAGTATCAGGCGGAATACCGGTTTGGCCTGCAGGTCCTGCGCCGACTGTTCACCGTGCCCATCCACTACTGCACCGGGGCCGAGACGCTCGCGCCCTTTGAAGAGGTGGACGGGCTCGACTACTGGTGCTTCCGCGGACCTCATCCGGCCGGGCTGCCGTCGACTCATATCCACTTCATCGATCCGGTGCATGAGAACAAGTCCGTCTGGCACATCGGCTATCAGGATGTGATCGGCATCGGCCATCTCTTCATGACCGGCCGACTGCCGACCGACCGTATCATATCCCTCGCCGGCCCGGGCGTGCTGCAGCCGGCGCTGGTGAAAACGAGAATAGGCGCCTCGCTGCAGGGTCTCTGCCGCCGCGAGGTCTCGCTTGAAGAGCTGCGAATTATCTCCGGCTCGGTGCTCTCCGGCCGCGAGTCGCAGGGCAATGTGGCCTTCCTCGGCCGCTTCCACGACCAGGTTTCGGTTATCGAGGATTCAAGCGGCAGTTCGCTCTTCAACTGGCTCGCGCCCGGCTGGGACCGCTTTTCCATCCGGCCGGTCTTCGCCTCGGCGTACGTAAGAAAGAAATTATTTCCGCTGACCACCGCCATGTGGGGCGGCAAACGGGTCATCTTCCCGCTTGGCACCTACGAAGAGGTCATGCCGCTCGACATTATCGCCGTGTCGCTGTTGAAGGCCCTGGCGGGCGGCGACACTGACAAATCCAAGGCCCTCGGCTGCCTGGAACTGATCGAGGACGACCTCGGACTCTGCGGCTTCGTCTGTCCCGGCAAAAACGAATTCGGCGAGAGCCTCCGCCAGGTCCTCACCGCCATCGAAACGGGCGGCTGAGGCTTTTCCACGACAACTCATACCAACGGTGCAGGTTTCCCTATGAATTTCTTCAATAAGCTCATGAAAAATGCGGGGCGCCACTTCGACAAGGGCGGTCGGCTCGAACGCTGGTATCCGGTGTACGAGGCGGTGGATTCCTTCCTGTTCGGCTCGAAGCTGACCACCGAGGCGGCGCCGCATGTCCGGGATGCCATCGATCTGAAACGGATTATGATGACCGTTATCATCGCCCTCATCCCCTGCACCCTCATGGCCATGTGGAATACCGGCTATCAGGCCAATTCCGCCATCGCCGCCCTGGGCCTTGGCGGGCCTGCCGGCTGGCGTGGCGATATGATGACGCTCGTCGGCGGTTGCGATCCCGCAAGTTTCACCGCCAACTTCGTCCATGGCGCCCTCTATTTTGTGCCGATCTATCTGGTGACCGTGGTGGTGGGGTCGCTCTGGGAGGCGCTCTTCAACCTCATCCGCGGCCATGAATTCTCCGAGGCCTTTTTAGTCACCAGCCTGCTCTTCCCCCTCACCCTGCCGCCGACCATTCCACTCTGGCAGGTGGCGATCGGCATCAGTTTCGGGGTGGTCTTCGCCAAGGAGGTCTTCGGCGGGGTGGGCCGCAATTTCATGAATCCGGCGCTGGCCGCGCGGGCCTTCGTCTACTTCGCCTATCCCGCCCAGATGACAGGCGACGCCATCTGGACCGCCGTCGACGGCGTTTCCGGGGCCACCGTCCTCACCCGTCTCGCCACCGCCCAGCCAGGCGAATCGGTATCGAGCATGGGGGTGAACTGGATGCAAGCCTTTCTCGGCACCATGCCGGGCTCCATGGGCGAAACCTCGACCCTTGCCTGCCTTGTCGGCGCGGCCATTTTGCTTATAACCCGCATTGCCTCGTGGCGGATTATGACCGCGATGCTCATCGGCGGCGTGCTCTGCAGCCTGTTTTTCTCCCTGCAGAGCGACGCCGCGGCCATTCCGCTTTACGCCGTCCCGCCCCACTGGCATGTGGTATTGGGCGGGTTTGCCTTCGGGTTGGTCTTCATGGCCACCGACCCGGTGTCGGCGGCGCATACCCAAACCGGGCAGTGGCTGTACGGCCTCCTGGTGGGGGTGTTGTCCATCCTCATCCGGGTGGCAAATCCGGCCTTTCCGGAGGGGACGATGCTCGCCATCCTGCTGGGCAACGTTTTTGCCCCCCTGTTCGATTACTTTGTCATCCAGGCCAATATCAAGAGAAGGATGGTCCGCCATGGCTGAAGAAGAATCCCTTGCCAGACCCTTTTATACCGTGCTGATCCTGGCCTTCGTCTGTTCGGCCCTGGTCGCCGGCGCCGCGGTCGGCCTTCGGCCGCGGCAGGAGGCCAACCGCGACATTGACCGCCAAAAAAATATCCTCTATGCCGCCGGTCTCTACGACCCCGCCAAGTCCATCCCGGAGATGTTCGCCCCCATCGAGACCCGGGTGGTTGAGCTCGCCACCGGCGAATTCGTGCCGGAAGAGATCATCCGGCCGGAAAACTACCGGCAGCTGAAGGCAGCTCTCTCCGAGGATATGGGCAGAGCGTTAAACAAGGAGGAAGATCTCGCCCGGGTGCGTCGGCAGGAGAAATACTCCCTCGTCTACCTTGTCAAGAACGGCGAAGAAATCCAGCAGATCGTCCTGCCGGTTCGCGGCAAGGGCCTGTGGTCGACCATGTATGCCTATGTGGCGCTCGACGGCGATCTGGCCACTATCCGCGGGGTGTCCTTTTACCAACACGGCGAGACGCCGGGACTCGGCGGAGAGGTGGAAAATCCACGCTGGCAGGGGGAGTGGCGCGGCAAAAAGGTCTATAATGAGCAAGGCGGCTTCAGTCTGAAATTTGCCAAAGGCGAAGCGGCAACCACCGAGCCCGCCAAATCCTACGAGATCGATGGTCTATCCGGCGCCACTCTCACCACCAAAGGTGTCGACAATCTCATGGAATTCTGGTTTGGCGACCATGGTTTCAAGCCCTTGTTCGCCCGATTGAAAAACAGCAAACCGAGTAAAGGATAAAACCTTGGGGTACAAACATGGCTGAAGCTGAAACCAAGACCGAGCTGCTGTCCCGCTCCATTTTCAAACGCAATCCCATCGCCCTGCTGATCCTCGGCATCTGTTCGGCGCTGGCCACCACCGGCCAGATGACCACCGCCTTCGTCATGTCGATCTGCGTCACCCTGGTCGTCGCCTTTTCCAGCATGGCGATCAGCATGGTCCGCAACCGGATCCCGGGCAGCGTACGCATCGGCCTGCAGATCATCGTCATCGCCACGCTGGTCATTCTGGTGGATCAGATTCTCAAGGCCTTCTTCTTCGACCTGTCGAAACAGTTGTCGATCTATGTCGGACTGATCATCACCAACTGCATCGTCATGGGCCGGGCCGAGGGGTATGCCATGGCCAACCCGCCCCTCGCGAGCTTCGTCGACGGCATCGGCAACGGCCTGGGCTATGGTTTTATCCTGATGTCGGTCGCTTTCGTCCGGGAACTGCTCGGCTCGGGCAGCGTCTTCGGTGTGGAAATCCTGCCGCTGACTACGGACGGCGGCTGGTACCTGCGCAACGGCGTTCTTCTCCTGCCAGCCAGCGCCTTTTTCCTCATCGCCCTGATCATCTGGATTCTCAGAACCGCCGACCCCGGCCAACAGGAGGATTAAAAAAAATGGCCTCCTATTTCGATATCGTCCTCCGCTCCATCTTCCTGGAGAACCTGCCGCTCAGCTTCTTTCTCGGCATGTGCACCTTCATGGCCATCTCCAAAAGGGTGCAGTCGGCCTTCGGGCTCGGGGTCGCGGTCCTCGTTATCCAGGTGATTACCGTGCCTCTCAACAACCTGGTCCTCAACTATCTGCTGAAACCCGGGGCTCTCGCCTGGGCGGGGCTACCGGAGCTGGACCTCAGTTTTCTCGGCCTGTTGACCTATATCGCCATCATCGCCGCGGTGGTCCAGGTGCTGGAGATGATCGTCGACCGATTCCTGCCGGCACTCTACATCACCCTGGGGATCTACCTGCCGCTTCTGACCGTCAACTGCGCCATTATGGGCGGATCGCTCTTCATGGTCGAGCGGGATTACACCTTCCCGGAATCGATTGCCTACGGCTTCGGTTCGGGCGCCGGCTTCTTCCTGGCGGTGGTCTGCCTGGGCGGGATCAGGGAGAGGCTGGAATACGCCGATCCGCCGGCGGGATTGCGGGGACTGGGGCTCACCTTTATTACGGTCGGCCTTATGGCCATGGCCTTCATGGGCCTGGCGGGATTATAAGTAATCAGCACGTATGAAGGATAACGGGCCATGACGGAAATAATCTACGGGGTGCTCTCCTTTCTGGCGATCCAGCTGGTCCTGGTCACGATCATCGTTGTCGCCAAACGAGTCTTGGTGCCGAGCGGCGAAATCACTATCCAGATCAACAAAGATAAATCCCTTACGACCAGACCCGGCGCGAAACTCCTGGGGACGCTTGCCGAACGGGGCATTTTCCTCTCTTCCGCCTGCGGCGGGGGCGGCAG
>MGTI01000065.1:0-5340 GCA_001799365.1 Desulfobacterales bacterium GWB2_56_26 | reverse complement strand
GGCATCCTGCCGACCGAGCGGGGGGCGATCAACAACTTCGACGCCAAGCGGGGAATGCGTCTGGCCTGCCAGGTGGCGGTCAAAAGGGACTTGGAGATCATGGTCCCGCCGGAGACCCTCGATGCCAGAAAATGGAGGTGCAAGGTGCTCTCCAACAGAAACGTCGCCACCTTTATCAAAGAACTGGTGATCGAGGTGCCGGCAGGGGATCAGGTCGATTTCAAGGCCGGCGGCTTCATTCAGATCGAAGTCCCGCCCCATACCCTGGAATACCGCAACTTCGATATCGACGAACGGTTTTTGTCCGACTGGACCAAGTTCAAGATGTTCCAGTATAAATCCCAGGTCAACCTGCCGGTTAGCCGGGCCTATTCGATGGCCAACTATCCGGGGGAAAAGGGCATCATCAAGTTGAACGTGCGGATTGCCACCCCGCCGCCGGGGCAGGAGAACGTGCCGCCCGGACAGGTTTCCTCCTGGATTTTTAACCTGCAGCCAGGCGACGAAATCGTCATCGCCGGCCCCTTCGGCGAATTTTTCATGGATGAGAGCGAATCGGAGGTTGTCCTTATCGGCGGCGGCGCCGGCATGGCCCCCTTGCGCAGCCATGTCTTCGACCTGTTCAAAGCCAGGAAGACTAAGCGGAAGGTGTCGTTCTGGTACGGCGGCAGAAGCCTCAAGGAAGTCTTTTACGACGAAGAGTTTCGCGAGTTGGAAAGGCTGCACGACAATTTCTCCTTCCATCTGGCCCTGTCCAGTCCCCAGTCGGAGGATAACTGGACCGGCCTCACCGGCTTCATCCATCAGGTGCTCTACGACCAGTACCTGAAGGATCATCCGGCCCCGGAGGATATCAATTATTATCTGTGCGGCCCGCCGATGATGAACAAGGCCGTATACGCCATGCTCGACGGCCTCGGGGTGGAAAAGGCCAATATCCATTCCGACGACTTCGGCGGCTAGTGCGACTCATGCGGGCAAATACAGCCAAAATGCTTATGATGGAAGTATGACAACCTTCATTCTGACTATGACCATAACCTTCGTCCTGCTGCCGACGATCGGCTTCTTTATCGGCTTCAGCAAGCGGCGGCAGCGCCAAACCAAGCACGGTCTGACCGGTATGTGCCACAAAACCGGCGGAGAGATGTGCGGCTGCTGCAGTTCCTCTCTCCTCCATGTCCGACCGCAAACCCGGCAATCGAGTTGCGACAGAGCCGGCTCCCCGCCGTCTGTCCACGGCCACTGATCCCACCGTTGTACTGCGACTCACCTCTTCTCATCGACTGCCACTACCCGCAAGTCTTTGCGCTGCAAGGACTAGCCCATCCGGTTTAGGAATATTTTGAGGTTTTGCAAAATATTTTCTAATTCTATTTGACTTTTCCTCAATTAATCATGTAATATTTGTTTAATTGCTAATTACAACTGAGTTTCACCTTCTCCCCGACCGGAACTATGGACATCGACGACACCAACATCCAGATACTTCGTCATCTGAAAGACGGCAGGAAACCCTTCAAGCTGATCGCCGAAGAGTTGTCGTTGACCGAAAATACCATCCGCAGCCGGGTCAATAAGCTGATTGAAGAAGGGATTTTAAAATTTTCCGGCAATGTTCAGGTCGATGCTCTGAGCGGCCATAACCTGCTCTATCTCGGGGTGAAACTGAAGACCATGGACCTGCAGAAAAAGGCCGAGGAGTTCAGCAGATTGCGGGGGGTGGTTTCGGCCGGGATCGTCACCGGCAGATACGATATCATCCTCCAGGCTTTGCTCGGCCCGGGCTACACCCTGCTGGAATTCATCACCGAACAGGTCGCCAAGGTCGAGGACGTGCAGACCGTGGAAAGCTTCATCGTCTACAAGGGATACAATTTAAAGGTTCCATATATACTCTGATTTACAAGCGTTTTCTCTCCTTGCCCAGGCCGCGGAACCTCCTCCCCGCAGGACTTGGGTGAGGCGGGAAAACTTACCCGCCCCAGCTCAACAAGGAGAGACTACAATGATCGTCGGAATTCTCAAGGAAATCAAAATCGCAGAAAACAGAGTCTGTATGACCCCCGCTGGCGTTGAGGTCATGACTCACCACAAACATCAGGTCCTCGTTGAGAAGAATGCCGGCAAAGGCAGCGGTTTCTCCGACGAAGAATACATCCAGGCAGGCGCATCCATCGTGAACAGCCCGGCCGAGATCTTCGCCAAGGCCGACATGGTCATGCACGTCAAGGAACCCCAGCCCCAGGAATACGATCTTATCCGCAAGGACCAGATCGTCTTCACCTACCTGCACCTGGCTGCCGACGAACAGCAGACCCGCGGCCTGATTAAGGCGGGATCGGTGAATATCGCCTATGAGACGATCCAGAAAGCGGATGGCTCCCTGCCGCTGCTCACCCCGATGAGCGAGGTTGCCGGCCGGATGGCTGCCCAGGTCGGCGCCGAATACCTGCAGATGACCAAAGGCGGCCGGGGCATTCTGCTCGGTGCCGTACCGGGCGTTGAGCCGGGCAATGTGGTTGTTATCGGCGGCGGCGTGGTCGGCATCAATGCCGCCCTCTTAGCCTGCGGCCTTGGCGCAAAGGTGTATCTGCTCGACACCAACCTCGACCGGCTGCGCTACCTGCGGGAAGTCATGCCCGCCAACTGTTTCCCGATCATGAGCAGCGTGCCGAAACTGCGCGAACTGCTGAAAGAGGCCGATCTGGTAGTCGGTGCCGTCCTCATCCCCGGCGCCAAAGCCCCCAAACTGGTCACCAGAGACATGCTGAAGGTGATGAAGCCGGGCGCGGTCATGGTCGACGTGGCCATCGATCAGGGCGGCTGCTTCGAAACCTCCAAGGCGACCTCCCATGACAATCCGGTCTACACCGTGGATGGCGTCGTGCATTACTGCGTGGCCAACATGCCGGGCGCTGTCGCCAAGACCTCGACCCTCGCCCTGACCAATGCGACTCTGCCCTACGCCCTGCAGATCGCCAACAAAGGCTGGAAGAAAGCCTGCCAGGACAATAAAGAAATCGCCCTCGGTCTCAACATCGTCGACGGCAAGGTAACTTACGGCGCAGTCGCCGAGGCCTTCGGCCTGCCGTACACCCCGGTGGCCGACGTGCTGAAGTAAGCTAACCCGAAGCAGTACCAAGAGCAAAAACGCAGAAGGCCGGTTCGTCATCGAACCGGCCTTCTGCGTTTTATCCTGAATATCGGATTCCGGAGGTTATTTCCCAAGTAAAAGATACGCCTTGATAAAGGGATCAAGGTCGCCGTCCAGTACCGCGTCAACGTTGCCGACCTCGTGGTCGGTCCGGTGATCCTTGATCAGCCGGTAGGGCTGCAGCACATAGGAGCGGATCTGGCTGCCCCAGGAGATGCCCTTCTTGTCGCCGGCCAGACCCTCAGCCTGCTGGGCCTGCTTCTGCCTTTCCAGCTCGTAGAGCTGGGCGGTGAGCATCTTCATGGCGGTATACTTGTTGGAGTGCTGCGACCGCTCGTTCTGGCACTGGACCACGATACCGGTCGGCAAGTGGGTAATGCGTATGGCGGAGTCGGTTTTGTTGACATGCTGACCGCCGGCACCGCTCGACCGATAGGTATCGATCCGCAGGTCCTTGTCGTCGATCTCGACGTTGATCGAATCGTCCAGCTCCGGCAGGATCATGACCGAGGCAAACGAGGTATGCCGCCGGCCACTGGCATCGAAGGGAGAGATCCGGACCAGCCGGTGAATCCCCAGTTCCGAGCGCAAATACCCATAGGCGAAGTGCCCTTTAAACATGATGGTGACACTCTTGGTTCCCGCCTCGTCGCCGGCCAGGTAGTCGAGGATGTCGGTTTTGAAACCGCGGATTTCCGCCCAGCGCAGATACATCCGCATCAGGATTTCGACCCAGTCCTGCGCCTCGGTGCCGCCGGCGCCGGCATGAATGGACATGATGGCATTGTTGGCGTCATGCTCGCCGTTGAACATGCATTCCAGTTCAGCCTGAGCCAGCCCATCCTCCATCACCTTGATCTTCTGGAATATTTCCGCCTCGAGCTCGGCGTCCTTTTCTTCCATGAGCATTTCGAGGAACAGCTCGGTGTCCTCCACTTCCTTCCACCGCGCCTCCCACTCCTTAACGGTATCCTGGAGCTGGCCGTGTTCCTTCTGGACAACCTTGGCCTTTTCGGCATCGTTCCAGAAGCCGGGAGCCAGCGTCTGGCGCTCCAAGGCCTCAAGCCGGTCTTTTTTAGCGGCTAAGTCAAAGATGCTCCTTCAGTGTAAGTAATCGCTCCTTTATGCCCGCAAGCTTCTGTTTGGAGACTGCCGCACCTGTTTCAATTGCCATGATTCTACCCTTTAATTATGATTTTATTGCATTCGACTGAGACACGCCAAGGGTTGCCGGAAATGACATCCCCGCGCCGGTCGCAAACAGTTTTCTTTAATTGTATTCCCGCAACCGATATTCCCTGCACCGCAACCGCCGGCCGACGGCGGTCCCGAAGCAGGCTATGATCAGGCAGAAGGGGGCGAAGAGATGGCCAAAACGCACCCAGATGGTGATATCTGTCATGAGCACCGCGTCTCTTGCGGCCGCCCAGGGCTCGAACAAGCCGGAACGATCGTCGATTCCACCCGCCGGATTGACGAAGGCGGAAATGCCGGTATTGGCCGAGCGAATCAGGCTCCGTCTCGCCTCCACCGCCCGGAGTACGGCCATGGCCAGGCTGTGCTGTGGGGCACTCGATTTACCATACCATGCATCGTTAGTCAAATTCACCAGGATATTCGCTCCCGCCTGCACCCACTGCCGGGAAAGCTCGGGGAAGACCGACTCGAAACAAATCAGGATGCCGGCTTTGGCCTCGTGCCAGACGAGCGGCTTCGCGATCGTGCCGAAACTGAAATCTCCTACCGCCTCGACCAGGGGAGCCAAAAACGGCAGCAGTTTCTTCATCGGCACATATTCCCCGAAGGGCACGAGATGGGTCTTGAAATACTTGCCGGCAAACCCGCCGTCCGGCGACAGCAGGAAAGCGCTGTTGTAATATTTGACCTTCTTATTCTGCCGGTCGATGATCTCGTACCACGGGGCGCCGGTCAGAAGGGCCATGTTCCCGGATTTTACCGCCATTTTCAGCGGTCCCATCTGCTCGTTGGTGGGAAAAAATGGCAGGGCCGTCTCCGGCCAGATCACCAGGTCCGGCGGCGATGCTGCCCGCATGAGCGAGGCGCTGAGCGCCAGATAGGTATCGACCGTGATCTGCTGCTGAGACGGCGACCATTTGAGACTCTGATCGATATTGCCCTGGACGATCCCGACCTTCATCCTGACCGCCTCCGGTGCCGAGATC